>CAMCZP010000033.1 GCA_945887855.1 Leptospira interrogans serovar Manilae | reverse complement strand
AAATCAAGTAAAACACTCCATCCTGCCCAGGAAGATGAGTTAGATGAGAGAGTCTGAATGATTGTTTGAGGGAATAAAATCAATGAAGATGCAAAAATTATTGGCATAACATTAGCTCCATTGACTTTAAAAGGCAAGCTCTGGCTCTTTGCTTGCACCATCATTCTCCCTTTCATCTGCTTTCCATACTGGAGTGGAACCCTTCTAACACCTTGAGTCAAAATAATAGTAAATGATATTAAAAGCACAAAAATTACAAATAATATAAGAATTGCCAATGGATCTGCTTTATCAGTTGTAAAGAGCTGAACCAATGCTTCTGGTAGTCGTCCTATTATACCTGCAAAAATAATGAGAGATATTCCATTTCCTATTCCTCTTTCTGTAATTTGTTCCCCCATCCACATGAGAAGCATAGTTCCTGTTGTAATAGTTAAAATACCAATCGGAACAAAAATATTCATTACATTTTCATCAATGAGACCAGGGTATCTAGCAGGGCTTGTAGCAGTTCCAGTTGACCAACTTTTAGCTAAAAAGACCACTGCTAAACTTTGGATACTACACAGAACAATTGTACCATATTTTGTATATTGAGTTATCTTCTTTCTTCCTTCATCTCCTTCTTTTTGAAGTTTTTGAAGTTGAGGAATAAGTACCATCACTAGTTGCATAATGATAGAAGAAGAAATGTATGGCATGATGCCTAAAGCAAAGATTGAGAATTTAAGAAGAGCTCCACCCGCAAATAAATCTACCATTCCTAAGAAACCATCTGAAGAATCTGAAGATATACCAGAAACAACCAGACTATTTATGCCAGGAATGGTAACATGGGTACCCATACGAAACAGAAGTAACATGGTTATTGTAAATAAGATTTTCTTTCTTAATTCTGGGATTTTGGTAATATTTGTGAGAGTATTCCACATAGGTTTACGTTTTAGGCTTTAACTCCCCTAAGGATAACATCCCCACCGGCTTTCTTAATCTTTTCAAGGGCTGATACAGAAACTGCATCAGCGGTGATCTTAATTGAATTAGTAAGATCTCCAGTACCTAGAATTTTAATTTTTCCATTTTTATCAGTGATAATACCTTTTTCCTCTAGTATTTCAGGAGTAATATCACCAGATAAATTAAATTTAGAAAGTATTAACAAATTTACTGGCTGAAAAATTTCTTTGAATATATTTTTAAATCCTCTTTTAGGCATTCTAAGGTAAAGTCTCATCTGTCCACCCTCAAATCCTGGACGAATGGATGATGCTCTAGCTTTTTGTCCTTTTTGTCCTCTGCCAGCAGTAGTTCCATTCCCAGACCCAGGTCCTCTACCAATTCTCTTTGCTTTTTTAGTTGAGAAATTTGGTGATTGAATTGTATTCAGGGTATTTAAACCTTTAGATGTAGATTTGATTTTAGGCTTAGAATTAGTTGAGCTTCTTCTCAATCTATTAGTAACTCGCTTAGTCATTGGTTAATTGTCTCCACCTTTAAAAGGTATCCAACCTGTCGTATCTTTCCTTTTAGAGCATTGTTTTGTGAGTGGATTCTAGACTTTCCTATTCTTCCAAGTCCCAATGCTTTTAAGGTTAAACGATGCTTTGGAATGGTTCCAATAGCACTTTTTATTTGTGTAATTTTTATCTTTTCCAAATCAATACCCTATTAATTCAAAGCATCATGCCCAAAAAGTTTTTTGAGTGTGATTCCTCTTTTTTTTGCAACCATACTTGGAGTTTCTAGCTGCTGGAGAGCATCATAAGTTGCTTTAACAATGTTCAGCGGATTTCCTGATCCATAAGATTTAGTCAAAATATCTTGGATTCCAGCTTTTTCCACAACTGATCTAACAGATTCCCCAGCAATAATTCCAGTTCCAGGTGCGGCTGGTTTTAATAATACCCTAGCAGATTTAAATTTACCAATCACTTCATGTGGTATCGTATGACCAGTTAGATTGATTTTTGTAAGTCCTTTTTTAGCTGATTCTATTGATTTGCGTATTGCATCCGGAACTTCGTTTGCTTTACCAAATCCAATTCCAATCTTATGTTTAGAATCACCAACTACAGTGAGAGCATTGAAGGAAAATCTCCTTCCTCCCTTTACTACTTTAGCTACTCTATCTATTTTTACTACTTTTTCAGAAAATTCTTTTGAGTCATCATCGTATGCCATTAGAATTGTAACCCTCCCTGTCTTGCTGAATCAGCAAACACTGATATGTTTCCATGGTAAATTGCTCCAGACCTATCCATCATGACTGTTGTAATACCTTTTTGCTTTGCTCTCTCAGCGATTATTTTACCCAATTCGGCAGCGGATTTTTTATTTTTTCTTGAATATCCTTGGATTGGAAATGTCTTTTCTGAAGATGTTGCAAATGCTAATGTAGTACCACTTTTGTCATCCACAATTTGAGCAATTAAGTATCTATTTGTTTTGTTTAAAACTAATCTTGGGCTAGAACCATTCTTCTTAAGTTTGTATCTAATTCTCTCAATTCTTCTTTCTCTGGTTTCACGAATCTTTTTTCTACTTATCATTCTTATTTTTTACCTGTCTTTCCAGCTTTTCTACGAATTGTTTCGTTGTTGTATTTAATTCCTTTGCCTTTGTAGGGTTCAGGCATTTTTATAGAACGAATATTTGCTGCAACCTGACCAACTAATTGTCTATCGATTCCAGTGATTTTTATTTTGAGTTGGTCTGTAACATCAATTTTTATACCTGATGGCTCTGGAAATACAACCTCATGAGAAAATCCAAGATTCATCACCAAATTAGTACCTTTTTTCTGCGCTCTATAACCTACACCAAAGATTTCTAAATTTTTTTCCCATCCTAGGGTTACACCTTTTACACAATTGTTAAAAAGAGCTCTTACTAGACCATGCAAGGCTATCATATCCTTATCTTCACGCAGTCTTTGAAAAGTTACAGTTTTATCTTCAACTTTCATTTCAATTCCTGAGTAAATCGGAGTATGTAGTACACCGAGAGGTCCTTTTATTTCTATTTTCTCACCGATTTGCTTTACTTCTACTTTAGGGGGCAGTTGAACTGGTTCTTTACCTACTCTTGACATATTATAACACCTGCACTAAGAAACAGTACAGATAACCTCCCCACCTATTTTCAATTTCATAGCTTTTTTATTAGTCATGATACCTTTTGAAGTGGAGATAATTGAAATACCCATATTACTTTTAATAGGTACTACATCCTCAGCATTTGAGTAAACTCGTCTTCCCGGCTTTGAAATACGATCAATAGAACGAATTACATGTTTTTTATAGGTATCATATTTTAAATTAACTTGGATTCCATTCAATTTACCTTCTGTGGTTTCTTGGTACCCATCGATAAATCCTTCATCCTTTAAAATATCAAGAATTGCTACTTTTATATTGCTTTTAAATACTTTACAATTGGAATGCTTTGCTCTGCCTGCATTTCTAATTTTAGTGAGCATGTCTGCTATTGGATCTGTTAAACTCATATTTTTTTCCTACCAAGAAGCCTTAATTACACCTGGAATTTGTCCAGAACTTGCTAAATCACGAAAACACAATCTACACATACCAAATCTTTGCAAAAAAGCTCTGGGTCTTCCACATAAAGGACATCTATTGTATTGCCTAACCTTAAACTTAGGTTTTTTCTTGTGCCTAGCAATCATTGAAATTTTTGCCATTTATATCTCCTACTTCTTATAAGGCATTCCGAATGCCTTCAATAAATCTAATGCCTCTATATCGTTTTCAGAGGATGTTACAATGGTGATGTTCATTCCATGAATACTATGAACCTTATCAAACTGAATTTCAGGAAAAATAATTTGTTCCTTAATACCCATGTTGAAATTTCCTTTACCATCAAAACCTTTAGGATTTAAACCTTTGAAGTCTCTTACCCTGGGTAATGCCACATTTATAAAGCGATCTAAAAATTCAAACATTTTATCACCACGAAGAGTGACCATGCATCCAATGTTCATATTTTCTCTTAGCTTAAAACCTGCTATTGACTTTTTAGCTTTGGTTTTGACAGCTCTCTGACCAGTGATTAAACCAAGTGTTTCCAAAGCGGAATCTAAAGCTTTAGGATTTGTATGCCCATCCCCCATTCCAACATTGAGGATAATTTTCTCAAGTTTTGGAGCCTGCATCGTAGATTTATATTTATATTTTTCAACTAACACAGGTTTAATTTCTTTTGCGTATTTCAATTTTAATCTAGGTGACGTCGACATTTATTATCTACCCTTTCCTCTGGAAACCCTTTCCTTTCTGTCTTTAGATTCATCAAAACCTATTCTAACACCTTTCTTAAGTTTTGAATCAAACAACATTACATTTGAAATATGAATAGATCTTTCTATTTCTATTTCTCCACCTTGTGGATTTTCTTGAGTAGGTCGTACATATTTTTTCTTTTTATTAATACCACTTACATAAACCCTATCATTCTTTTTATCAATTGAGAGGATTTTTCCTTTCTTTCCTTTATCATCACGACTTCCACTGATAATGATGACTTCATCATCTTTTTTAAGCTTAATTTTTTTGTATTTTGTAGGTTCCGATCCTCGATAAGGTAACTTTTTAGCCATTATAGAACCTCCGGAGCTAAAGAAACAATTTTCATATACTTTTTATCTCTTAATTCTCTTGCAACCGGTCCAAAGATACGTGTTCCTTTGGGGTTGCCCTTTTCATCAATTAGTGCTACAGCATTGTCATCAAAACGTATATAAGTACCGTCTGCCCTACGTATTTCTTTTTTGGTTCTTACTACTACTGCTCTTTGAACTGCTTTATTATGTACTTTTTTTCCTGTACTATCTTTTAAACCATAGGCTGGTTGTGAATCCTTCACTGCAACAATGATCTCATCCCCAATAGATGCATAACGTTTCTTTGAACCACCTAATACTTTAATACACATAACTTTTTTAACGCCTGAGTTATCGGCCACTTGTAGCATTGTTTGTTGTTGGATCATCTTATTTAGCCTTTTCTATGATTGTTTTAAGAGTGTGCCTTTTTTCTTTTGAGAGGGGTCTAGTCTCTTCAGCGAGAATAATATCTCCTTCACCACACTCACCCTTTTCATCATGCACTTTTAATCTTGTAGTCTTTCGTGTAATTTTTTTAAAGATAGGATGAACCTGCCTCACTTCAAATTCCATTACTATGGTCTTTGACATTTTAACACTAACGACTTTACCTTGAATGGTTTTCTTTATTTTAACTTTTGTATTTTCCATAGTTATGAGTAATCCTATTTTTTAGCCTTAGCTAATACTCTTTCTCGCTGCACTGTTTTTAATCTAGCTACCTTTTTCTTAAGGTCTCTAATGATCTTTGGATTTTCTAAAGAGCGAGCAATTGCATATTGAAATCTTTGCTCTCTAATTTGTTTTGATGCTTCATTTAACTGCTCGGTTATCTCTGAATCTTTTAAATCAGCTACTTTTAATTTCATATGAGTGACCTCTTTACAAAAATTGTCTTTATTGGAAGTTTAAAAGCAGCCATTTCTAGAGCTTTTTTTGCTGCGACTTCTTCAATTCCAGACATCTCAAATAGAACCCTACCAGGTCTAACTTCACTTACCCAAAATTCAGGATTACCCTTACCTTTTCCCATTCTTGTTTCAGCAGGTTTTTTAGTTATTGGCATGTGTGGAAAAATACGAATCCATAACTTTCCACCTCTCTTTACCCTTCTATTGATTGAAACTCTTGCAGCTTCAATTTGCCGTGCAGTCAATCTTCCAGAAGACACTGCTATTAAACCAAACTCTCCGAAAGAGACTCGATTTCCAGTTTCATCGTTCCCTTTCAATCTACCTCTTTGGCTTTTTCTAAATTTAATTCTTTTAGGAGCTAACATATTGGTCTCTCTTATATACCCTTAGTTTGTACGACGTTTTACTGCATATTTGTCTTCAACTTCATCATCTTTTCCTGATGGTAGATGATCTCCAGAATATGTCCAAACTTTAACACCTATTTGACCATAAGTGGTTTTAGATTCTTTAAAACCAAAGTCTATTTTTGCACGCAATGTATGCAAGGGAACTCTTCCATCTTTGTAAGATTCAACCCTCGCCATATCGGCTCCATTCAATCTACCAGAAATTGTAATTTTAATACCTTCAATCCCCCCCCTCATCGCTCTTCTTAGCTCTGCCTTCATAACTCTCCTGAAAGGCATCCTCTGCTCGATTTGTTGGGCTATTGTTTCAGCGATAGCTTGTGCTATTACTTCAGGTTTTTTAACTTCTACAATATTAATGTTGATTGGTTTATCAGAATAAGTTTTTATAAGATTTTTTACATTTTCAATATTCTGACCTTTTTGACCAATTACAACTCCGGGTTTAGCTGTATGCAAATTTACATTAATTTTTTCTGGAAATCTTTCAATGACAACACGAACCAGTGCTGAATTTTTGAATTTTTTTTGTAAAAACTCTCGAATTTTAATATCTTCGTGAAGATTTTTTCGGTAATCTTCCTTGGAGAACCATATAGAGTCCCAAGTTCTTGTAATACCTAACCTTAAACCAATTGGATTTACTTTTTGTCCCATTTAAACTTCCTTAATCTGACAGAACTACTGTTATATGACTTTGTTTCTTTTTTACCTTAGAAGCTCGACCTCGAGCTCTAGCTCTAAACCTTTTGAGTTGTGGTCCATCATCAATATATATTTTCTTAACATATAATGAATTTTCATCAACAGATGAGTCACTAACTTGAGCGTTTGCAGCAGCAGAGTTTAGCACATTTAGTATCAAATCAGCTGCTTTTTTATTTATAAATTTAAGATAATCTCTTGCTTCTGGATAATCATAGCCCCTGATTTCATTTGCCACTAACCTTGCTTTTCTAGATGAAACACGAACATATTTTGCTACAGCTTTAGCTTCCATTACTTCTTCACCTTTTTATCTTGATTCCCATGCCCACGGTATGTACGTGTTGGTGCGAATTCTCCTAATTTATGTCCAACCATGTTATCACTTATAAAAACAGGGATAAATTTATTACCAGTGTGAATCATTACTGTATGACCAATCATATCAGGAAATACAGTACTTCTTCTAGACCATGTCTTGAAGGGCTTCTTATTGTTTTCTGAATTCATCTTATTTATTTTTTTCAAAAGATGATCATCTATAAATGGGCCTTTTTTTAAACTTCTAGACATTATTAATTACCTCTGTTCCTATTTCGTTTTCTTCCCTGAACAATAAACTTATCACTGGGTTTTGCTTTTCTTCTAGTTTTATAACCTTTAGTTGGCTGTCCCCAAGGAGATACTGGATGTCTTCCACCTGAAGTTTTCCCTTCCCCCCCACCATGCGGGTGATCCACTGGGTTTTGAACTACCCCTCTTACCGAAGGTCTAATTCCTAACCATCTAGATCTCCCCGCTTTTCCAAGTGATACTAGATTGTGATCTTTATTGCTAATTATACCAACAGTAGCAAAACATTCTTTTCTTATTTTTCTTACTTCTGAAGAAGGAAGCTTGAGAAGAACGTAGTCTCCATCTTTTGCTGCAATTGTTGCAAATGCCCCTGCTGTCCGAACCATTTGACCACCCTTTCCCTGGTGCAATTCAATATTGTGTACATTGGTTCCAGGTGGTATTTTTCCTAAGGGTAAAGAATTACCTATTTTTATTTCTGCAGACTCACCACTGATAACCGTATCTCCAACTTTTAAACCTTCGGGTGCTAAAATATAATTATATAAACCATCTGCATAAGATATCAGAGCTATAAAAGCTGATCTATTGGGATCATATTCTATAGTTTTTACTGTTGCAGGTATATTATGCTTAGATCTTTTAAAATCTATCTGCCTGTATTTTCTTTTTACACGTCCACCCTTGTGTCTTACAGTTATTCGTCCATTAAACCCACGTGCTGCTTTATAATTGATAGTTTTAGTTAGTGGTTTAAATGGTGTTTCTTCTGTGATCTCCGCAAAATCTAAAACTGTTTTAAATCTTGTAGAGGATGTTACTGGTTTGTATCTTCTAATTCCCATTTTTTATACACCTTTTCCGAATTCTAGGGTTTCTCCATTATCAAAGGTAACAACAGCCTTTTTCCAATGGGGTCTTTGGGATGGCATATTTCTAAATTTTTTCATTTTTCCTTTATATACCATTATATTTACAGAAGAAGGAACTATATTATAGATTTTTCGTATTGCATCTTTTACTAAATTTTTGTTAGCAGAGGGATGTATACGAAAAGAATATTTAATCATCCTTTTCCCTTGAGAAGAACCAATCTCTTGAAGATTTTGAGCCTTTTCTGTCACGAGAGGAGAGAGTATTACATTTTCAAGATTCATTTTTTAAGCACCTCTTTGTAGTGCGCTTCTAGTTCTTTTAAAGCACTTTCTGTTATAAGCAAATTGTTATTGAATAACAACTCTCTACAACCTACTCTTTTTGCATTGATGTAGTTTACATAGGGAATATTTCTAGTTGAGATTTTGAACTTATCATCTTCACCACTTACTAAAATAGAAATCTTTCCAGTCTCCTGGATTCCCATATTCTTTAGAATTGTATATATACTTTTTGTGCTAAATTTTTCTAGTATAATGTCTTCTAATATCGAAATCTTAGACTCTTCAGCTTTTTTATTTAGAATTGATACAACTGCTTTCCTTTTTACGTTTCTAGAAAGTTTTGAAGAATAGTCTCTTTTTTTAGGCCCATGAACTATACCTCCACCACTCCAATGGGGTGCCCTGGAGGATCCTTGACGGGCTCTACCTGTTCCTTTTTGGGACCAAGGCTTTTTACCACCACCTCTTACTTCACCACGATCTTTGGTTGAATGGTTTCCATGGCGTAAATTTGCATTTTCTGCTTTGATTGCATCATAAATTGCACCCCTACTAATATTTTCTGGGGCGAATAATGTTACAGGTAAATCCACTTCATTTTGAAAATTGCCTGTTTTTGAATACTTTCGGGCTTTCATTTCGCGTGGTTCCTTTCCTTAAATTTTCTCTATAGTAATAAGAGATTTATTGTGACCTGGAATATTACCAGATACTAATAAAAGATTCTTATCTTGTACAATTTTAATAATTCTTAGGTTTTTTACGGTTTTATTTTCACCGCCCATTCTTCCGGGATATTTCATACCTTTAAATATTCTAGCAGGTGTAGTTCCAGCCCCACTAGAACCAGGATGCCTATGGAATCTTGAACCATGTGCTCCGGGACCACCGTGATGACCATACCTTTTTACAACCCCTTGAAAACCCTTTCCTTTTGTAATACCACTTACTTTCACTGTATCTAATTCTTTAAATACATCTAGTATGTTGATAGTAGAACCAATTGCAGGAGCATCCCCATCGACTTTAAATTCTTTTAAATGTCGCTTAGGAGCTATTCCATTTTTTTGTAGATGAATCTTTTCTGGTTTAGAGAGAGCGGATTCTTTTACATCTCCAAATGCAAGTTGGATGGAGAGGTAGCCATCTTTTTCAGGTGTTTTAACCTGAGAAACACTGCAGGGTCCCACTTCTAGAACCGTAACAGGAATCACATCACCGTTATCTGCATAAACATGTGACATTCCTATTTTTCTGCCAATTAGACCTCTTGTCATTTTACAATTCCTTACGATTTAATGTCTACTGATACACCTGCTGGAAGCTGTAATTTCATAAGTGCTTCCACTGTATCTTCATTTGTGTCCAAAATATCTATGAGCCTCTTGTGAGTTCTCATTTCAAACTGCTCCCTGGACTTTTTGTTCACGTGAGGAGAACGTAGTACAGTATATCTTTCGATTTTTGTGGGGAGCGGGATAGGACCGGAGACTTTAGCTCCGGTTCTTTTTGCTGTAGCTACTATTTCATAAGTTGATTGGTCGATCAACTTATGATCAAAAGCTCTTAATTTTACTCGAATTCTTTGTCCTGTCATCTGTGCCTTACTCGATGATGTCCGCAACTACACCGGAACCAATTGTCTTACCACCTTCACGTATAGCGAAGTTGAGTCCTTTGTCCATTGCAATTGGGTGTATCAATTCAATAACCATTGATACGTTATCTCCAGGCATCACCATTTCCATTCCCTTAGGTAACTCACAGACTCCAGTTATATCAGTTGTTCTAAAGTAAAACTGAGGTCTATAGTTATTAAAGAATGGTTTATGACGACCACCTTCATCTTTAGTAAGAACATATACTTCCGCATTGAATTTTTTGTGAGGTGTAATTGTTCCGGGTTTTGCTAGAACTTGGCCTCTTTCAATATCTTCTTTTTTGGTTCCTCTAAGGAGAGCACCTATGTTATCACCTGCTTCCGCTTGGTCTAACAATTTCCTAAACATTTCAATCCCAGTAACAACTGTTTTAGAAGTGGTTTCTTTGATACCGACAATTTCTACTTCTTCGTTGATCTTAAGTGTGCCTGTTTCGACCCTACCTGTAGCCACAGTTCCTCTACCAGTGATAGAGAAAACATCTTCAACTGGCATTAGGAATGGTTTATCTATAATACGCTTTGGCTGGGGAACATAAGAATCCATTGCTTCCATTAATTTATCAATAGATTTCATACCTAGATCATCATCATCACCATCGAGTGCTTTCTTAGCTGACCCATATACAATTGGGATTTCTCCCTGTCCATCTTTAGGAAAGCTGTACTTTTTGAGTAGGTCTCTTATTTCTTCTTCAACCATCTCAATCATTTCTAATCGCTCATCCTCTTTTAAAAGATCTGCTTTATTTAAATATACAATAATATACGGTACACCAACTTGACGAGCCAAGAGAATATGTTCTTTTGTTTGGGGCATTGCTCCATCAGTAGCAGAAACAACCAAAATAGCGGCATCCATTTGAGCAGCACCAGTGATCATGTTCTTTACATAATCAGCATGTCCAGGACAATCCACGTGAGCATAGTGACGGTTTTTAGTCTCATATTCTTGGTGAGAAGTCGCAATGGTAATACCTCTTTCTCTCTCTTCGGGAGCATTGTCGATCTCATCGTATTTTACGGCTTTGTTCTTTCCACCGATTCTCTTTGCTAGAGTGGATGTAATAGCCGCTGTAAGAGTGGTTTTACCGTGATCTACGTGACCGATTGTTCCCACGTTTAAGTGCGGTTTGCTTCTATCAAATTTTTCTTTAGCCATTTACGTTAACTCCTATTCTTTAATCAATGCTATGGTATTTCCGCCGGGAAATTGCTTTTTTCGGTTTTAATAACAATATAATCCTATTTCAAGGAGTATTCTATTCAGAATCATTTATCTCGAGAGATTGATACCGTAGAGGATGTTAAACCATTTCAAAATTCAATCAGGACCCTAAGAAGCCTTACTAGTCTTCTTTCCAATTGGAACCGGGTTCCCGAAAAACACCTTTAAGTCATATTTTTTTACTAATGAAATTTTGCAATCAATTTAGAATTCATAAGCTATTTATTATTTTTAATGATACCAAAAATTTTTCTTGGTTTTTATAAAAAATCCATCTCCTGTGTTTAACAAATGGAGGACAATTAAAGTTAGAAAAAATTTATAATTCTCTTTGAAGATAGTTGCTTTTGGTTTATTTCCCTGGGTACAACACTTTACTGTAACAGGGAGAGAGGTTAAATCGCATTTGAAATGTAAATACATGACACATGCAACGGAAAAACTACTTCTATAAATGGTGTATACGTTATGAAAGAATCATGGTCTATAAGGTATGGAAAAATTGATCAACGCACATTAACACAAAGTTTAATGTCAATAATCCCCTCATTACTCTTCTCCACCCTGAACGGAGTCTACTTTCAGGATGAGTAATTACTTTATAAGTCTAATAACAAAAAAAGACTCATGAAAGTCTTTCTTTATAAAATAAAAAATTTCGAAATTGGATTAACACTTTTAGATCTATTATCTACTAAATTCAAATATCTATCCAGGGAAAGCTGGATTGAGGAAATAAAAAATAAATCTATCATGGTTTGTGATCAAGAAACCAATGAATTTTATACATTAAAAACTAATGATAGTATTAGCTTTATAAGAAAAAATTATTCTGAACCTGAAGTAGATAGGAAATTTAGCATTCTATATGAATCAGAAAATTTACTTGTTCTAAATAAGCCTGGAAATTTACCTGTTCATCCAGCCGGGCGATATAAAGAGAATACACTTTTATCTATTTTACAACTGGAAACTGGGAATTCTCAATTATTTGTAGTACATAGATTAGATAGAGAAACATCAGGAATTCAAATATTAGCAAAAAATTCTAATACTGCATCGGTAATTCAAAGAGATTTTGAAAATAGAAATATATATAAAGAATATATAGTATATATTCATGGTAATTTTCCTATCCATTTAAATGCAAATGGATATTTGGCTAAAGATCTAAGTTCTTTGGTCAGAAAAAAAAGGAGGTTTAGTTATAATAATTGTGATAATAGTGAAACTAGTATCACTGATTTTTATTTATTGGGAGAAATGAAAGGCATTTCAAAGGTAATAGCAATGCCCAAGACAGGAAGAACTCACCAGATTCGAGCAACCTTGAATAGCCTTGGTTACCCTGTATATGGAGATAAATTATATGGTTTAGATGAAAAATACTTTTTAAAATTTATTGAAGGTGAGAAATTACTTAATTTTCCAAACAGACAGGCATTGCATGCATATAAGGTAAAAATTCCCCCATCAAAATTTTATCCCCAACTAGAAATAACCGCTGAAGAACCTGATGATTTGAAGAATATTCAAATTACTAATGCCTAGGTATTAGTAATTTCAGCACTGAAGATTGGTCCTGTACCTTCTTCCATTTTTTTAAATGTAACGAGATTTCCAATGGAAACTTTGTCTTTGTCAATATCTTCTATAATTGTAAGAATTTTTAATCCTTCTTCTAGCTCTACTATTGCTAGTACATAAGGTGCCCTACTAGCAAGATGACCAAATCCAATCATCACTACTGTATAAGTATAAATTTGTCCCCTTCCTCCAAATGAATATTCAATGAGATCACTACTTCCACAACTAGGACAACTAAAACTTGGATTCAACATTTGAAATCCACATTTACTACATTTTTTTCCTATCAATTTATTATTCATTCAAAGTCTCTCTGTAAAATATTAACAACACAAACAGCACCCGGTCCACCAAGAACATGGGTAAGAGCAGTCCTTGCATTTTTTACTTGGCGTTCTCCTGATGTACCACGTAATTGATAGACCATTTCGACCACCTGTCCAACTCCTGTAGCTCCAATAGGATGACCTTTAGCCTTTAAGCCACCTGATGTATTAACAGGTAATTTTCCACCCAGTCTTGTATGACCATCTAAAGTAAAATGACCACCTTTACCTTTCTCGACAAATCCAAGATCTTCAATATTTATAATTTCTGTAATTGTAAAACAATCATGACATTCTAGAACATCTATTTCACTTCTGTTTATACCCGACATATCAAAAGCCTCTTTAGCAGCTTTTTCAGTAGCAGGGAATGAAATGGAATCACGTTTCATAGAAAGTGTAAAATAATCACCACCATGACCTGATCCTTTTATAAGAATGGGTTGTTTTGAAATAGATTTTGCTTTTTCACGAGTGGTCAAAATAACAGCAGTTGCAGCATCAGTAACCAATGACATATCATGAAAGCCAAAAGGAGTTGTTACAGTTCTTGCATTTAAAATGTTTTTTAAGGAAACTATTTTTTGTTTGTGTGCAAAAGGATTTTTACTTCCATGAAAATAATTCTTTTCAGCCACTGTCGCCATCATTTCTCGAGTGGTTCCAAATTCATGCATATGCCTCATAGCATTTAGTGCAAACCCTGATGGTCCAGAGACACAAAAACCTGCCTCAAATTCTGAATCTTGCCCCCGGGAAACTATTTCCATAGTTGTAGTTGGATCTTTTGTGTTCATTTTTTCTACACCAAATACCAATACAGTGTCGTACAGACCAGAAGCAACTGCATTGAAACCTGCTTTAAATGCAAGTCCACCAGATGCACAAGCTCCTTCTAATTTAGTTGCCGGCTTATCTCCAATACCCAGGACAGTTGCAACATAGGATCCCATTGTATTTTGATTATTAAATTCTTGACCTGCATAGTTTCCCACATAGACCGCTTGGATTTCTTTTCTATCTATTCCAGAATCTAAAAAAACTCCATTTCCTGCTTCTGAAACTAAGTCTCTCAGTAATCTCTTGGAATGATTTCCATGCTCGGTTTCATAAGCTCCAATAATTGATACATCTCTCATAATCACATCCCTATGGCAGCACCACCATCAACTCGTAATACAGTTCCGGTGATATATGCTCCATCTTCGCTTAAATAAAATTTAACTGTTCCTGCAATATCATCAGGTGTAGCAAGTTTTTTTAGTGGTATCATTTCAGATAATTTTTTACGAATATCCTCTGGAAGAGCATCGGTCATATCTGTTTGGATAAATCCTGGACAAACTGCGTTTACTGTAACTCCTCTTCCTGAAAATTCTCTTGCGGATACTTTTGTGAGAGCAATGACTCCTGCTTTTGAAGAGGAATAATTTGCCTGGGCTGCCTGCCCCACAAGTCCAGAAACAGATGAGATATTTACAACTCTTCCTGAAGGAGACTTCAGAATAAGTTTAGAGGATGCCTTTGTCATCAAAAACACTCCTTTTAAATTTACATCCATAACCAAGTCCCAATCTGCTTCACTCATTCTCATTAGTAGGTTATCCCGAAGTACGCCAGCATTGTTAACTAAAAAATCGAGTTTTCCAAATTCACTTTTTATTTTAGTGATCGCTTGGATACAATCTTCTTCCTTTGATACATTGCATGCAATACCTAATACTTTTACATTGTAAGTATTTTTAACTTCTTCTGCTGCCTTTTTTACTGCTTCTTCATTTAAATCTAAAATTACTATTGAGCATCCCTCATTAGCTATTCTATTAATAACAGCTCTACCCAATCCCCTTGGTGATGCAGAACCAGTGACTAATGCTACTTTGTCTTTGAAATAATCTGACATGATCCCTCTTTTTTTATATAATATATACTTAAAACGTCTTACTATTTAAGCAAATTGATACTCATAAACAACTAAATGAATTATCACAAAATTTTTGATTATTGATTAGTGCAGATGGTAAATCTTCAGCAGCTAAATAATCTAAAAAACTTATCACAGCATTTTTAAATTTTACACTAAGAAATGTATTATAATCTATAGTACTGAAATTACTATATGTGACTGATGAAGAACTTCCACTATCAGTAATCTTTAACCCATTAAAAATACCATCAGAAAAATCATATTTCATATATTCAATCATTTTATAAATATCTATAAAAGCTACTACTCCATTTGCATTTGTCGCCGATGAAGATGCTGGAATTGTGTCAGATATTTGCGTAATACCCCCAATCCTCATTCGATAGGTTTCAGAGGTTGTCCCTAATTCTTCTATTTTACCAGAAAGACCGTTTAAAAAGGAAGTTAACATATCTTTGTTTGCCCTTTCTAAATTTGCTTTATCAGTGTCAGAACCTGTATACCTCAACCCATTAAACCTGCCTTCTAAGACTGATGCCAATGGAGTAATTGTTAAAAATTTATACACTCCATCTACACCTCTACTAGAAGTGGGATCAGGTTCTTGTATTACAGCTGAAAAATGAATACCATCTACCCACTGGATAACTTTTGTTGCATTTGAAAAAGGAATATAAACACTCATTGATGTAGAGCTATCCCCTGTGACTACAATACAAACTGGTTTGCTTACACTAATATAAGAAAGCTCAAACTGTCCATAAGCATTTGTTTTACCCGATGTAAGTAAATTATTTGATGTGTTCAGAGTTGATCCATCTGCACAAAATCCTTTTGATGGGATGGGAAATACGCTGACTGTTGCATTGGCAACCATTCCAGGCAGAAGTGCTTGTCCGAGAATTCGTATACGATCTTTATGAAGGAAGAGCCTGCTTATCAGAAGTGTATTCAAATCATTCCCATTAGATGATAGTTGTGTTTGACAATGGGAAAATAGAAGTGAAATTAGGATTGCTACAAAAGTAGATTCTTTAAGAAATTTAGTTAAAATTAGATTTTCTATATAATATTTTATCATATTTACTATCTTATCCTATAAGTGTTCATCGACTCTACAAGATTACAATATAAGGACTGTTTTAAATGACAAGTAACTAGTGTGACGAAAATAAAAATTTAAAAATAATGAGATTCGGGTATTCTAATTCTAATCTACACTTTATAGGAGACGAATAGTTATAAGTAAAATACTTATGATGTTCCTGCAAAAAGTCAGTTTTTGCAAATGAATTCTCAACAATCCTAGGCTTTTTTCCGCCTACCGGCGGAAAAAGATAGTTATTGCAGTTGTGTCATTTATTGAAAAAGTTTATACGCTGGGAGATTGAACTTAAACCCAGCGTTAGAATTTTTTACTTATATAGATCTGCTATTTTATCTTTGTATTTCTCCGTGATAACATGTCTTTTCAGTTTCATTAGGTTTGTCATTTCATCACCCACTTCAAAAGGTTTGGCGATTAAAAAGAATGGTGTTACTTGTTCAAAGGACTTAAACCCATTTTTTGAACTGTTTAGATCTTTGATTTCTTTTTTGAATAGATCAACAACTTTGGAATTAGCAATTAAAACCTTCTCGTCTGTTTCTGAAATTCCGTTCTGAGAACACCAATCTTTAATTACGGTAAAATCAGGAATAATAATTGCACCTAAATTCTTTTGATCTTGTCCTATAACCATAACTTGGTGAACATATTTAGACTCAGAAATTTTATTTTCTATTGGTACGGGTTCTACGTTTTCTCCGCCGAGGAGAACTATTGTTTCTTTTGCCCTACCAGTTATTGTGAGAGTATCCTTGAAGTTAATCATACCCAAATCCCCAGTATCCATCCAACCGTCTTTCAATGCCTTGGCAGTTGCTTCGGGATTTTTGTAGTAACCTTTCATTACCTGTGGGCCCTTAACATATATTATACCCTTTACACCCCGGGGACCTTCAATGCTTCCATCAATGTCTATACTTGTAATTACATTTCCAGAAAAATCACGCAATTGAACCATAGTATTGGGTGCAACAGGACCAACTGAACCCATAACCATTTTATCCCATGTTCTGCAAGAAATAACAGGAGCAGTTTCTGTCATACCATAACCTTCAATTACATTGAGTCCTATATCACTGAAAAATGCATCTACATGTCTTTGGAGAGCTCCACCACCAGATACCGTAGCTTTGAGTTCGCCACCTGTTGCTTTTCGAATATTGGAAAGAACTAGTAGGTCGAAAAATTTATAAGGAATCAGCAATAAAATCATTTGGAAAAAATAAAATATTCCCTTAAACAGTGATACCAATGGATTTCTGCCTTCATAATCAACTTCTTTACTTGTAATGAATCTATATGCCTTATGAAAGTTCTTAGAGCAAAAATAAGCCGCATTGAACATCCCTTTTTGGAATCCTTTTGTTTGCTTTGGATCATTGAGTTTAGAATAGATACCAGTATAAATACTCTCCCAAAGTCGAGGTGCAGATGCCATAAAGGTTGGTTTACACTTTTGGAAATCATCTCTCATGTCTCTCACATTTGTAAAGTAAGTTGCAGCACCAACGTAAATAGAACCATACATAAATACTCTTTCAAAGATATGCCAAACAGGGAGGATTGACATCATTCTTTCTTCGGATCCAATGTCAATAACGGGTATTACATCTGTAAGTTGAAATAACATATTTTTATGAGTGAGCATAACACCTTTGGGTTGCCCAGTGGTTCCTGACGTATAAATTAGAGTGAATAGGTCAGAATCTTTGATTTGCTGGATTCTTGCTTCTGCTTTTTTGGAACCACTATCTCTTAATTTCTTACCGCGATCGATTACATCTTGTAGCTTTATAGCACCCTGTGCAACTGCCTTGGGATCCATAACAATCACAGTTTTTACATTGGGTATTTTTGATTTAATGCCATTGAGTTTATCGAGCATCTTATCATTCTCTACAAAAACTATTTTGGACTCTGAATGATTTAAAATATATTCTAATTCAGACTCTGTGACGTCTGTACCTCTTGGGACGTCTGCCGCACCTACAGATAGAATACCACAATCAACTATAGGCCATTCTATGCGATGATCTGCCATTAGCCCAATATTTTCTCTAGCATTTACGCCCATGTTGATAAGTTCTTCTGCTAGAGCGATTCCATTCTCATGAATGTGTTTATAAGAAACAGGTTTATATTTTTTCTTTTCATCTTTTGAAAAAAAAGCAGGTTTTTCACCATATTTTTGTGCCGTTTCTCTGTATACCTCTGCAAGGTTATTTGCCATTTCTATATCTCCTTATTTTTCTTCTTTTACAAAAAATTTTTCATGAACTTTTATATAATCTATAATTTTATTAACTAATTATTATTAAATTAAAATATATTGGGAATTTTAAATAGTAAAATATAATAATATAACCTATTTTTTTATATAAGTTTTATGCTCATTGGAACATTCCTAAACGATACTTGATCCGCCCACTTAAAAGAATATTATTAATGATCATATATTTTTTCTAGCCTAAAAATGCAATTATTAGATTTAATTGCAAGATAATTTTATAAACATTCTAAAAAATTTCAGAATACTAGGTTTGCTTAAAAGTATGTATATTTTCCCATAATGGCTATACTTTTATTGCCATTGACATACCTACGCTTACTCAGAATCTGAAACTAAAAAATTTCTATTTTTTTTAGTTTCAGATTAACTTAAAAATAAAAAAATTCCATTGAGAAAAGAGGTATCTCCTGGAATCATGTCTACGGAAGAACAATGACGATCAAGGAGAGAGAACTTCAATTATTAAATAGAATCCGTAATGGAGATAAATCTGCATATATAGAATTAGTAAAACCCTATAGTGAGAGGCTTCTGAGAAAAGCAAAATCCATGATGAAAAATGATGATGATGCAGAAGATGTCGTGCAGGATGCACTTATTTCTGGGTATAAATCCATTGGTAATTTTCGTGCCGATTCTGGAGTGTATACTTGGCTGTATAGAATTGTCATCAATAAATCTAAGGATCTACTAGCTAAAAATAAAAATCGTGGTGAAAAACCACTCTCAGAGACTGAATACCTAGTTTTAGATGAAAGATTGGGTTATGAAAAAAAATTAGAACTTAATGACGAATCTAATTATCTAATTAAAAAGGTGAACTCACTCGATGAAGTATATAAGGAAGTAATAGAATTAAGATATTTTGAAGAAATGTCTTATTCAGAAATTGCCTCAGTTTTAAGCTGCAATATTGGTACGGTTAAAAGTAGGCTCTTTAAAGCCAAGGAACTATTAAAACATATGATCATGAAAGATGAAAAAGGAGAAAATAACAGTGCTTAAAAGGATTTTAGATTGGTTTGACGAAACAAAAGGTGCAAAAATGGAAGGGACTGATAAAGAAGATCGTACAGTAGAATGTAGTCTTATCAGAAGTTTTTCTGAACTAAACCAAAAAGATTTAAAAAATCATAAGCTATCAAATGACTTTCATTCAAATTTACTCAAAGAGTTAAACAAAATAGAACCTGATCCACTTACAATTGAAAACAAAATAAAAAATGCATTTGAAAAACCATCTCTCTCCTACTCTTTATCCTTCGCAGGATTGGTAATTCTAATTTCATTGATGTATACATCATTTCCCAATGGACAGCCCACTAAAATTGATAAGTTTGATCAGAATTTAGAAACAGCAATGTATGAAGATGATGAGCTAGACGAACTAGATGTTTTGACCGATTTAAGAAAAGTTCAAGAAGATATTGATCTTTTACAAAAATTAGAAAGATACTATACAGTACATGGAAACACCGAAAAAGCTGATAGAGTTCACTATAAATTAGAAACGATCTCCAGATAATCATTTTAGAATTATAATAAGTATCTTTTCTTCAACCAGTGGATTCGTTTTTAATTTACTGGTATATAGAAATTGAAAAAGGATATACACTATTTTTTATTTTTAAATAATTTAAATTTGAATGTATTTGTATTTAGAAACAATTTATAAACTTAGTATCTAAACACATCCTTTGTGTTTAAAAATTAGCTCGACCCAGAGAAAAAAAGCATGCCAGAAAAAGAAACCCAATCAACTCCTCCAACTTCTACAGGTTCAAAATCAAATTCAGTTTTTATAAAATCTCCTCAATCACTCAATTCATTTTCCTCTACAGCCAAAAGTATTTTAGATGAGCTAAGAGAAAAACACAAAGCATTAGAACAAAATGGAAACAAAAAGCTCCACCCTTTAGAATTTATTAGTTTGGATAAAATTGGAGAATTACTAAATAAATATAATAATCTGAGTGAACAGGCAAAATCTACCCAGGCAATAGACCAAGCAATAGCAGTCATCCTTGACACTAAGGGAAATGGCAAGGAGAAGTATGCTTACCTTTATCCTTATCTGATGAAAAGTGCAAATAAAGTTACTTCAAAAATAGCTATCATATCCCCTCAAACCTCCAGTAATATTGATGTGAGCCCTTATAAGGATGCTTGCTTTGAGTTTTCCAAGCCAATGATTGATTTAATCCTCTCCAATAGATCTAAGAAGTCCAAAGACCTTGATGATAACAATCCCGGTTCTTCTCTCTTTCAAAAAAATAAAAATGGATTGGATTGGCTTTACCCCGAACGATTTTCTTTGGAGTCGGAAATTACTCTCTTAGTAAAATCGGGTTTTAAACCAATTGCTTATATTCCCATAAATGAATTTATCAATGATTTTATAGAATATGGGAAAGTTAGAAATAACCTTGAGACAATTACCAATTCATACCATATTATCATAGATGAGCTCCAAGTCAAAGAAGATGGATCCTATACAAAACAGCCAGAAATGGTAAACCATTACAGAGCCCAAGCGGATGGTCTTGAGAAATTTTCAATGATCTACCTAAACAAATTATGTGATGAAGGTGCATCGGTTTACCGGTCTAAAATTCAGGAATTTAAGTCAACATTTATAGATGGAGCTGAATCTGGACGAAAACAATCCAGAGAAAAAACAAAAGCACTTATCTCATTAGTCAAAGATTTTCCTTTTCATTTGGCTAAGTCTGACCTTTCCAATTCTGTTCGAGAAACATGTGATGAATCTACGAAAATTTTAGAAAGCCTGATGAGTAAAATGGAAGGATTGATTGATCGAAAATATAAAAATATTGAAGACCAAATTATCAAATCTATCAGTCGAAAAATCATAGACCATACCAAAAATAATATGACACTGATGGTCTTAGATATTGATAGGGAAGTCAATTCCAGTGGAATAAAAGAAGCAGATAAGCTCATTGATATAAAATCAAAAGTTTCTAAAGAAATCCTGAATAATTTTGGGAATAGAGAATCCACAGATGAGGAAGGAAAACTAATTAACTATGTGGTTGACCATTCCATAATGGCAAGTGTCTTACATAAATATGGAATGAATAATTCTCTCTCTGCTGAAGGAAAAGCTGAGTTTGAAATTGCTAAAAAAATAAATGAAGATCTCGTAGCTTCAAAAAATAGAAGACTGAATATAAATATTAAGCCTGATGTTGTAGAAAAAATGAACCAGGAGATGGAACGAAAAGATTCAGAAAATGGAGAAAAAAAGAATCATTTTGAGTTCCTCAACGATCTCAACCCTGTAGCTGGTATCATTGCATTTATGGTGGTTGTACTTGTTAGCACTGTGATGTTTTTTTTAGAGAATGACATTACACTTATCCTTATGGGATTTCCTGCAGGAATTGTCCTGGGGTTCATTGCCGCTAAATTTATCAAACCAAGAGGGGAAAAAGAAGATCCTACCCCTAAAAAACAGAGTGGAAAAACCGAAAATCCTGCAGATGCTAAAACAAGCCAGATAACTAAAGCAGCCTCCAAGATCATCTACCCCTCTTCTTTCAACAGTGTAACAGAAAAAGTATATGACAAAGCATCTCTCAAGAAAAAAATTGAGGCAAATTTACTGGATATAAAAGGTGGAGCACCGCTGTTAAAAGATGAAACGGATCCATCCAAAGTAGCGTCAGCTATTGAACATGCCATTTTGAATAATTCCGTTGTGATAGCTATTCCTGATAATTTAGTTCCAAAAAATAAGTCATCTCAATTGATTATCAGCAAAGCTGATTTCAAGACACCCACATTTAGAACTCAGCTCTCTGAAGTATACAGAGAAAGTATGGAAAAGAACAAAATGAACAAAGAGCTGGTAGGTTATTTTAAATACTTAATCAACGTTCTCGAAGTAGAATACCATAAATTTTTACCAAAGAAATAATACCCAAACAAAAATTTGGATATTATTCATCATCCATAGTGTGTTCTTTTGGTTCTTCGTTTTTTCTTGAGAAAGTTTTGTAATTGTAAGTAAAAGATTTTCTTAATTCTTCCGGGCTTATGTTTTTCTCTTTCAGCTCTCTATCAAACATATCCCTCTTGGAGATATAGTTGGGACTGAGTGGGATTTCAATTTTAGCTGCAGTTTCTTTGTATTTCTCACTGGAATACAAACTAAAACAATGCTTGTTGATTCCTGATTGGTCTAAGAGAATACCCACCATAGTTAGCCCCATCCCAGCACCTTCCGTGCTATCCCCATGCTCCATAAAAAAATCAATCAAACTAGAAAAGCTGGTAGCTTTGTGAAATTTATCGCGGATCCGTGCCTCTTCGGAGGGAAGGAGTGGGAAATTATTTTTTACCTTGATATTCAATACATCCGGTGAGAAATAAAAAGTTGCCATAACAGGAAGGTCATGTTGGATGAATATGGGCTTGAATTGGAGGATTTTATCCTCCCGGAGATTTTCTTTGAACATGGAAAGACCTTTTTCATGGTCTTCTGGTTTTTCAATATCTAATCCATTGCTCTTAAATAGAGCCCTTTTTACATTTGCCTTAGTTGCATTGATAACTAATTCCTTGGCTGAAGAGTAGCAAATCTCCATTAGATCAATACGATTTGTTTTTTCTAAAATCGTAGAGCAGATAAGTTTGAGAACCAATTCACCGTAATCACTGAGAACATAGGTTCTCAACGTAATGATTTTGTTTTCATTTACTGCTTTTTCAATGATCTCTTTAAGTTCTGATTCAGTTTTTCTCAATTTACTAGTCCAAGAATAGTTATTTTTAAAAGAAACTACTCCTCATATAAAATATGTCAATGATTTTTTATTAGACAAGAGAAAAGGATACTTTTTCATGTCCATAAAAGGGCTTCAAAGCTCATAAATATAGGAGAATCTATGAAAAAAATTACCAGCGTATTAGCAATGATCAGTTTAGCTATGTTACTTAACTTCTGTGCGTCAACAGAAGAAGCAAAAGCTCCAGAAATGGCACCTGCAGCACCTGCAAAAGCTGCTGAACCTGCTAAAGCACCTGCAAAAAAATAAGCAGTTACAACACACTAAGCCGTAAACATACTTGTTTACGGCTTTTCCTTCAAACTCCTTTTACTTCACACTCCTTAAAAAACTTCCCAAATTCTGATTAAACCAATCCGGTCTTTCCCGGTGTACCCAATGATTTGCTTGGATTCTATTTATTTTTAAGTTTCTAGCTATTGAATCCGTGCCATCATAAGCCTCTGGGGTGATTGCCAAATCATCTTCGGGGATAAATACGGAAATTGGGATCTGGATGGGAACCCTGGGCAAATGAGGGGCACCATTCTTAAAAATTTCTCTGTATAAGTTCACAGTATGGACTGTACAGGCTTTGATTTCTTCAGGTGTCAATTTGTTCATGGAATCTGATTCGGGGAGTCCACTGCTCTTCATAAGGGTTGTCCAGAGCTCGGATGTAAAATTCTCCCAAACAAATTCAGGAATCCAAGGGAATTGGAAAAAAAGCATATAATATGATTTTAAAACCTGTTGTAATCCCTCATAGATAGACTCAGGTTGGAATGCTAACAATTTCCCAAATATATTTTTATAAAAGAGCATGGGGTGAGGACAGGATACAGCACTAAAAGAGAGAACTCGTTTTTGATTTTCTGGTAAAGAGATATAACTCCAAAAAATAATGCTACCCCAATCATGGCCCACTAAATGAACCTTTCCTGATTTTCCAACCAATTCATCGATTACACGATCAGTGTCCCGGATCAACTCACTCATTCGGTAAGATCTTTGTTCGGCGGGGACACTTGATTTGCCAGCTCCCCGTAAATCAAAAGCAGCAACCCTATAATTTTTAGAAAAATGATCCATTTGCTTTTCCCAGGAATTGTGTGTATCCGGGTAACCATGTAAAAAAATAATTGTCTCAGCATCTTTTGATGGAAGAGAGGATTGAAGTAAATATAAATTGGTCCCCTCGCTAGATGCCACTAATCTTGATTCCATTTTATTCTCCTATTTTACTATTTCAGCAAGAATCACTGTAATATTGTCAACTCCACCATTGTAATTGGCTGTTTCAATTAGATTCTTTATGGTCTCTTTCCCGCTGCTTGTTTCCAGGATGGATTGTATTTCTAGGTCACTCAGCATCCCAGAAAGACCATCACTGCATAATAAGAGCTTGTCCCCTACTTTCAAATTGACTCTGTATTCAATTGGATTGAGATCATCGGCAGCTCCAATTGCCTGTGTGACAGCATTCTTTTGTGGGTGGAATTGTGCCTGCTCGGATGTGATCATTCTCAACTTTAAAAGTTCCGTGACCAAATTTTGATCCTCTGTGATTTGGGTGAGTTCTTTGTCCCTGTGCAGATAAAACCTTGTATCTCCTATTTGGGTTATGAAGGCTATTTTTTTAGAGAGATAGGCGTACGTGGCGACAGAACCCATGCCCATCCACTCTGGTTTTTTCTTGGTGATGCGTTTGCATTCTTCCGTGGCAAGTTTTATAGATTCAAAGGAGATTTCATCCGGTTCTGACGCATTTCTATTTTCAAGAGATACGCGTCTGGCGGTTTCTATGACGATTTCAGAAGCTTTTTCACCTGCTGCTGCCCCACCCATTCCATCTGCAACAACCAAAAAAATACCTGAATTTAAAAAACGGGGGTCGTCAATATCCCCTTCTTTTTTTTTGCCAATGTCTAGGATTAAATAATTATCTTCATTGTTTTCTCGGATTTTTCCTTTGTCTGTCATTCCATAAGCTACAATTTTCATTTTATAAACCTGGGGATAGGAAACGGAAACAAAATTCTTACGTTAAACATCGCCTCTACTCTCAGAAAGTAAAATTATTTTAACAAGTAATTTATGGAAAGAAATTAAAAATTTAGACTAATTCCCTTGAAACAATTTTAGCCTGGAGATTTCTTGAGTGTTATGACAAATCCAAATCCTAAAGAAAGATGGGCTTCCCGATTGGGACTTATCTTAGTGGTAGCTTCTAGTGCAATTGGTCTGGGAAATTTTTTACGATTTCCCGGTCAGGTAGCAAAAAATGGAGGGGGAGCCTTCATGATACCCTATTTGATTAGCTTTTTACTCTTGGGCATTCCTGTTTGCCTCTCTGAATGGATCATGGGGAGAATGGGAGGAAAGAATGGGCATAGTTCTGTTAGTATTTTTAGAACTCTATTAGGTGATGGAATGCTCGCAAGAATTTCTGCTACAATTGCAATTATAATACCTACATTAATTTATGTTTACTATGTATATATAGAAGCCTGGTGTTTGTCGTACTCGATTGATTTTTTAATAGGAAATATTGATATCAACCCAAAAAATATAAATCCAAATTCCGATGGATACTCCTCAGAAATTGTAAAAAGCTCCACAGAGTATTTCTTACAACTTACGGGTGCCCAAACACTGGGAGGTGCATTACAAACAAAGATAATTCCATACACCATTTTGTGTTACGTACTTAACTTTTTAGTTGTGTATCGTGGATTGTCAAAAGGATTGGAAAAACTTGCAAAAATTTCTGTTCCCATTATGATCATCTCCTCTATTTTGGTTCTCTCTAGAGTTCTGTCACTGAATGGCATTTCTCAGGGGCTGGGTTTTATGTGGAATCCCGATTGGTCATCACTCTTGCGGGCAGAAGTATGGGTGGCGGCGGCAGGACAAATATTCTTTTCACTCTCTGTGGGCTTTGGAATAGTCCTTATATTCACAAGCTATTTAACAGAAAAAGATGATGTCACACTCTCAGGTATCACAGCAGCATCTTTAAATGAAATGATAGAAGTATCATTTGGTGGAATGATAACTATCCCTGTAGGTTTTTTATTTTTAGGAATGAGTGTGGCAAGCTTTGGAGTGTTTGGTATGGGATTTATAGCTCTGCCGTCTGTATTTTCACTAATGCCCGCAGGTAGACTCTTTGGAATGGTATGGTTTTTAATATTATTTTTTGCTGCCCTCACATCTTCTGTAACCATGTTACAACCCGCATTAAACTTTTTAGAAGAAGGGTTTCATATCAAACGAAAGAATTCTGTGATTATACTTTCCACGTCTACATTTTTACTTACCATGGGGATTGTGTACTTCAATTTAGATTTTACTGCTTTGGATGTGACTGATTTTTGGGTGGGTACAATTAGTATTTATATACTAGCAACCATACAGGTGATTATATATGGATGGAAGATTGGTCCGGAAGTTGCTAGAATTGAATCAGAAAAAGGTAGTTTGCTAAGGCTACCAAAAATTTTTGATTTTACAATCAAGTATATTACACCCTCATTTTTATTGATTATATTTGTAGTTTTTATCAAACAAAGCTTCTTTGAATATGTAAATAAAATGAACCCGAGCTATATGGCTGAAAATGCAAAAAATATGGGCTTGGATATTAACATTGCGATTGACAAAGCAAAAATATCATTGGGTGTATTTGTTTTATTGATAATTATATTTATAATCACATATATATTAGTAAATCTATCAATTAAAAAAAATATGGGAAGGGAAAAATGGAACTAAATTTTCAAGGAATGATTATAATGATTATTTCAATCAGTAGTACAGTTTTTCTATGTATGTTCTGTATTGCAAAGCTTTTGAAAAAAAATGAAAAGTAGATTGTATTTCTTTTTTAAATGCAAATATCCTAGGATTTTTTACTTTGTCGCTGAATAAAGTTAGATATAACGATTGTATCTTAATTGAGTAAACTAAAAATTTGACCTGCAAACATTAGATGTTTGCAGATCGCGGATTGAAGGGCTAGTTAAAAGGTAGGGAATGAGATTGTATACCATTCCTGAACAATGATTCCTGCTGATAAATCACATGATTTAAAGAAGTTTGTGTATGCAACTCTTGCATCCCCTACTCTATTTTGGGGCATATTGCAATAGGTTGTATTTACCTTTCCACTTACACAAGTTATCAAAGTAGCATACTCAGCTTCTGTTTTTAGTTTTGTATTCTCGCACATATTTGCAGGGTTGAATTGGTTTTGGAATCCATCTCCTATGCATTGATTCATAATTTCCACAGACAATTTACATTTTTGCTTAGTTGCAGAATCTGCTTCCAATAATGTAAGTGCATAGGAATTTAGTGCTGTTTTATCCCCTGCTCCAGAACCCTGGCTACAGCTCCAAATTTGTAGGATCATAATTATAAGTATTGAGATTTTAATTTTTTGTAACATTGTTTTCTCCTTAAAATTTAGCTACTATGCCAATGATAATACCATTTTGGGCATGTGCAGGTTTTCCAGTTGTATCCAAAAATTGGTTTCCAAGTCCCCAATCTCTTCTTAGGTCAATTTTGATCAAGAGATTCTCTGTATAGTTAAAGGTAGGTGTAATTGTTAATGTTCTGATTTGCCCTAAAGAAGATGCTGCTCTCAAACCATAATTATCTTTTGCTAAGAGGTCGTATCTGTCTCTTGGTGTTACAGCAAAGAGAGGAGAATTTACAACTAATGACCCACCATATCTTGAATCATCAATATTTTCATATCTTACAGCTGTTGCAAATTTGTCTGTGAACTGGTATTTTAACCAGAGACCGTATGTATTGTAGATCTTGATTGTATCTCGTCCATCACCTCTGAGATACGTATCTTTTGTTCCATCTCTATTTGTATCTAAACCCAGTAATTTATTGTCTCCCAATAAGTAACCATAGGCTGCATTGATTGTTTCTCCTTTTCTTTGTCCAAATGTCCAGTCCAAAAGAACTGTTAACTTTGAAGTAGG
>CAMCZP010000032.1 GCA_945887855.1 Leptospira interrogans serovar Manilae | reverse complement strand
TTTCGATTTCTCTTTCAGAAGGAATCGAAAAAATTCTATTGCACAGTCTATTCTTAGAAAGAGTAATTTCCAGAATATATCATGGTAGTCGGGCATTGTTATCTCCTACCTATATATGTAAAAAAAAGTAAGGAAATGATCGAATTTTTTCGAAGAAAATTGGTTAGGGAGAAAAAAAGTTAGAATTAGGGGTTTTATGAGACATAATAATTTTATTTATTTGGTGTGGATTTGAGTTTGGGAGGGATGGGATTGCTGTGTAGTACCTTACCCCCGATTGGTTTTATTTGTATATGGTGAGCTATTCGAAGTGAGAAGAAGTATAGTGAGCTATATTGTGGTACACAGAAAAATCCTATAAAATCCCATTTTCCTTAAGCTGACCTTCCGAAAGTCCTACCGCTTTTAAAATAACTTCAATAGAAAGTCCCATATCTTTCATCTTTCGGGCGGTTTCAAGCTTGTTTTCTAATTTGCCTTCTAGTTTCCCTTCTTCCTTAATTTTCTCTAAAAAATTCATATATTCTTCCTCGATAACCTGTGTGATTTCTTTTTCTGAGTAATTCTCTGCGTCGTTTCTGGCTCTACTTAGATATTCTAACAGATTCCTCAGGATTTCAATTCTTTTTGCAAAGTCCTTTTCTTCTCGAAGGGAAGTATATATTTCTTTTAAATGAACCTTAAATTCTTCGGGAATATCGCGAATGATCTGAATCATTCTCAAATAGAGTCGTAGAGCCAAATTTCTGGTCTGGAATGCTTTTCCTTTGCTCTTTAGCTCTAATAGCTGAATGGCAAAGTTGGGAATGAATTTGAGAAATTCTTCTGGAACCGATTTCACTGGAAAGTTATCCAGGAAGGTTTCCCCTAAATCCCATCCCCTTTCTCCGTGATAAAATACAAAGGGAATGACGATTGTTAGATTTTCTTGGTTTTCAATTTGCCAGCAGTAGATTTTGGAGAGATATTCCAAAACCTGTGTAAAGATTTTGGGATCGTAGTAGCTCTTGTGTTCGAAGAGCAGATAGATATAGGCAGAAGAGCCTGTTTTTAGCGGTACTTTGTAGAGAAGATCCGTTCTGGATTCATCGTGATCCTTTCCAATAAAGGTTTCTTTGGTGAGTTCCAGTTTTTCAAGATGTAGTAAATTAGTTATATTTTTTGGCAAGGAGCCATCGAAAAAATCAATCGCTTCGTTGAGATTAGAGAGAAATCCTTTGACGAATAGGTCGTGAGAAGATGGCATAATAGGGATAGCTTTATTTTTTAGAGAAAAAAGGGCAAGATAAATAAACTTATGTTTAGTGTTTAATTGTTGGTAAACAAATACTGGTAACTATAAAGTAACCCCTCTCTCCATTTTCGGCATCTCGACTTGTGGTGAGCTGGGTCGAACCATGCATCCGCAAGAAGATCCGTTCATGGTTCGATACGCCACTAAACAAATAATGGCTACTCACCATACCGCTCTATGACCGTACATTTTTGTATTGAAGTGATTGAGAGAGATCCTGTTAATAAAGAGATTTATGTGTATAGCTACACAGAAAAGTTCGGTGGTCGAGTGCTGGCGTAATACAGATAAGTTTATCTATTATTGAAAAAATTCCTAGTAAACCTATAAATCCGCCAGTGTATCGAGACCCCCGAGTCCACAGAAAAATCCTATAAAATCCCATTCTCCTTAAGCTGATCTTCCGAAAGTCCTACCGCTTTTAAAATAACTTCAATAGAAAGTCCCATATCTTTCATCTTTCGAGCGGTTTCTAGTTTGCCTTTCTCAATTCCCTTCTCGATTCCCTCTTCAATCCCTAACTCATATTTAGCCGCCATCTCGTAGGCAAAATTCTCATCGGAGCGAAGTCTTTCTTCTAGCTGTCTTTGTTTTTCTGGATCGGTGGCATAGAGTTCTAGTGCACCGAATGCATTTTGTAAGTCGGGGAGTTTATTTTTTAATTTCATTGTATCCTCCTGAGTGAGAGATTGTGAGTACTTTAGTAAATAGAGCCAGATATCTATTCCCGAATCCAGTTCCTCTACAGATGATTTTTTAAACTTTGGAAGTTCTATATAAATCATTTGTAAGTCTTCTGTCAGAACTAATTCAGGATTGTTTCTTTCTTTTAAAAGAAACCAATTGGTGATATTCTGGTTTGGAAAAATGGGGAAGTCAAGGATATTTATTTGGATCAATCGTATGAGCAAATACAAAGATTATACTCTCTGACTAGAACTCTTCTCTACTTCTTTTAATTCAAAAAGCTGATTCTAAAAATCAATGGCTCTTCTAGATTTGTGTTCCAATAGGAAGTACAGACTCTCGCTTGAATTCCTAATAGGAGCCTCATAGAGAATGTCGTACAGTAATTTCTTTTTTCAATAATAGATATCCTGAATGATACCTATATTCTCTAACTCCAGCAATTCATTACTTCTTTTTAGGAGTTCCACCACCTAGATTGTCTATATATGTTATCAGATCTACATCAAACGTTTGTCTGGCAAGTGAATAAATGGTATCACCTTTTAAGGAAATTTCAGATGTACTAGCTCCTTTTTCAATGAGAAGTTTACTGCTCGGTATTTGTTTTTCGGTGATTGAATCCATGAGAGGAGATTTACCATCTTCATCTTTTGCATTGATCTCTGAGCCATTTTCTAAAAGCCATTTGATAAGTTCTAAATTCCCCTTTTTAACAGCCAAGTGCAATGCAGATTTTTTTATCGGGTTTAGTGTTCTATCTTTGAAATCTGACTTTTCTTTAGCCAATAGCATCGCCATTTCTAATCTGCCCTTTTCACAGGCTTTTAGGAATGGTGTAAAACCATTTTTATCCCTAATTTTCATAGAGGCACCTGCTAAAATTAACTTTTCTGCTGCTTTGTTATGGTTCATATACACAGCTCTCATCAATGCTGTATCACCTGACTCGTTTTGAATGTCTAAATATGATCTTTCTTTGATTAAAAAATCTATTATGCTCAATTGGTTATTATCTGCTGCGGCCATTAGGGGTGTCCATCCCCTTTCATCTTGAAAATTCACTGTCTTAAATTTAGTAATACTACTTTGAAATGATTGCAAATCTCCATCGTATGCCATTTCATTCATCTTTTCCTGTTTGGAAGAACAGGAAAAAAATAAAAATAAGCATCCTAAAAAAAAGTAGGAGATTTTTATATTTAACTTACTCATATATTCCATTTTTATAATTTTCATAAAAAACTTTTAATGCCTTTCCCCTATGGGATACAATATTTTTTTCTTCAGGAAGTACGCGCGAAAATACAGAATTCAAAGGAGGGAAATAAAATATAGGATCATATCCGAATCCATAAGTGCCTTCTTCATCATATTCAGATGCTAGCTCACCATGACACTCTTCTCTGACATTAAATGTTCCCTTTGAATTGGTATATGCCAAACAACAAACATAATATGCTTTTCTGTTATCGATATTTTCCATAGCTTCCAAGAGGTACTCTGCCCTTCCCCTGTCATCTAATCCAGTTGAACCATATCTTGCAGAGTAAATACCCGGTGCTCCATTTAAATAAGATACACAAATGCCAGAGTCATCTGCTAGGGTTGGAATTTTTGTGATTGAATACAAAGCATTAGATTTTAGTGCTGCGTTTTCCTCAAACGTACTACCTGTTTCTTCTACATCTAAGGATAAGCCTAGTATCTCAGGTGTAGCTATTTCAATTCCTAATGGTGATACAATTTGTTTGAATTCATTATATTTTTTTTTATTATTTGTGGAAAGTAAAATTTTCAATTTTTTTTATTAAATGATTTGGCACATGCATTTACATTGTCGTACAACTGAAAGACCTGGTCTAACATAGTAATCTCAAGTAGTTCTAATAGATCCTCATCAGTGACTACCATTTTTATGTCACCTCCATGCGAATTGAATTTATTTTTCATAAATACTATTTGCCCTAGAGCAGAAGAACAGATATGGTTTGTTTCAAGCATATTGATAGCAATGTTTGTATTCGAACTAGATAGGAAATTTTCTAAACACAATCGAATCATATCACTCTCAGATTGAAGAATGGATCCTTTTAAGTTTAGTATTGTAATATCCTCAAAACTTTCTGTTACTACCAAGGGAAGATCCTCTCGTTACAAAATTTTTGCTTATTTTTCTTTTAACTTGGCTTCAGCATGCAAAAAACGCATGTCTGCAATTCTATTTAATAGAGGAGTTGAGATAATTTCTATCATTTTTTTCTTTGGTTCATCTTCTACTTTGAGTTTTAATTTTTCTTTGATAGAGAAAAGCTGATTTAAGGTCACTTCCTTAGGAAAATTTCCCATGATAGACTTTAAGGTTTCCACCTGTTTATCACTCAGTTCTTTTTTTTCTTCCTTGGAATATTTCTCAATAAAATGGGATAACGGCTCTTTCATGGAATCCAAAGTTTCAGAATCAATTAAATAATAAATGTATTTGGAATCTATTGCATTTAATTTAAACTTATCTGATATAGCCATATAGGTGTCTAGTATATCTTTAGGATTAGAGTTTTTCCCATGATGATAAATATCTTTAAGATAGAGATACACTAATGTAATATGTCTCTCTGTTATACCCGGGCAAACTGTGATAGCTGACTCAGAAATTGCCCTGACTGAAATTCTCATCTTAGCGGGCTCCTCTCCGCTCCGAATGATAGCGCGAACTTCCATTAGGATAAAATCAATCACCCTGGAAAGGTCTTTCAGGTTGAGATTGTTTTCTGTTTTTGGTTCTTCTTTCTTTTCACTGAATGCTAAAGATTTAAAATCCTCCAGAATTTTCCCCGCAGCCACTGCCAATTCTTTGTCGGTGACTCCAGAATTACGGGTAGGTGTTAAGAGAGAATAAATGAATTTAATATTTATCCCTTCCTTGGTGAGATAGGCTCCTGAATTTAACATTAAACTTCTCTTTAATGGGGTTTCAGAAAATTTTAGGTACCCACCCACTGTGAGGGGATGATTTATTATGACTTGAGCTAAGATCCCTGCCCTTTCCTCTAGTGCGTTTCCAGAAATTTCTTCTGCTGTGGTAACATTCTTATTCGCTTCCAGGTCTTCGGCTAGTTTTAATAGCAATTGCCCCAGTAAATACATAGTCTGGACGAAGCTTCCAATTATTTTAAACCTCTCCAAGAGGGCATTTTGTTTGTTTCCATTTTTTACCCAGTCCGAGCATACCTTGACCTGTTCAGACATTGGCATGGAAAAAAAATTCTTTTCTGGTGGAATGAAGGGAAACAACTTAAAAGGAGATGTTTGCTTTTGGATATCTTCCAGAGAAACCTTTGCATTGTTAATATGAGCTGTGTTTTCTGCGATAAAAATCATTGTGGATGGTAGTTTCATGATAGAATTGAAATTTTCCTCATCCCACAATCGTTTTAAAAAAAAATGAAGTATACTATTAAAATTTGAGGGCTTGATCTTTGTGTGACCCTCTTCTATATGAAAGTAATTTTTATTTCCCTTTTTCTCTTTGAAAAAGAGCATGAGTTCCTGGTGAAGCCGTTTTTCGTAACTAGTATCCCTTTTAAAATTAAAATAATATTTTAAATGATTGGTGATGGAAGTTTCAATGTTTGAACTTTGCTCAAGTTTGCCTTCTAGATCCTGTAAAAGATTTGTCATATTCTTTTCTATTATCGTTTTTTACCTAATGAACCTTCAAATACCATTTATAAAAATCAGGTACCTAAAAAAAACTTTTTTTAAATGTAAAAATAGGAAAATCTTATTTATTGAACTCGAATAATACTTTTAATCCTTTTAGAGTGAGAATGGGATCTATTTCATCGAAAATACCACTCACATTGTTGTGAAGAATCGATACCAACCCCCCAGTCCCAATCACTTTATAATTTTCCCCATGCTCCCGTTTGATTTCTGAAATAATTCCCCGCAAGAGCCCTACCCAACCATAAAAAAAACCTGATTGCAGTGACTCTAATGTTGACTGACCAATCACTCTTCCGGGATGTTGGAAAGTTATGGGGGGAAGTTGAGCCGTATTACGAGTAAGTGCTTCCATAGATATTTTTAGCCCGGGGGCAATTACACCACCCAAGTATTCTTTGTTAGAATTGACAACACAGAATGTAGTTGCAGTCCCCATATCCACAATAATAAAATTTCCTTCCCTGTGAGAAATTGCCGCAGCATTTACCAACCTATCGGCTCCTATTTCAAATGGTCTTTGGTAGGATATAGAAAACGGGAGCTTCATTTGGTATTGCACACTCATGGGTTTGACATTAAACCAATCCTCGAGCATTCGAGAAATAATTGGATTAAATGCAGGAACTACACTGGAGTAGATTGCAAATCCAATTCTATTTGGGTTGATTTCTTCTTCTTTAAAAAACCCTTTTAAAAATACACCCAATTCATCAGAAGTTCTATCTGGACGTGTTACAGTACGTTTATGAAATCTAGGATTACTCTCTCCATTGTTAAACAGACCGAATACTGTATTTGTATTTCCAACATCGATAACTAATAATTTGTCTTTTTCAAACATCATTGATTTTTATAATATATGAAATTCAGGATCCGTGTCCATGAGTGATATAATTTGGTTATCTGATTCAATTGATAAAAACCCATCTTTATCAAATCCAATTACTTTACCCCTAATCAATGATCCATTCAGATTTGCTTGGATATTTTTACCTTGCAAATAAGAATGAGACTCTAACCATAAAATTTCTTCTTTAATTTCTCCTACATATAGCCTTTGAAAAGTAATGTTTATATTCTCTATAAGTAATTGCAATATTTTTTCTTTATTACCAATTTCTAATTCTGTCTCATATAATGTTCCATAACTAGTAGCAGAAAAAGTACTTTTTGAATTATAAAGATTTATACCAATTCCAATGATACTGTTAAAACTTGAACCTTGGATTTCTGACTCAACAAGTATGCCTGCTATTTTTTTATTTACTTTATATATATCATTTGGCCATTTTAGAAGAAGTTCTTCAGGAGATTTTGAAACAGCTTTTAATGTCTTCAAAAGTGCCCCACCCACTAGCAATGACAAATGTGGGCTATTCTGAAGGATACTTACAGAACATTGCACTTTTGTAGAAAAAAATATATTTCCTATTCCTAATGAATCCCACTCCCTATCCTTCCTGCCCCTTCCTTTGGTTTGATTTTCTGCAATAACCCAATCTCCAAACTTTACAATGTCTGATTTACAATATGTATTAGTAGAATCGACAGATTCCAACCTATGGGATCTATCATAGTTAATATATGTTATTTCCATATTTAGTTTAATACAAATTTTGATAATAATTCTTGTATAACTGAATTTTCAGGATCCATTTTGGAAGCTCTATTCAAAAGCTCAAAGGAGATATCTTCTTTACCTATAAGTGAATATAATTCTGCCAGGTATAAATAATTCATACTGTTATCAGGCTGCATTTCTAATAGATCAATTCCTATATTTATAGCACCATGATAATCATCTAATTTTTTTCTAGATAAAGAGAGAAAGTGGAGTACTTCATAATTTTTACTATATAACCGTTTATATTCATATAAATTATATTCTGCTAGTCTATAATCATGTAATTTGTATGCAAGTAGACCGCAAAGTCTTAATATATTCTTTTCTTTATTCCCATTACGAACCATTTTTTTTAATGTATCAAGAGCTCTAGATAAATCTCCTTGATTATAGTGGTTCACTGCCATTGCATACTCTTTATCTTCTAAGTTTGATTCAGCTTCTTCGATAGTGCTGATCTCAACTTCTGCCGGTATATAATTTGTAGTTTTTATTTCTTCATTCTTCAGAATAGGACTAAATTCAATTCGTAGAATTGAGAGATCATCCGTGATAGTCCCCTTCTCTCTCAATGATTGGATTATACGATCTATATTTGCCTCACATCTATCAACTATATCCAAAAACATATTTTCATCTTCATTGATTGTTCTAACTTCATCTTCAGGAGTTAGGTCAATATCATCTCTTCCATCTGAAGCTAATATAATAATATCACCGGGCTCTAACTTATACTTCCTAACACGAAATGGTATTTCTGAATCTAATCCCAGCTTTCTTAATTGCAAAGAGTCTTCTATAAATCCAGCTTCTCTATCACGATATAACACTGTGAATGGATGTTCTGCATTCCAGTAGTACATATCACCATTACTTTCATCAATCAATGCAAGTGCTGCTGAAAGTATCATTGTTCCATTAAATGATTTAAAAACTGAATTACATTCATAATAGGTTTCGGTCATCCATTCTACAGGAGTCATGTTTAACATTTTTTCTCCTGTAGCCCTTGCAATAATTGAGTTTATCACAACACCCATCACCAAAGAACCACCGGCTCCTTGCATGGACTTCCCCATTGCATCTCCATTTAATGCCACAATATAATTTCTATTTTTTTTGGGTGTTCCTAATCGAATCGTATCTGTAATACAGATATCTCCACCAAGCTCAGATTTTTTATTTCTAAACTCAAATTTTTTCTTTTGCGAAATATAGAACTCAGTTAGTACTACATTACTTTTATTTAAATTTACAAATAGAGGTCGAGACAAAAGAGAAGTTAAAAAATAATCACCATCTTGCTGTATTTTTAATGTATTTACTTCATGCATTTTTTGATGAACTTCTGTAGTTCTCTCTAAAACCCTATCTTCAAGATTACTAGCATAGTCTTGGAGTTCCTGCCTTGCGTCCCTTATAGATGCAACCATGGAATTGAATGATTCAGCTAAAAATCCAATTTCATCATGAACTTTTACATCTACATGAATTGTCAAATCCCCTTGGTTTACACTATGAACACCATCTAATAAGTTATTGAGGGGCTTCACTAAGCTTGATCTAAAAAACTTTGGAAAAATAACTAGAATTAAAATAGTAGAAACTAAAACTAAGAAAAATAGAAACCTAGCATTTTTATGAGTATGTATTCGATAGTCAATATAGAGGTACCCTACTTCATATCTATAATTTTTATAATCAAAATCGTAGTACAAATAGTTATCATTAGCCTCTCTATAGTGCCTTGTTCTTATATCTTCCTGTGAGCCTAATAAATTTTTATACTGCCTGGATAGTCTATAATCTTCAATAGCAAGTTTTGTAATTTCATCTTCAAATTTTAATGGAAATCTCTTTTGAATTTTATTTAAACTATCTTTAATTCTTATAGATAGCTCTTTCTCTTCCCCTCTCAATAGAGTATCTTTATTTAAATTTAAATCATTCCTAACATAGAGTATTTCAATTTCTCTATCTAGGTCTGTGATATTTTTTCCTGCGTTTGATCGAAGCACATAAGCTACCTCTTCCGGCAATTCAGAATAATTATCCCGAAGAATATCTTCCTTATTTGCATTTATTTCTGCTATTCGCTGGTTATCATAATCTGTTTCACTCAAATCTAAGGTAAAGTTTGAGATAACTCCCAAAATCAGTAAAACAGTAATTAAACTTATTCCAACTAATTTTATCATAAATGTTGTTGCTTCACCACTGCTATTGATGTAAGCCATTAACATTACAAAACATATAATCATCACTGAATTGGAATAAAATATTGCATAATAATCATAAGGCAATATACCATTTTTATTTAACACATTTGATACTGCCGTCATAATCAATAAAAGAATCACTATTATAAAAGTTCTGATAAACTTAGCTTCTGCACCAATTGGCTTAATTAATTTGATAGCACCTATACAAAAATAAATTAAAGTATTTTTCATTCTATCAGGGAATTCTTTCTTATCTGATAAAAACTCTGTCAATTTTCCTTCGTATGACGAATATAGATAAACTTTTCTTATTAGTACTACAAGTGGCCATAAAAATAATAATAAAATAAATATTGCTGTAGATGCTCCATAGTCAAATGTAAAGAAGTGAGCATCAAAATTATAAATCTTTTCAGTTCCAATTGTTTTATAGATAAAATGAAGATAAGCAATGATAGCAACTAAGAATGCAACAGGAACTGCATAGTGCCTTTCATGAGAAAAATCGTCACGAGGAAAAAAATATGCAAATCCACTCATATTTGCATTTGCAAATAGCACAAAAACAGTTAAATATCTATGGTAAGCTGCTGTAGGACTATAAAAGGAGTACGCCAAAAAATATCCAAACAACATAATGGAAAATCCAGCGAATAGCCCCATCAACCAGAAAGATGCAGGTTTCTTATCTTTTTTTATAAATAAAAATACTGTTTGGATAAAGGCTATTAGAAAAACCAGGAAGATACCAACGGAATGATAGGAAAGATAAAAATTATCCATTGCTCTGTTTACAATAAATCCTGAGAATCCAATTCTAATGCTCCACGATTTGGATATGCCTGCTCAAAAAATAAAGCAGCAAAAAGCTCAAAGTCTTCATCTTCCGCTAATTTATTTTCTTCCCAGTAATCATTTCTTCGTTTAATCAATAATAAAATTGTTCGGTCTTCTAGTGAAAAATCAATTTTTCCAACATTAAGTTTTCGAATTAACCAATTCAAATTGTAGATAGCAAATTCACCTATCACTTCCAAAGCAGCTATTGTTGGCTCGTACAACATCAAAGTTTCAGTGAGATATACAACAGTTCTTAGATATTCAGCATCCCCAGTAGAAATAAATTGTGATACTTGGTCAGACATTGTTTCAAGAATAGATTGAAAATTAGTATATGATTTTTTAATTAATTTGGCTTGATGAGCACTTCCTTTAGATAGCTCCAATAAATCTATCCATTTGTCTTCTTCCATTGCTTTTCTGAGAATTTCATCTTTTCCCTCGCGGGGGATAGGATCTACTAAGATAATATATAAATACTTGATTTCCTGAGCAAACCTGGACTCTTTAGGTATATAGTATTCAATCCAAATGGGTTCCCGATAGAACTGAATCTTCTCTTCTTCGCTCAGATCAGGGGAAACTTTTAAGGATTTTAACTTTTTAACATCATCAGTTAAAACTTTTTTACCATCAATTCTGGTTCGAGATTTTTTTATTTGCTTTAACTCGTTCCGATTGAGCATCCGTTTGGGATTGAAAGAAGCCATCATTCTCTATATCGGTAATTTTAAAAGAGTCTATATAAAACTTCCCGTTCTCTTTGTATTTTGTCCCCTAACCACTTATCTTTCAAAATTACTTTTGTCTCTCAATCCACGATTAAAACCAAAAAAATCGCTTTGAATTGAAAAGACTCAGATTATAAATGGAAATATCTCTACAACATTGTTTTCTTAACTCAGAGAAAAAAATTAAATCTTTTGAGACTTGGCTCTATGGTAAAATATTCAATTCTACTCTTTCTAACCTTTTTAGGCTGCACCCTCAAAGCAGATGACTTGAAAGAGTACAATTCAATTGAAGATGCTCAGAAATCGGTAATCGATCGTCGCAGATCCGATCCTCCCCGCCCTCCCTCTTCTCCCAATCCCGCAATAGCTGCCTTTTTGGGCATAGTTCCTGGTATGGGACAAGCATACATAGGAAATTATACCACTGCGGGTGTTCAATTTGGTATGTATGTAGGTCTATCAGGTGCTCGCAGGCATTTTACCAGTCAGCCTGACTATATTGATTCCCAAAAGAGGGAAGTTACATTTTCTACTGAATCAGTTCTAATTGGATATGGTTTCCAGAGATCAGGACTAACCTATACGGATATCCCGCTTCCAATTTCGGATGATTTTAAATGGAGTGAAACAAAGTTTGAAAGGGATTATCGACTTATAAAAGAAAAACGTTTTGCGGAGCAAAATACATATATTAAATATGGTGAGTATACCAGAACTAACCGTAATACGTACTACTCCGATATGCTGTCCAATCCCGTTTTATCACTATCTCTATACTCCATTTATTCTTCCTATAGGGATGCGGGAGGTTTGGGAGAATATAAAAAATCTGAATCCATTGAAGACCTCGCCATTGCTCCCTTCAATCCCAATGTGTTAAGACTGCCTTTTGTATACGCTCCCCTACTCGCCATCTCCCTTCTTTTAGGACTGGGTCAGGTTGTAAATGATGGATCCAATCCCATACTCCTTCAGGAGAGTTTAAAAAAAGATGGTTCTCTCTATGCAGGTGCTTTTGTTTCCGGGATATCCCCAGCGATTGGCGAAGAGGCTTTTTTTAGGGGATACTTAAACCATCGACTGTCCATGTCTCCTCTGCTTGGTCCATATGGAGGTCTGGGCGTATCATCTACAATTTTTATGTTGGCACACGAAGGAAATGCTGATGCAAAGGATGGTCGCCTTGTTAGATTACTCGGTGGGTTATATTTTGGATACATTCACATGATCTATGGGTATGATCTGCGTCCGTCCATAGCCGCACATTTTTGGTATAATTTTTTGATAGGACTTTCGGAACTTTCAAGATACAAGTCAGATCCAAATTATGATAAGTCTGAGAGAGATGTCTTTTTTATGCCATTGTCTTATACGCTTCAAATTCAATGAGATCTTCAGATATGATAAAATTAATATTTTCTCATTTGATGAATCGTAGTACATATTTCTATAATTTTTTTTATTTGGTTATTTTTTACATTTTTAGTTTAGGAAATTGCGCATTACAAAATGATGTTGATTTCGCTGAAATGCAAATGGATTTGAATGCAGCTACCCTTTTAAAAGTTTCAGAATGTGGAAATTCTCCACCTTTTCCTATTTTTAAAATAGGCAAATCCAAACCCCCAGAGTTTGGTGTGAGAGCGTGTACGGTTGCAATTTTACTGCAACCATGTCCTTTTACTTCCTATCCTTTGATATGCTTAGAATATTATAAGTATGACGTTCCTAATATTGGCCCTGAACTACTTAAATTAAATTTTTAGTTCTATTTTTAGATTAGCAAAAGGATAAACATACCGACTTTATAAGAGTATTAGATTTAAGATAAAAAATACTGGAATATAAAATGATTCAAACTATTACAAATAATTCAAACTCAAATGGAAAGAGAAATTTTACATTAGGCTCAAATTTAATATTTTTTTTTCTTGTATTACAAAATATATCAGTTTACTCCTTCACACCCGGAAAGTGGTCTCCGCTCGATAGAAACGTTTTGGGACTAGAACAACTAGGGCCTGCATCAGAAATTGTAAAAAATGCCGATGGCAAGACTATTTATACTGCATACTATGATTATGATACAAAGGGAAGATTGGCTAATGAAAAATTTTTAGACATAGAAGGCAAACCCCACGGAGAAACAAGATACACATACGAAAAAGAAAGGATCATATTAGAAGAAACTTTCACTCCAACAGGACTTATGGATAGAAGAATATTTAAGTACAATTCACAAGGTGACCTAAAAGAAATCTTATTGATGGATTCAGAAGGAAAAGAAGTACAGAGGTGTAAGGTTTCTTCTATGAATCGGGAATTTATAACAGATGGTGAACTCAAATGGATCCAATCCAAGGATATAGAAATTTTCCAAATGAAAAAGATGGGTGCGAATGAACCAATATGGATTCAAGAAATTGTAGATGATAAAAAGAAACAGGTTGCTACAATAAAATTTCATTTTGATGATAAGGGAAGATTGACCAAGAGAGAAAATATCCAGATGAGTTCTAAGCGTAAAAGTGAACTTGTGTATGACGAAAATGGACGGTTGATTGAATTTTCGTATTATGTTCTTAGTGATACAAATTGGAATTTACAAAAGAAACATATCCTTTCTTATTGATTGATTTCATTTTTACTATTTTCTATTACGATTGGTTTTGTTTCAACTTCAACTATTTTAGTCTCCTCAAGTGTGGCTGTTTGGGCCTCCTTAGGAATTGGTTTTAGTAACTCTCCTAAAAATGACTTTAATACACCCAGCGTTTCATTTACTACTCCCCCAATGTTTGTGCCTTTTGCAAGGTGAGAGAGTAAAAGTCGAACACCTAAATCTAGGGGAAGTCTGTAATCAATCCAATCAATTGTAAACTGGAATCCCACTTTTCTTTTTTTGGGTAGATCTGGATTTTTATCGGCTTCCTCTGGTAAGAAATTTTGACCCAAAACTCCCCTGTACTCTGTTATCCCATCTTTGTGCTTAAATTCAGTTGCGAGCTCTACGTTATTGCTTAGGAGGGGGAGCACCTCTAAATTTGTAAACTCACCAATCGTAACCCCACTCACACGAAGAATCCCATGATTTTTAGAGAGAAGATGTGTATGGAGAGTTCCGGATCCAATTTTACAATGACCTTTCTTTGCAAAGAAAAACAAGCCCAATTGAAATCCAGGATCCAATTGAAATTCCTGCATCTGGATATCTCGAAGGGAAAGTCGATAGATTGGAAACCTGGACTTGTCCTCTAGATCAAAGCTCCCATTTTCAAGGTTTCCTGTGATTTTTATTTTATGGGGAGGAGGAACCAAATGGATTTTTTTTTGGGATGGAATCTTGTTTAAATAAAATATATGAAAGTCTCTCAATAATAAGTTGCGAATCCGAATTTTCCCAAGGAGCAAAGAAAAAGGATCCAACCAAAAAAAAACTGTTCCCATCTTAAGGTTGGCACTGTCCAGAGAGGGAGCCTCCTCCACGACAAGGTGGAGATTCTTTCCATAAAAAAAGAATCCTGGTAAAAAGAAGATTCCAATGGAGGCAGAAAATTGTAGACGGGGAATTTTTTTAAGGTGAACAAGTAGGGAGAGAAACCAACCTGTTAATATGATTTGGATGATTGCATAAATCCCAAGGATGAATAAAAAAGCCATTGGTAGATACTGATATCCTATTTTCATAGAAGTCAATAGTCATTTTACAAATTATAAAAAAAGAACTAATCCAATGGATTTTCAACTTTTGAAAAAATCCAATTCTGAAAACCCCCTAAAAAAATTGGTTTTACCCTAGGTCCCTACTGAAAGATTATGGGGTTATAGCAGATGAGTTCACACAGAGCAAATAAGCCAATTTTTGAGATCCAGGATTCAGAAATAAATGTTTCTGAAATCATGGCAGAAATTGAATCCAGTTTAAAACAAAGAAATTTAGATATTTCTGAAATCGAACGAGTTTCAAAATTACGACTTACCCCTGAAGTTCCACTCGGACAAAGGCAATTTGATCCTTCTGAAACTGCAAATTCATTTGAAAAAGGTATTTCTCCTATGGGATTTACCAATCCTATTTTTAAATACATTCGGGGACCCATTCGCTATTTGTTAGTAAAGTTTATTGAAGGATATTCTCTTTTTGATAAAAAAGTATCTGAAAATAGAATTCGTGCTTTTTTTAATGTAGTGTATGAGTTGGTACTTTTAAGAAAAAAGTATGAAGCACTCGAAAAGAAATTTTACGAATTTTACAAAGAACAAACAGAGATAAAAGCCTTACTACTTGGAAAAAAAGAAAATTTTTCTTATTATGATCCACATAGCCCTCTAGAAGAACCATCTAATCCTAGTAACTCCCGTATTACTAATATGATCACACAAGGTGAAAATACTCTTATATTACTTCCTGAGTTTGATAATTTTATACAAAATCTCCAATTAAAACAAATCCCCTATTTAGCTATTATCAATGATTCCCAACATTATGAATATTTTAAAAACCATATCACAGGTAATTTAGAATTTGTATCTAAGTTGGAAGATTTTCAAAACTACTCTGGATATAAAAATATTGTATTAGCAATTAATTCTTGTAAATTACCCGGATGGCTTTTGGAAAAATTATTTTTTTCAATCAGAAAATTTTCTGATATAGAAACGCGAGTTTTTTTTAGATATTCCAACTCCGCACTCACTTATCATTCTCCATTTCAGGAAAATTTTCAAACTCGTATTTCAAATGAACTCTTATTCCATTTTCTAAAAGAAACAGGTTTTAAAAATATTGTAAGACACACTGTTGACGATGGAGAGCTTTCCCTTATAACTTTTCAAAAATCATGACTGTATACCAACATGTAGTGGAATATAATTCTAATGATGGTATTGGAAATGACATAACAGGTATTTCTGAGTATTTAGATACACTTGAAATTAATAATAAAATTATTACTCTAAAAAATAACTTCTCCTTTACAGAACATAAAGTAATAGAATTAAGTTTATCTCAAAATTCATTTAAGAATAATGACATACATATTCTTCATTATGGGATATCAGGCTATCCAATTCAAATTTTTTCCAATCTACCAGGGAAAAAAATTCTACGATTTCACAATATTACTCCTTATAATTTTTTTTATGAATTTTGCAGTAAAGAATTTTATAATAATTCAAAGGATAGTTATCACCTTTCGTATATCGAGCTTCAATCTCTTTGCATGGATGTTTCACAAATTTGGTACGATTCATTGTATAACAAACAAACCCTTAGAGAAATGGTTAATTGTAATTTTAAAAATATTGAAGAACAAATAGTTCCAATTTTTAAAAAATATCCAACAAAACTGAAAGAAGATTTTTCGATAAACTATAATCTATTATATACAGGCAGAATGGTTCCACATAAAAAAATAGAGGATCTTTTATTTTTGCTGTTTTATTTAATAAAAATATCCCCAAATTATAAACTACATTTAGTAGGAAAATTTACCTCAGCTTTTTCAATTTACCAAAATTATCTTTTAAATATTATCTCTACATTAAACTTAAATTCTAATATCATTTGGTATAATAATTTAAGTGAAACTGAGCTGGATAAAATAAGGGAATTATCTGGTTTTTATTTATCGATGAGTGAGCATGAAGGATTTTGTATTCCAATTTTAGAGTCCTATGGTTATAGTATCCCAGTTATAGCTTTTTGTTCAGGTGCAGTTGCCGAAACTATGCGTATGGGTGGAATTAAAATTTATGAAAAAAATTTCCCCATGATTGCCGAACTCATTCACTTTTTAAATAATAAATCCGATTTAAAAAGAAAGATCTCCTTGGTTCAATCTAATCAATTGTCTTACTATTATGAAAAATTAAGCTTAAAAGAATATCTATGAAAATACATCAATTCTCAGCCGGTTTTAATGAAGGGGATGCAATTAGCAATTTAATGATCTATTTTAAAAATAGATTTTTAGAGAGAAATATCCCATGTGAAATTTATTCTCAAAATATAGGGTACTCAGCTGGAAAAATCTGTAAGAAATTTACTTCCTATAGATATTCAAAAGGTGACATCATAATTTACCATCATTCCATACACTCAAAAGTTTTTAATTTTATTAAATCTATTAGTGGATCCCCCACTACAGTTTTAATTTATCACAATGTGACACCTGCTGAGTACATTATATCTTATGATCTAACATTGGCTTACTATCTTCAAAAAGGAAGAGATGAACTTTCGGATATGATTTCCTTTTTTAGTTTTAATTTTGCTATTTCAAATTTTAATAAAAATGAACTACTTCAAATCGGATTCAAAAATATAGACGTACTATCTATACCACTAAATTTATCTTTACTAAATAAAAAAAAGAAAACAAGTACAGAAGTTTTCTCTATAGTATTTGTAGGAAGAATTGCTCCGAATAAAAAACAAACGGATCTTATAAAAATAGCTAAAATATTATTGAATTATAATTTTTCTTTCAAACTTACTCTAGCCGGTAAAACAGCAAGAGAACTAGAATCCTATAAATATGAGCTAGATAGTCTGATAAAATACTTCAATTTAGAGAACAATGTAGAATTTATAGATTGCTTAGATCAGGATTGTCTCTCAAATATATACTCAAATGCTGATCTGTTTTTATCTATGAGTGAACATGAAGGATTTTGCGTACCACTCCTTGAAGCAATGTATTACAATATTCCTATTATGGCATATAACTCTTCCGCAATTTCTGAAACTCTTGGAAATGGAGGTATACTCATAAATGAAAAGAAATTTGAATATATAGCAGAGTTGATTTATACTATAAAAACAAATACCACAATGAAAAATAAACTTTTTGAAATGGCTGAGAATAGGTTTAAGCATTTTTCATCTATAGATAGCTTTCAAATATTATTTGATAGAATTTCTTAGGATGCTCCTGTTCTAATTAGATCTAAAAATTCATTTCTTGAAACCGAATTTGTCTTAAACTCACCTAACATGCAAGATGTGAATAATTCTGAATTTTGTTTTTCCACGCCCCTCATCATCATACATAAATGTTTAGCTTTTATAACTACGCCTACTCCAAGTGGGCTTAAAACCTCTTGTAGTGCATTAGCTATTTGCGCAGTAAGTCTTTCCTGAACCTGTAACCTTCTGGCAAACATATCTACAATTCTAGGTATTTTACTTATACCTATTATTTTATTATTAGGTATATAACCAACATGTGCACGTCCATAGAAAGGCAATAGATGATGCTCACATAACGAGTACATTTCAATATCTCTTACCAATACAATACCATCTGTTTTTTCTTCGAAAATTGCGTTATTTACAAGATGGTTGATATCTACATGATAGCCACCTGTTAGAAAATCATAAGATTTTTTAACTCTTTTGGGAGTATTTAATAAACCTTCCCGAGAAGGATCTTCCCCTATTTGTAAAAGGATTTTTTTTATTTCGTCTTCCATACGGTTTTACAATATTATTATCAATTCTTATATTTCAAGGTTATTTCTTAAGATAAAAAATCATGAAAAACTATAGAATAACTTTATAAATCTCCGGAAAACTCTTTTAATATTTCATATCCTTTGCCTTCCCTTGTAATTTCCATATCTCCTGAACTAAAATCTATGATTGTGGAGAGTTCTTGTTTTATGAAACCCCCATCAATAGTAGCACTTACCTTTTTTCCATACACTCGGTCAATCTCTTCAGCGTTCGAAGTGTATTCATCCATTCCATACACAGATGTTCCAGTGACTGTACTCTGATGAATTTCTAATAGGGACTGTATAAAAAGATTATCAGGTATTCTAATGCCAATACTTTTTGTTTTCTGATTTGTAAGACTAACTCTAGGAATATTTTTATTAGCTTTAAAGATAAAAGTAAAAGGTCCCGGAGTGATTTTTTTCATTAAGCGAAATGCAGTGTTAGGTAGATTCTCTACCAATTCAGATGCAACGGATATGCTCGCACATAACAAAGAAAGGGGTTTGTGCTTTTCCAAATCTTTTAGGGTGTACAATTTCTCAATACCAACTTTTGACTGAGAATCCACAATGAAAGAGTACACAGTGTCGGTAGGAAATATATACACTGCACCATCTTTCAAATTATCTGAAATAAGCTTTAGAGATCTTTTTTCTGGATTTTCAGGGTGTAAGTTTAGTATCATATTTTTTAACTTTATTGAAGTACAAAGTTCTATTTGTTTTGAATAGTAAGTAGAGGTGATAAATGTAGGAAAGAAATATTAGAATGTATTTACAGGGTTACATTTGCTATTTTTGGATTCTGACTTTTCAAATTGTTTATTGTAATCGAGTGTTCCTTCTTCCGTGATAAAATTTCTATTGATATAATGCTCCCCACCTTCATAATAACTTTCCATTGTGTCACACTCTTCCACATCTTCGATGACGTGCTTTTCTTCGCAACCAATGAAAAAGAATACTAATAGAGTAAGGAGCCCAAGAATTTTCATTCAGTACTACTGATCCTTTTTTTCCGTTCCTGCTTGGGGATCTTTTTTAGGTTCTGGACTTGGCTCTGGAGTAACTTCTCCACCTAACTTGGAAGTAATTCCTTTTTTAATGGCAGCTCTTTCTTTTTCACGTTCAAGCTCTCTTTCATCAAAGATCATTTCACGTGAATCATCAAAATCTTTCATATTTTCTTTAGGTATATAGTCATCTTCTATCAATAGGTTTTTTGCAATCTTTTCAGCTATCTTTAAATTTTTATTTTTATTTTTACTTATAAAGTATGGGATTCTAACTAAATTTAAAATGGCAGCTTTGTAAGCATACACCGCATCTGCATAATTACCTTTTTCGGCTTGTTCTACCGCAGTGGTTTGGAGTTCGTTGGCAGCAGCTAGGTATTTTTCATAAGATGAATTTGCCGATTCTGCTTTGGTATTGATTTTCATATCTACTACAGTGTAGGAAATATCTGCATAAAGTTTTAAATACTTCTCTTTGTATTTGTCAGTCAGGGCTTTCGCTTTATCATTGATGTCTGTTTGGTTTTGCTCAAACTTCCTGCGTGCATCTGTATACTTTCGTTCACTGAGAGTGATTGTTGCGTCCACATAAGATTTCATAATGCCATCATATTTCTCTTTTTCTCCTAAATTGTAAAAGCTACTCTTAAGCTTTTTGAGATGTCTCAAATTGGAGTTTTTTAAAGAGTTTGATACACTGACAGGGTCTAAAACTACATTTCCATCCTGTTTGACCATAGGTGCTTCTTCACTTATTTTTTGGTCAGGGGACTTGGTATCAGCCTGTGCATGTAAAACCTGAGTTTCGCTTGGAATGCTGTAAAGCATGGCAAGAATCATTAATATTGATAAATTTTTATCGAAGAATGTTAGGGAAAAGTTTTTCATAGTATTTATAGTATCGACATTTTTTTTATGGAGTAAATATCTAATTGGATTCTAAAATTGTTTTAAGATCATCATCCCCCCGTAGAAAAGCATTTTTAGAGAATTTAGGGCTAAGTTTTGAAATTTCACCCCTTTCCATTTCAGAGGATCCCATTCATGGTGAAACATATTCCGATTATCTCAGGCGGATCACCCTTTCAAAACTAGGAAATTTTGAGAATAACTCTAGAGATCTCTACATTGCCTCTGATACAATTGTAGTGTTTTCGCATAAATTATTTCCCAAACCAGAAACAGAAGAAAGAAATCTAGAATATCTCCTGGAATTAAATGGAAAAACACATTCCGTCCTCACAGGAATTGCAATGAAGCAAGGCAATCAATCCATATACGAATTCGAAGAGACACTTGTATCCTTTACTCATTGGAAAGAGAGGGAAATAAAAGCTTACATAAGCAAATACAAGCCTATGGACAAAGCGGGAGGATATGGGATCCAAGATGAAAAGGGTCCCGTAAAAGAAATTACGGGATCATACTGGAATGTGGTAGGATTCCCAGCACGGACTTTTTATTCCCACCACAAATTGTGGAGTCGATTTATGCAGTGATGTCTAAAATAGAACCCCTGCTTGAAAAATCTTTTTTTGTTTCGCCGGTTTCTTTAAAATTTTTTGAATTTCTTGCTTCTTTGAACGCTTCTTGGTTGAAGAAGTTTTCATTGGAGTAAATTTTATTCACCTGCGGGATAGGATTGTAGGTGTAAACCGGGCTTACATACATAAGTGGTTCATTTACCAGAGAAATCTTCTGTGCACCTTCACCAAATACCATATTTTCACCTCTAAAGTTGGTTTGAAAAAGATTCCCTACTTGACCTATAAATTCCTATTTGCAAAGAATCTAAGGGGTACGAAAAATTTTCCTTACTAATATTATTGGATTCTATGACTGAAAAACAAGCAAAAAAAAAGGATATTCTGGAATTCAAAAATTCTCCAGAACTTTTACACAAATCTCTACAAGAACTTCCAAATGTCTTACTTTATGTCTCAGAAGATAGCCTTGAATACGACATAGTTGCGACACATTATAAAGAGCTCTTTAAAAAAATAGGGGAACAATATGAAACAATAACCATTGTCCCCGATGATGAAGATGTGAACAGGCTCTTTACAGAGCTCTTCAATTATAGCATGTTTGCCAATTGGAAATTAATATTGATTAGAAATGGCATGAACTTTTTTAAACCATTTTTAAAGGTAAGCGAAAAGAAAATGTACGACAATTTTCAAAGAAATATAAGAAGTATATCTGAAAAAATATATATTGTAGCACATATTGATTCCAAGGAACTTCCATCTAAGATTGCAAATTTATTCGACAATAAGTTTGGAGTATTAAAAAATCGAAACTTTTGGCCCGATGATCGAAAAAAGGCATTAGATGATATCTGTAAATCAGAAAAGATAATTTTTGATGCAGATGCAATTGAAGAGTTTATACATAGAGTTCCTCCCAACACAGGATCTTATTTTAGAAGTATTACTAAACTAAAAACACTTCTCCACAAAAAGCATTTTACTTCTAAAGAAGTAGTGGATATATTATTTCCAACAAGTGAATTCAATCCGTTTCAATTAGTGGATGCAATCTTTCAAGGAAACAAATCAGAATTTTATAAAGAGTTTGCAAAACTAAAACGAGAGGGTGAAAATCAATCTAGGGGAATTCTTTCATTTATCAATTCTATGCTAAATAGAACAGACGAGGTACGAAAAGCCAAAGTTTTATTTAAAAGACTCGGTGACAATGATAAAGAATTTTTCAAACAACTTGATATGGATTCCTATTCGGAAGGTCGAAAGCGTTTTATAAAGAGTCGTTTAAAAAGAGAAACTAATCTTTTCAATGATAAGGCGATTTCTTTTATTTATGATTTTTTAATTTCTCTAAATGTTCGGGAGAAAAGTAGTAACATGAAAACCCTCGATACGGAAGGTCTCTATTTTCAAACCCATATTGAAAGGCTTTTTATGATTCTAAATGAAGAAAGCTAAAAGACTTCACATAAAACCCAAGTAAAATTTCCTGTATTGTATGGGCTACTCTCTTATTGATACACATTGTCACTTAGATATAATTGAAAAAGAAGGGCTCCCCATTCACCAAACTTTAGATGCATCAAAAGAACGGGGTGTCAGAGAAATTTTACAAATTGGAATTGACTTTGAGTCCTCTCTCAGAGCCAAAAAAATATCCGAACTCACTCATGAGATTAAAATCCATTTTACAGCCGGATCTCACCCCGCAGATGAAATCACCAATGATGAAAATGATTCTATTGAAAAAGTAATACGTGATAATATCCAAAATAATAATTTTACAGGGATTGGCGAAATTGGTTTAGACTATTATCACAAAAAAGGTACAAATAAACAACAAGAAGAAGTCTTCAGAAGATTTCTTAGCATTGCAGAAGATACAAATTGTCCCGTCATAATTCATTCTAGGGACTCAAAAGAAGATACATTAAATATTTTAAAAGATTATAAGAACAAAGTGTTTGGTGTATTACATTGTTATACGTACGATTTAGAATATGCACTTAAGTTTATAGATTTAGGATATTATATTTCTTTTTCTGGAATAGTAGTATTTAAAAATGCAAAGGAACTCCAAGAGGCAGCATCAAAAATTCCCTTACAAAATATGCTCATAGAAACAGATGCACCATTCTTATCACCTCCTCCGAACCGTGGAAAGCGCAATGATCCCACCAATCTACCCTATATCTTAGAAAAGATATTTGAACTACGAAGTGAAAAAAAACAATTAATAGAAGAAAGTATTTTTACAAATTCTCAGAACTTTATAAATAGAAAGGCTCCCAATTATGCTTGATTTAAACTATTTTATCAATCACCCAGATGACCTACGCAATTCACTCAACAAACGTTTTATAGATTCCACAAAAATTATTTCCGACATTGACACTGTACTACATCATAAAAAGGGAGTACAATCCGAAGTAGAAGCCCTCCGAAGCGAAAGAAATCGTGTATCCAAGGAAGTTGGAATCATCAAATCCAAGGGTGGCGATATAACTGAAATTTCTCACTCTATGAAAGAAGTGGGAAATAAAATCAAGGAATTGGAAGTTGAACTCGAATCTTTAGAGCAACAACTCTTGGATATAAATTTGGGTCTTCCTAATATTTTAGATGATTCGGTTCCCATTGGCAAATCAGAAGAGGAAAATGTTGAAATACGAACATTCGGTACCAAGAGAAATTTTTCTTTTGTCCCTAAAGCCCATTTTGAAATTGGAGAAGCACTAAAAATATTTGATTTTGAGAGAGGAGTAAAGTTAGCAGGGGCGAGAGCTTATACCTACTTCGGTCAGGGTGCTAAACTAGAAAGGGCATTGATGAATTTTATGCTCAGCACTCACACAAATGAACATGGTTATACAGAAGTCTGGGTACCTATGATTGTCAATGATACATGTATGTTGACCACAGGACAATATCCTAAATTTAAAGATGAGTACTACAGACTTGAAAAAGATGAGCTTAATTTAATACCTACCGCAGAGGTTCCTCTCACAAATCTCTATAGAGATGAAATACTAAAAGAAGAAGAATTACCAATTAGTATCACAGCCCATACATCTTGCTTTAGAAGAGAAGCAGGATCCTACGGAAGAGATACAAAAGGATTGGTAAGAGTTCATCAGTTCCAAAAAGTTGAGTTAGTTAAATTTTCAAAACCGGAAGATTCCAATATTGAACATGAAAAAATGCTATCTCACGCAGAAAAAATACTCCAAAAATTAGATTTGCATTACAGAGTATTACTACTTTGTAGTAAAGATACATCTAACTCATCCTCAAAAACGTATGACATAGAAGTTTGGATGCCCGGCTTAAATCGTTACATGGAAATCTCCTCTGTATCTAATTTTAAAGACTTCCAAGCCCGTCGTGGCAAAATAAGATACAAAAATAAAGAAGGGAAAAATCAGTTAGTTCATACGATTAATGGATCTGGATTGGCAATTGGTAGAACATTAGCAGCAATCATTGAAAATTACCAAAAAGAAGATGGGACTTTTGATGTGCCAGAGGGATTGAAGGAGTTTTATAGGTAGGATAGTTTACACGTCATCTCTTTCAAAATGACGTATAACACTCATGTTTAATACTTAGTCTTAGTAGAAGGCAATTTTACATTCAGTATCACTTGAATTTTAGTCACTTCCCCTTCTCTTACTTTTATCATAGAATTGGAAAGTGTAAGATCTTCCGCAAAGGAAGCTTTTAATTCATACTCTCCGGGTAGAAGTGTGGTAAACCAAAAATTACCTTTCTCGTCTGTCTTGACCTTTTTCAAATTCACAACACTATTGATAGTGGGCATGAATATGGGATGATTGGAAACGGGATTGTCTAAACTCTTGTAAAACACCTGTCCCTGTATAGCCCCAAATCCAGAGAGTGAATTGGTGAGGTCTAATGTATTTTCTTTATTTTCCATGACGGCAAATGTAGTTACAAATTCAGGATACTCATCTGCTTGGATGGCAATTTTATGAACTCCCGCAGGAACTTTTTTTATGCTGATTGTATAAATTTCCCCACTCTTTCCATTGGATACACCCCAAATCTCAGATTTCACGGGCAGGAGAGTTGCTTGCATGGGGTTGTCATCCACTAGCACACGAACTGATCGATTTCCCTTTCTATTTTTTGCACCAACCATTTGCTCGGGGGAAAGTGCAGAAACTCCATACCGCCTGTCTTTAATAATTGTAGTCTTTATCAGAAGATCACCTTCATTTGATGCAACAACTGCAGGTGGTTCTTCCGGTGTGACTACAGGTTGGGCTGGAACGGGCTTTACTGGATCCATTGCAGGTTCGGGTTTGGGGGCTGGATCTGGTTTGATAACCACTGGCTTGGAGGGAGGCTCGGGAGAAGTCTTTCCACTTAAAAAGATTCCAGAAGCATTTCCTGATATCTGGGGTGTTTGTTCATGGTCATTCTCTTTGGCTGTCCTCTGGACATCTTCTTTGGTCTTAAAAAAGGCTTCTAAGGCTGTGATCACCTTATCCCCATTTAAATCCGCTGTCTCCATAGATTTTCCAAAATGGTATGTGAAAATCCCATGGTTTATATTTCCCCCCAGCTCAATAGCTGTTTGGTTGTCATCAGCAGAAGAAATAATGACCTTGTTCTGAAAATAAAAATCATCCGATTCTTTTACAGTTCCCTGAGCTCCCTCTGGGATTGGGATATCTTTATCCCCTCTTGTTTTTTTACCTTTTTTTGTAATACCACCAGAAAAGCAACAATCCAGGGCAAAAATGGTCTTGGGAGATTTGATAGCTGAGAGATAGTCATTGAGTTCATCATCTGAAAGGTGGGGTCTATCATAACACACGATGTAATTTCTCATCCCATTTTTTGCACTCAAATCTCTTTGGTAAAATCCATGACCCGCAAAATAGAGAAAAACTACATCATCCGATGCTGCCCTTTTCCCCAGGGAAGAAATTTCCCTTTCGATATTGGACTTGGTTACATCCTTTCCCAGAAGCATTTTAACGTCATCGAAGCTCCCCAGTTTTTTGACCTGAGCCTGCATATACTCAGCATCTGCCTCGCAGAGATTGAGCTCGCTGATTCCCGCTTTGTTGCCTTTGTAGTTGGAACCTATGATGAGAGCGAATTTTTTCTCTGCTTGAATACCTGTCACAAAAATAAATAAGAAAATAACAAGTAGAGCCGCTTTAATTTTAGAATTTTTAATCATATCAATGTTTAGACCTTTTCAAAGAAAAATATTTCACAGAATATTTATCAAAATCAAGAATTATTTTATTTTATTTACCAGAGTGCGGAATGTTCCTCCAATAGCCCATTTCCCGTAATTGTGACTTTTTCGCCTTCATGATTAAGAATCCCTTTGAATTTTCCAAATGCTTGGGTAAATTGACTCTTAAAAAAAATATAATTGAGATCTTCGCTCCTCTTTCCTTCCGGATAAAACTGAAGATTCAAAAGATCCCCCTCTACGATGAGATGCGTTTTGTTTTCGGAGATGGGTTTATCATACGTAAAAACAGCCTTCCCCAAAGGAAATGGTTTCCCATTGAGCCAATAAATATTTTCTAAACCATCGTTATATCGTGCCACAGCATTCAATCCAAAACTGTCCCCTTTATCTGTAGTACCAACTAAGGAAGCCCAGTTCCAAAAGATTTCCCGGGGAGGATACCCCTTGCTAAAATCCAAAACCCCAATAGAACCTTCCCAACGATTCTCTTTTCCATTTTGGCTAAAGACAACCTTTGTGGGTAGATTCATATTTTTGTAGGTAAAATTAAAGGGTCTATCCTGAGAGGGGGCAATGGTACTGATCCCATTTCCTGACTCCTGCATGGTAAATTGCAAAGAAAACTTATCTCCCAAATATTCAAATCTATACTCATCTTCTACTTTTGTATACTTCCAGGATTTTTTGCCATCTTGTAAGCTCCAGGTAGAAGATAGGGAGGGAGAAAAATTTTCAGGAAATCCAAAGGGTTTTGTCATATTTTCTTCCAGGTATTCCCCTGTAGTACGGTTTTGAATATAACAAAATGCAGTTGCCGCCATCCCTGCATCCACAATGGCAAATCCCGTGATGTATTCTTCGCTGATTGTCCCACTGAAGACCCATGCCTTTCTAGAAAGCCGCCTCTGGCTAAAGATACCACTTCCATCCAGGACGCTTGTTTGGAATTCATAGTGGCCATAGTACCTTCCATAATTTTCTGAAAGATTTCCTAAAATATCTGAGATTGGTTTGATAATTTCCATTTCTATTTCCTTAGAGTTCCATTTGTGAGAAGGTAGATTCAAAGTAGTCAGGGGTTTGCGCACCTACCACCAAATACTTTCGATTGATGATAAAAGATGGAACTCCTGTAATACCTGCATTTCTATAAATCTCTTCCTCATCTTCCACCTCTTTTAAAAAAGAGTCGCTATTTAAAAACTTAGAGACTTCATCCCGGTCTAACCCTGCCCTTTCTGCATGGCTAAGAAGGGTGTTTGGATCACTTATGTCTTCCCCCATCTCGAAATATGCCTGGAACAGGGAGTTCACCAAAGCATCTTGCTTATGAAACATACTTGCATATTTTACCAATCGATGATAAAGTTTTGTATTGGGAGTAAAAGGAATAGCGGGAAAATTAAAAGAAATTCCTTCTGTTTTTCCAGTTTCTGTCATACTTGTAAGCATTTGCTTAGCCCTTTCCACTCCATATTTTTTTTCTAATAGCTCCGTTCCCGGCATTCCTTCGGGGGGCATTTCAGGGTGTAATTGGAAGGGTCTCCATTGGATGGAAAAATCGTACTCTGAAGAAAGCTTATCAATAGCTTTTTCTAATCTTTTTTTACCTATGTAACACCAGGGACATACGGCATCCGAAACAATCTCAATTTCTATATTCTTTTTCATACAGGGTATCCTAGTAGGAGCCTGCCAAATGGAAATAGATTTGGATAGAAAAAAAGTGGAGGAAAAGAATATTTGGAAATATAAGATAAACTATTTAAAAATTAAAGATGGAACTTCAATTACTATCTTTTTCCGCCGGTAAGCGGAAAAAAGCTTGGGATTGTTGGGAATAAATAAGGAAAAACTCACTTTTTGCAGGAACGTCATGAAAGATAAAATTTTTTACATGATTTGAAAAATGAGGATGGGCTTGCTTTGAACTTGGAGGAAGTTCTCTTTCAATCCCACCCAAACCAGACACACAATTTATCTAAATCTATGATCGTAGGAAATCGAAAATTGAATTAGCGGAATATTCCCAAGATCAAAAAAACTTTCCAATTTTATTTCGTTAGAGGGTAAAAATGATTTCTTTTACAGTTGAAGTAAAGTATTTCCAAGAGCCGCAATATATTTTTGATTCCTTTCTGCAAATTGAAAAATGGAATGATTTTAAAGGTTTCGGGATAATCCCCGGAATTAAAACTGCAAATTTTATTATAAAAACAGACTCGATCAAAGGTACAATCATCTG
>CAMCZP010000031.1 GCA_945887855.1 Leptospira interrogans serovar Manilae | reverse complement strand
ATTGCCCCAGAAGAACTTCCCCTTGTAGGAAGACTTTGGGGACACGCTTTTTCTATGGGGACCACTCGGCTTTTTACAAGTGCAGCAGCAAAAGCCTTGTTTTTGAGCAAGTATCCACCTGAGTGGTTGGCATATGTATACTTGGGTGTAGCTCTATTTGTTTCCATTGTAGGAATTTTTTATCTTCAACTTAAAAAGCGGATTCCATTTCGCAATCTACTTCCCCTGTCATTTGCTTTTATCTTTACAATTGAACTCTTATTTCGTGGAATCTTAGAAATAGGGGACTGGGACTGGCCTGCCCTCGCTATTATGATTTGGTTTGAGATTGAATTTATGCTTTCAGGACTTGCTTTTTGGAGCCTATGCAATAATCTCTTAGATGTAAGACAAGGGAAACGTCTTTTTGGATTTATAGGTTCTGGGGAAGTTTTGGCAATTGTAATTGCTGGTGTATCAACAAGATTTGTAGCACCATTGATTGGAAGTTTAAATTTACTTTACCTTTCATTGGCAGGAACAGGGCTATCCTTTTATTTCAATTATACAATTTCACGTAAGTGGATGAAAGATGCTCCAGCTGTAATACATAAAAAAAATTCCTTCCACCAAAACAATCCTGTAAACACTACTGGAGAATCATCTTATTTAAAAGGTATCTACTTTCTGGCTCTATTGTCCTTGTTGGGGTACTACTTCGTTGACAATATGTTCCAAAGGCAGGCAAGAGCTCAGTTCCCCAAACCAGAAGATTTATCCATTTTTTTCGGACAATTTTTGGCGTTTGCTGGAGGTATGAGTTTCATAATGCGTATTTTTATAGTTGGTCCACTCTTAAACCGATATGGTTTGAATCTAGGTTTATTGGCTCCACCTCTAATGGTTCTGGGATGTGCGATTGTTTTATTATCTTCTTGGTTTATGGGTGTTTCTGCATTCTTTATTTTCTCACTTGCTGTACTCCTACGTATATTTGATAAGTTAGGTCGTGATGCACTCCAAAAGCCCAGTCTATTAATTTTATACCAACCCCTTCCAGATTCGGAAAGACTAAATGTTCAAGCAAAAGTGGAAAGTTTAATTGAGCCCATGTCAGCAGGCCTTGCAGGAATTATACTAATTTTTCTTAATACATTCTTTCCAGAATACGCCTGGCTTTCAATTGCACTCTTATTATTTGTATTGGGGCTATGGATCTTCATAGCTACCCCCCTCCCCAAAAAATATCGTACCCTATTAGAAAAAGCACTCACGCGTCGTCGTATGACAGATTCTAATATTTCTTTACAGGATGGTTTAAGTTTTGACCTTATCCAAAAAGGCTTACAGAGTTCACATGCAGGAGAAATTATATATAGTCTAAATCTCTTAGAATCCGCAGAGCCTTCTCTTTTAGAAGATACCTTAAAGAAGTTTATATCACATCCTATCCCTGAAGTTAGATTGGATTGTTTACAACGCATGGAAAGATTAAAGTTACTTTCATTGCTTCCTATAGTACAAGAGAATATACGAATAGAATCAGATCCTAAGATCAAAGGGAATAGCATCCGTCTTCTATCCTATTTAGATTCCTCTGAAATGTCTACAATGTACAGAGAATATCTAAATAGTTCAGAATGGGAGGTAAGACAGGGGGCTATGATAGGACTCCTCTTACGTGAGGGAATAAACAGTGACACGGGTAAAATTCTGGAAACATGGGTTAACTCTTCAGACTTTTTAGATCGAAAAATAGCCATTCAGGTCATAGGAGAATTAAAACTAAAGTCTGCTAGTAAATTATTAAATATTCTATTAGAAGATCCTAACAACGTAGTACGTAAATCTGCATTGATCGTGAGTGGCCAACTTAATAGTACTGACTTATGGGAAAGTATGATTCTAAATTTTAAAGTTCCAGCAATGCGTAAGACATCTATTTTAGCATTCAGTAATTTAGGTGAACAAGTACTGCCCCAGATGGAAGCTTTATTTTTTTCTAAAGACCAAACAATTGACCAACAAATAGCTATCATGGATATCTATGGTCAAATTTCAACAGATAAGTCTCTCCATCTTTTAAAGGAAAAAATTAACTTCCCGGAAAAAAGTGTACGACACCAGATTTTTAAGTCATTAAAAAAATGCAATTATATAGCGACCTCCGAGGAACTTCCAAAAATTAAAGAACTTATCTTAAAAGAAGTGGAAAATTCAGCAAAAATCTTTGGAATACTGAGGGATTTAGAAAGTAAAGAAGAACTCAGTATACTGCAAAGATCGTTGGAATTTGAGGTTTCTCAAAATAAAGAAAGAATATTTCTACTTTTAGGCTTTATCTATCCAGTCAAGGGAATTGCCCTTGCAAGAGAACATCTCTCTGGAATTCCAGGCGGAAAGAGAAGTTATGCAATAGAATTGATAGACCAAATTGTGGAAGCTCAGATCAAATCTTATATCCTTCCCGTTCTGGAATCAACAAATCCTACCATTTGTCTGGAAAGATTAGGTGGAGATTTCTCTCAACCCACATTACTCCTTTCTAATCATCTAGAAAGTATCATAAAGAGTGATACATCTTTTGTAACACTCTGGACAAAAGCCTGTGCCTTTTATTTGATAGGAAAACTGAAAATAAAAGAATTGATTGGATTATTAGAATCTTCTCTAAGTTTATCCGATCCCCTACTTTTAGAAACTATTCATCAATCTATAGCCAGTTTAAATTCTAGTGAGAGCAAATCAAAAATGAATCAAAATAAGATCCTTACCATTGATCGAGTTTTGGTATTAAAAAATATTAGAATATTTTCCCACACACCAGATGAGTACCTTGCGAGTGTAGCAGGCTATCTCCAAGAAATAAATGTAAAACAGGGTGAACTTATTTTTGAAAAAGGAACCATTGGGCGTTCCTTGTATATCATAGTAAACGGAAAAGTTAAACTTCACAGCCAGGATGTAGAACTTGGAATTCTTACCAACAATGAAGTTTTCGGAGAATGGGCTGCATTAGACCCTGAGCCAAGGGCTGCATCTGTAACCGCACTTGAAGATAGCACTTTGTTTAAACTTGAACAAGACGCCCTCTATGATCTCATGAGTTTTGATATTGAAATAGTTAGAGGAATTCTCCATATCCTCTGCCAAAATCTTAGAAATGTAACGGAGGAGCTATGATCTTACCCATAGAACGAGTTATGATACTAAAAAGTGTTAGTATCTTTTCATCTACACCCGTGGAATATTTGGCAAATGTTGCAGACGTTTTAGAAGAGATTGAGATTAGAGAAGGAGAGACTATTATAGAAAAAGGAGATTTAGGCAGATCCCTTTATATCATAGTCTATGGCAAAGTTTACATGCACAAAGGAGAAAGGTTTTTAGCAATACTAGGAAGCCGGGAAGTGTTTGGCGAATGGGCAGCCCTAGACCCAGAGCCACGAGCAGCATCCGCCAAAGCCATCACAGACTGCCTTCTGTTTCGTCTTGAGTATGACGCCCTCTATGAACTCATGGAAGCAGATGTAGAGGTAGTACAGGGAATCATTCATATCCTTTGCAAAAGATTGCGCTCTATGGCAAATGCAGCTATATCCAATAAAAAATAATCTAAATGCTCAAGGTTTAGTTTATGATCTCTTTGAAAAAAGGTAGTGTGATACTAACCACTCTTCTCCATCCTTATATCCCCAAAGTTCAGCACATGCCATATAAAACACACGCCAATATACCCACCATTTCACAGCATTTTCTTTGCCATAGGTAGATTCAAAAATAGGCATGATTTTATCTTGGTTGGAGTCCATTTTGGATAGCCATGCTTCACTTGTCTTTTGGTAGTGTTGCCCATTTACCCGCCAATGATCCTGTAGTACTAAATCTTTTTGAAAATAGAGAAATAAATCATCGGAAGGCATTTGTCCACCAGTAAAAAAGTATTTGGACATCCAATCAGTATCATCCTTTACTTCAAATGCGTATGCATATTCTACATGTGTAAATATATGAATAAAGAACAATGCATCCTCTTTCATATACTTTGCAAAACGGGAAAATAAAACTTCATAGTTTTTCATATGCTCAAGCATTTCCACACTCATCAATCTATCAAATGTTTGGTTGATTGAAAACTCATTCATATCTTGTGTGATAACCGTCACATTTTTAAAACCTTTCTCTTTACAGACGCCATCTATATGCTCTTTTTGGGTTTTGGAATTAGAAACAGAAGTGATTTTACAATTGGGATATTTTTCAGCTATGTATAGAGTGAGGGATCCCCATCCGCACCCGAGATCAAGCACTGTATGACCATCTTTGAGCCTCGCTCTCTGACAGCTGAGTGCCAACATAGATTCTTCACTGGCATCTAAGGTACTAACCCCAGAAGGCCAATATCCCCCACTGTACTTGAGACGCTTACCCAAGCAGAGTTTGTAGAACTCGGTGGGGACTTCGTAGTGCTGTTCATTTGCATCTTTGGTATTGATGGCTACAGGGCTTTTTTTCAGAGCATCAATATAGCTCTGAAGAGCTTCTCTATTTTTCTCTATGCTTCCTTTATTTTCATCCTTCAGTCGTGCGGAGAGTAGCCTACGAATACCTATTCGAATTAAGAAGTCAGGTATTACGTTTTTTTCTAATAAGTTAAATATCATATTTTTTCCTATTACCTATAATTCAATTGAGTGACAAGAAAAAAAGCATTTTCTTATATCTAGCTCTCTCTAGTGTATACTGTCTTTAGTTTTAGGCAAAAAAGATGCCAAATAGAAAAAACATCCCAATACAAGATAACTCAAAACAAATTGTGGGGCAGAAGGAAAGTTATAATTATTTATAATTGCATTTCCTGAAAGTGAGTACCCATGAATAAGCCCCAAAAGAGAGAGTAGAGAGGCAATAAATGCCCAATAGGCTGATTTCTTAAAGTCTTTGTCTATGATATACACACAGATGGAACCCCAAACCATTGAAGTGAGTAAAAATCCCTGGGACAATGCCAATAGCCCCGATAATGTGTATGGCAAAAAGGCAAGATCTGGTGGAACGTCAGACATTAAAAAAGAATATCCAGAAATATTTTCTTTACTTAAAATTTCGGCAAGTTTCCCATTTGCAAAGTTAAATACACTTTGGACCATCAACACTCCCCATCCCGCCATTGCAGGAAAGAGTCCAAAAATAATAGCAGGTGAATGCTCTTTGGGAGTGGTTTCAAATGCCTGTGCAGCAATGATTATTCCTATCCAAAGGAGTATGGACATTCCTGCCTCAATGGGAACCAATGCAGAAACAAGGCTCATAAGCCCAAACATCCCTACCACTGTCATAAAAAATCCATTGAGGATGGAGTAGCCAGCCCTTGCTCCCATAGCCTTCCATGCGGGATGACCTATGTAGATGGTGGTGGGAAATGGGGATCCCATAAACGAACCGAGTATAGTTCCCGCCCCATTTACTAGGAGTGAATCCCTGGTATTGAATTTATCCCCTGCCGCTTCTGCAGATTCTATATTTTGCAATGAACCCAGTACATTCATGATACCCATGGGCAGGATAATAGATGCATACTCTCGAATGCTATCTTCGTTCAACACAGAGAAAAGATCTGAAATTGTGATACTAGGGAGATACAAACCTATACCGGATATGGAATCTGTTACCGCCTTTCCACTCATCATGGGTTTAGGTGACCAAATATCAGAAATCCATGCAATTCCTGAACCTACTATCACACAGAGTAGTCCCGCAGGAACATTGAAGGGATACCTAAGTTTTCCAAAGTATTGGAGTAAAATTATACCTAGTGGTAAAAAGGCAACGAATGGATTGTGGTACGTTTTTATGATAAAATCCATAGATATAAATGTAATTGCAATCCCGGCAAGTGCAGATAGCAGTGCTGCCCTCGGCGTGTTTTTACGGATAAACTCTGCCACAAAAGATCCAAAAAATTCAATCACTCCGGACAAGAAAGATGCCACAAGACCTACTTTCCAGGCAAGCTTATAGTCTCCAGATTTGATATACACCGGTAGCATTACAAAAAAAATAAAAGCAAAGAGTGATACAGTATTGATTCCGTATGGCAAAGCCGTTACATTGTCCCTACCTTCTTTTTCAGCAAGTTTGTATGCCTGGTATGAATAAAATGCATTTCCGAAAAGTAAAGATATTGTGGCACCAGGTAGTACGGTTCCAAAAACAAATTCTGGCGGAAAACCAATCACACCAATACACAGCCCAACCAAAACTAACAATTGGATGAGATTATCCAGGAGTAGCCCAAAAAAGCCATCTATATCCCCCGGCACAAACCACTTAGTTTTCTTCATAAAAACCTCTATTTTTTTCTGGAAAAGTCGATTTGGATTACGTTAGATTCTGCACTCTCTTTTGGTGCTTTCTTTTTAGATGTTTTGGGTTTATCTATGGAGGTGAGAGCTTCCTTCACAACACGCAACTGTGTAAGTGCATTTTGTGATTTATCGAAAATTCTAAAGATACTATCCCATGGAATCAATAATTTTTCCCATTTCATTCCAAATTGTAATTCAGCATAAAGGTATTCTTCTTCTGAGGAAATATCCTTGCAAGCAGTGGCACCAAACGCTAGTATTACACCACCCTCTTTTTCTTTTCCAATCAAACCTCGGTTTCCCATTTGAAGGTCAGGATGTGGTAGTACATGAATATAAAAAAATCCATACTTCTCCCAATAGAGATCAAAAATGCTGGATTTAAATTTTCGGAGTTGATCAATGTCTTCTCGGGTAAGAGTTTCATCGTCCATTTTTAATTCCTGCCTTTGTTACATCCTGGTCTTCAATGTAATCTTTATGGATGATGTACTCAGGTATAATTTCTTTAAAAAGGGCAAATATTTCGTCACTTTTATTCGCATTTGCCAAGGAGAACAATTGGTTCAGCTTGTTTAAAAACACGAGATGGTTTTGTATTCCAGTTACAGCAGCAATCTGAATTTTGGGATGGTGAGTGGCTTTAAGTCCTTCAATGTCCAATAGTAGTTCTTCGAAAAGTTTTTCACCAGGTCGCAACCCTGTAAACTGTATGTCAATATCAGAGTAAGGCTTTAGCCCCGAGAGACGTATCATTTCTTCCGCCAGCTCTAAAATTTTTACAGGCTCACCCATATCCAAAATAAATATCTCACCCTCTTCTCCCATACTCCCTGCTTGTAATACAAGCTGAGAAGCTTCGGGAATAGTCATGAAATATCTCACCACATCGGGATGGGTTACAGTAATTGGTCCACCTTTTTGGATCTGATTCTGAAATCTAGGTATTACACTACCATTGGATCCCAATACATTTCCAAATCGCACCATTATGAATCTTGTATTAGAAAAGGGAGAGATCGATTGGAGATACAGTTCAGCAACCCTTTTAGAAGCTCCCATAATGTTCACCGGATTGACTGCCTTATCTGTAGAGATAAGCACAAACTTGTCAACACCTGAAATTTTACTGATATCTGCAATATTTTTAGTGCCTAAAACATTATTCAAAACAGCTTCGGATGGATTGAGTTCCATGAGGGGAACATGCTTATAAGCAGCACAGTGAAATACAACACCGGGTTTGTACATCTGAAAAATAGTACTCAATCTGGATAGATTTTTTACATCACCCACCAAAGAGACCAAATTTAACTCAGGAAATTTTTTTCTCAGATCATAGTCAATTTCATAGAGAGGGGTTTCTGCAATGTCTAGTAGAATGAGCTGCGAGGGTTTGAACTGGGCAATTTGGCGGCATATCTCACTCCCAATAGAACCCCCTGCTCCTGAAACCAGGATAATATGATCTGAGAGATAATGACGGATGGTTTCAATATCTAAAACTACAGCGTCTCTACCCAAGAGATCCTCCACTCTCACTTCACGGAGAAGAGAGTGTTTGTCGGGCATGGTCTCTGAAAATATATCATTCACAGAAGGTAGAATCTTTAGCTCTACTGAGTATGTACTACAAATTGTACGGATGGTACTGATGTTTTTAGGAGAAAGCCCGGGTTTAGCTATGACGACATATTCAATATTTTTTATTTGGATCCAATGTGCTAAAGAATCCAATCCTCCCAAAATAGGAAGCTTTTGGATTTCACCACCATGCTTTTCTCTTTCATCATCCAAGAAACCAACGGGACGTAACCCCAGTTCTTTGTGATGGCGGAGATCGGTTAAAATAGAAACAGCCGCTTTTTCGGCTCCAATGATGATTGTATTTTTTCCATGGAAATTCCCTGCTTTGGTATTTTCCCGAATAAGTCTCCATGATAAACTTCTCAAGCAAAGAAAACCTAAAAGCAAGAGCCCATCCAAAACATGGACCATTCTGGACTGAGCATCAAAACGATTGTAATATAGCACGGAAACCGTAGAAAGGAGAGAGGATAAAACGGTGAACTTAACAATCTCCACCAAATCGTGCAAAGATGCATACGCCCACAGAGATTTGTAGATTCCCGAGAAAAGAAAAACTATGGATCTAGAAAGAACCACAATGGTCAATGTGGTGTAGAACTGCTTGTTATCATAAAAATAGGCCAGATCCTCAAAACGGATCAAATGGGCTAAAAAATAGGATGCAATCATGAGAGTTACATCTATGGGGAAGACTAAAGTTCGTTTATTCCAAAAATATTTCATTGTTTCAGTAGTGCTTGGGTTACCCTGTCTTTTATAAATTTTCTTGTTGCGTTCTCAGTAACAGTATTTTTAAATACTCGTATACGTAAATACGTAAATAGTCTGTCTTAGCATTTTCAGAGGAATCTTGGTTGGCTCCAGTTACTTCTGGAACTTTTAAGCTCTGTACATATCCATATAGTATAACTTCTGCCATGAAATTTACAATCATAAGGCTTTCCGGAAAATGCAATCAATATTTAATTGACAACCTCCTAGAAACTCTCAGAGAAAGAAGCCTAACCCCTCATACATTTATACTAGATTTTACAGAGATCAAAGAGGTAGACCATACTATCGATCATTCCCTTCGTGAATTTTTGTCCAATCCCCCCTCTCTCCTTAAAATCGGTATATCCGGTTTAAACGATTATACTAAAGAAATGGTGATTGATGATTCGAATACCAAAGTCCCCCTTTTTAGCACATTAGAAAAGGGAAAAGAGTACTATGAAACACTCCTCGTTAGCTCCAAAACCGATCCTACCCATCCTAGAGTGGTAGATTACTTTCGAAAGGGAGAGCATTTTTATGTGTATTGTCCAAGCTGCTCTGTAAAGTTACGAATAAGGGCTATGGGAAGCCATGCCTGTCCCTCATGTACTTCCCGTTTTTATTTCAAACCGGATCTGCGAAAAGAAGGAGATGACACAACTACCAAGTATGAAATGTTATCTCTGGAATAACCAACTCCTTCATACAACTGTGTATACTTCATGCAATTCACTACAATCTCCTATTTGCTCTTTTTTCTATTTGTTTACTCCATCTATTGGGTAATAAATAACCCAACCTCTAAAAAACAGTTTTTAGTATTTGCGTCTCTTCTCTTTTATGCTTCTTGGAGTGTCCCCTTTTTATTTCATTTCCTCTTTGTACTACTCATTAATTATTACTTTTCTATTTGGATCAGAAAAACAAGATCTAAAACTTCTATAGGATTATGTATTACATTAAATTTAATTAATCTAGGATTTTTTAAGTATTTTTACTTTTTTCTTTCTATTTTTTCTCTCTTTAGTGAAAACCTAATATCTTTAAAAAATAGCTTACCATTTGAAATAATTTTACCGTTGGCAATTAGTTTTTATACATTTCAAATTATTGCTTATCAAATAGATATATATAGGGGAAAACTTACAGATTCAATCCCATTTTATGAATTTTACTTATTTTTTATGTTTTTTCCTCAACTCATAGCAGGTCCCATCCTCAGGGCAAGTGAGTTTCTTCCCCAATTTAAAATAAATACCAGTTTAAATAAAAATTTTATATTCTTGGGATTTATTTTTATTCTAACTGGTATCACTAAAAAAGTTCTAATAGCTGATAACCTTTCAGTTCTCATAGATCCCGTATGGGCAGATCCTTCGTATTACAGTGCTTCTTCTTTTTTTATGGCGGTCAATGGATTTTCCTGGCAAATTTATTGCGATTTCAGTGGGTACAGCGACATTGCAATTGGGAGTGCTTATCTTTTAGGCTACCAAATTCCACGAAATTTTCAGGCTCCCTTTTTGTCAGTATCCTTCCAGGAACTTTGGAAAAATTGGCATACAAGCCTTTCTAATTGGTTAAAAGATTATTTGTATATATCTCTGGGTGGAAATAAAAATGGAACAGTTCAAATGTATCTATATTTACTCATTACTTTTACATTGGCTGGTCTTTGGCATGGAGCTAGTTTTACCTTTATTTTATGGGGATTTCTCTGCGGAGTTTGTCTGGTAGTGGAGAGGATTCTCGCCAATCTCATAGGAAATCCCTTTGCATCTAAACTTCCAATACTAGAAAAAGTAATATACTTGGTAAGGGTTTTATTTACATATTATATTTTTTGTATCACTGTTATTTTTTTTAGAGCCAATAGTTTAACACAGATTCCTGAATATTTGACTAAATTCTTTTTCCTGAGCAAAGGTGTAAATTCAATTCCATTCACTCCAATTTTTACTTATATAGGAGTAGCACTTATCTTACAATTTATAGAATTAAAAAAAATAGAATCTATTGATATTACTTTTTCTTCCTTTGTTTCAATTGGAATTTATTCTATCTTACTATTTTTTTTGGTTGGTCTGTATTCAGGATCAGGTAAAGAATTTATTTACTTTCAATTTTAATAAAATGAATTTCTATATAAAACAAAAATCAGCCTTCCTTTATTTTTCACCCATACTGATCTTGATACTTATCATTTGTATTGATAGACTCTTTACCATTCAAAGTATTCGAAGGCTTACAGAAACTAGAGCAGAATATTATTTTTACCAAATTCGAGAAAAATTAATACCCGCAAATGTAAAAGAGCAAAAAGAAAATCCTAACCAATCCATACTCTTTATTCTAGGAACCAGTCATCTCGGTGAGCTATCTACTGAAGTAATGGAAAAAAGTAGACCTGATTTACTTCCGTACAATTATTCTACACCCTCTGCACCTTTTTCTTATTACTATTATATATTTTCTAAAGCAATAGATAAAGGAGTTACTCCAAAGTATTTAGTATTAGAAGTTTTCCCATTTTCAGCCACAAAAGAAGCCAACTTTTATGCCTTACGCTATTCTTATGATTGGAATTTTTTTAGGAGAGAATTCTATCATTTCGACTGGAATGAAAAAGATATTTTTTTGCGAAGTCAGTTCTTTGAAACTCAAAAATTTCCATTTCGCCTGTCAGAAGCAATGAAACGTTTCAAGGATCCATCCCAAGCTCAAATTTTTGAGATGTTGAGAGATCGAATAGAAAATGATTATAAAAAAAATAGAGGAGGTATTGCAAATGATTTGATACATAACATTCCTCCTGAAAAACTTCAGTTAGAATCAGAATCATACTATCGTAGTACTCTAGCCAATCTTCAATTTTCAGAGGATCAATTTTACTTTTTAGAACAAGTTTTTAAAAAAGCAGAGGAACACAAAATTCCAATTTTAGTGGTAGAAACCATCCAGTATCCAGCACTCTATGAGCTGATCCAAAATGCACCCTTCCAAATTGTATGGAATTTTAGAATGAATCTATTTAAAAATAAATATAAGTTTACATATCTTAAATTTCAGGAGTACGAGAAAGAATTGGATTGTAAATATTTTATAGATTCTCATCATCTGAGTGGAAAATGCTATGAAAAACCAACAGAAATCTTAATGAAAAACCTACCCCAGATTCCCTAAAAAATAAAATATTTGACCAAATGCTTCTTTGCTATGAAATAATATAATTATGAACAATGAAAATGAAGAAAATGAACTTTCTAAAAAAGAGAAAAAAATAAGATTAAAAGAAAGAACCAGTGAAGGGGAAGGCAGTTCTAAAATTTCAAATAAGAAATATGAAAAACACCTAGCAAACCTTCAATTGGAGCTCGTAAAGATGCAATATTGGGTAAAACACACTGGAACCCGAATTGTAGTACTCTTCGAAGGAAGGGATGCCGCTGGAAAGGGCGGTACTATAAAACGAATCACAGAACCACTGAACCCCAGGGGATGTAGAGTTGTAGCATTGGGTACACCCAATGAAAGTGAAAAAACCCAATGGTACTTTCAAAGATACATAGCACACCTTCCAGCAGCGGGAGAAATTGTTTGTTTTGACCGAAGCTGGTACAACAGAGCAGGTGTTGAACATGTGATGGGATTTTGCACGGAGAAGCAATACAATAATTTTTTACAGGACTGTCCTGAGTTTGAAAGAATGTTAGTGCGTTCTGGAATTATTTTATTGAAGTATTGGTTTTCAGTCAGTGATGAAGAACAAGAACGTAGATTCCAATCCAGAACCATTGACCCGGCCCGTCGTTGGAAACTTAGTCCTATGGATTTAGAGTCTAGAGATAAATGGATAGAATATTCTAAAGCAAAAGATGCTATGTTTTCTCATACCAATATCCCCGAAGCTCCTTGGTTTACAGTAGAAGCAGATGATAAAAAGCGGGCACGTTTGAATTGCATCCATCACCTTCTCACAAAAATTCCATACCAGGACATGACACCTCCAGCCATGGAATTGCCAAAGCGTAAGCCAGCAGATAACTACGCACGCCCACCCAGGAATGAACAATTCTTTATTCCTTCTGCGTACTAGCTACATCCATACTTTGCGGAAAATACTTCGCAAAGTACTTTTTACTTCTTAGTTATTTCTTTAAAGTACTCACTCATCACATAACGTAAAAATGGTCGATAACAATCTTTCGCAATATGACCACCATCCACAAAAGTATTACACGTGTACTCTTCCGTGTTGTCCATGTCACGTAGTACAAATCCATACTTATCGTTGATACTTGTGACTCTAGTTTTCCAATCCTCTGTAAAGGACGCCTGTTTTATTAGTTTTTGCATAGGAGGTGAGCTTTGAGGCCAGACAATTACGGTTGTTATTTTTTTTTCATATAACTTTTGAAGAATTTTTTCATAAAAAGTATACTGCATCTCAGATGGTTTGTACGCTGCATAGACCCAGTCTAATGTTCTCTTACTGGTAGATTCTAACATCGCATAGTTTTTTTCTACAAAAACATCTACAAGAGAAATAGCATTCCCCCTATTTTTTAGCAGGTACTCTTTTGTTAAGTCCTGCATGGCAGAAATACTTCCAAAGTCAGGATTTTTGTACCTTTTGTAAGCTGTATCCAGATATGGTTTATTTTTCCCTACTGCAAATAAGCTTTTTCCTAAGTAAAAACTAAAGTTATCCTTTCCAAAAAGATCTAAATTTCGTGTTACAAATGGAAGATCAAAGCTATATGTTAAATTTGACCCTTTAAAAACAGGTGAATTCTCATTGAATTGATTGGGGTCAGATTCTAGTAGTACGTAATCAGGGATTACACCATGATCCAATAGTTTTTCTAAGTAATAATAGTAGTACGCTGGAGTTGTGACAGCAGAAGAGAGGTTATAAATAATCCAATCAGGATAAAAATCTTTCATCTCTTGCATATCAAAGTACAATAATCGAGAAGATCCTAGGATTATCATAAATTTTTTCTCTCGTGCTGCAATTTCTTTATCTGTAAGTATTAAATTAAATACATCCTCTCTAGATTCATAGTAAATATAAGTAAAATCAGTTTTTATATATTTTTTAATAGAATCTAAAAGAAGTACTTTATCAATACAAAAAAGTACAACCATTAATAGTACAGGATAGAGTAAAAATTTATTTTTTAACATCTCTTGTAATTTCTACCATCCTAGGATAAATTTTTTCTAAAAATTCTTTGTTCAGCACTTTTTCTCCCTTTGGACTATAATGAATACTTTCTCCAAAATCAGAAGGTGGATATTCCATGGTTTCAAATTCTATATATGTAACATGGGAATACTTTTCAGAGTTTGTGAGATAAATCGATTTTACTTTTTTCTGAAAGGGTGTATTTACAATACCAATTACTTTAGGTAAGTTTAAAATGACTACTTTGATATTTTCTGTCTTACAATAATCCAAAAACTGCTCTAATGGTTCAGGATCTACTTCATCTGATTGGTTCATTTTGATCCACTTTTTTGCTTCTTCTTCAGATGCTCCCTCGGGTGCAAAAAAGAAATCGCCTAAATTTATTTGTCCATTTGTTTTTTCTACAAGTGCTGCAACTTCTTTGTTTCTGGAGTACAGTGCTGACTCTCCTTTTAAGAGTGCTGGAACTCTGGCTCCTAAAATTGATTCCATTGCCTGCCTGAATCGAACTGAATACAAACTTTGGGATAGATATTCCTTAGAAATAAAAAATAATTCCTTTCCCTCATATTGCTCCCAAGTTTCAGCGAATGTAAATAAATTGAGTAATCTATGCTTAAACTCATTCCATAGACTTGGGTTTAAATTAAATTTACCTGTTTTACCAAAACCCAAAATCATAGGATCTGCCGCCCATACTATCAACTTGGGTTTTTCATGGTATTTTAGATATTTTTTAAGTAAATATTTGTAATACCAAGGTCCCGCTGCTGGAAGGCTTAGATTGTAGAGCGAAGGATTGCTATTATCTCCCTTTACTCCCATGAGTGAGAGTGAACGGCTATCCCCGAGTAGTAAAATATCATAATTTTCTTTATAATTTTCAATAACATTCCTTTTGTAGTACACAAAGAAGGACCCTGTTCCATCTAAATAATAAAGGTTGGGAATAAAATGCAAAACTACTTCAAAGATAAAAATAAAAAGTAAAGTATAAAAAAATGCGGGTGATTTCTTAAAATACGAAGTATATAAATGCATTTTGGTTAAAATTCCCTAATATTATAGTGCTATAAAACAAACTTATATACAATCCCGTACGAACATATATTGGCAATTGAAAAATAGAAAATTCGTCCTCTTTTATATACTGATATATTTCAACTATCATTAGCAATGCTACTATTTTAAATAATTTACTAATTAGCTTAAGTTCTAAAGATCCAAAATTTGTGAACAAAGAGTTAATTTGCGTAAATGACATTTCAATTGATTGTGATCTAAAAAAAATAAGAGGAAGTGTTACGGCAAGAAAAGTAATGATTATTCCAGAAACATGAATAATAAAATTAGTTACTTTATTTCTATCATCGCTAATTCCTGGCAGATACGGATTTAAATATTTATATGTTAAATTTACAACACCACTGATACTCCCCCAAACTACAAATGTCCAATTTGCTCCATGCCAAAGCCCCGAAAGAAAAAATACGAATAAATTGTTGAGATTTTTCCTCAGTTCTGAAGATGTTTTATCTCCCAAGCTAAAATATACATAGTCTCTGAGCCAGCTCATAAAGGAAATATGCCATCTCCTCCAAAATTCTCCTAAATTCCTTGAAAGTAGAGGATGGTTAAAATTCCGCATAAGCTCGATGCCCATTACTTTAGACAATCCCCTCGCTATATCAGAATATCCTGCAAAATCACCATAGATTTGAAAGGTATGTGCAATACAAGCAAAGAGAACCATTGATCCAGAAGCTCCTGAATCCGCAAAAATAGGATCAATGATAATCGAAATATTATCCGCTACATATACTTTTTTAAAAAAACCAAAGAGGATTAAAAAAATGCCTTTTTCAATTTGATCGTACGTTATCACCCTCTCATTCAGAATCTGTGGTAGTAAATTGGTAGCTCTCTCTATAGGTCCCGCTACCAATTGCGGGAAGTATGACACAAAGAGTGCAAAATCCAAAATATTACGCGTTGGTTTTAAGTGACCGCGATACACATCAATTGTATAAGACATTGTTTGAAATGTATAAAAAGAAATTCCCAGAGGTAATGCAAATTCTAAAAGAATGGGGCTGGTAGTAAAACCTATGGATTGGAGTGCAACTTTGGCACTCAATGTAAAAAAGTTATAATACTTAAAAAAACCAAGTATGGTAAGATTTGAAAAAATACTTAAGGCAAGATATAATTTCTTTTTATGTACATGGTCTCTATTATTTTCAATCCCCAAACTTGCTATGTAGTCTATGACTGTGGAGAGAAGTAAGAGTGATAAATATCGGTAGTCCCAGTATCCATAAAAAAAATAACTACCGACTAATAGGAGTAAATTTTGACCTCTTTTCTTTAGGATACAATATAATAAGTACAGTAAGGGAAAGAAAAGAAGAAAGTCAATTGAGTTGAAAACCATTCAGTAAATAAAGTAAGGAACTAAAGGAATTGGCAATCTTTTTTTAGAACTAAAAAATCTTCAAGCAGCTACAATTTTGGATTTTTTCTTTTTCTTGAGACCTAAGAACCATTCATCTGCGGCTTTTTTATATGCAACCAGTCTCTTCACATACTCTCTTTTTTCAGGATTTAAAATCTCACGTGCTTCCCGAATTATCTCTTCAATGATCTTTACATGAAACGTGTAATAACTGGTGAATAGATTGTAATAGGATGTCTCCGTCTTTTCCCACTCAAAGGACTGTATGTCTTTAAAAATATCCTCTAAGATCTGAAAGTCTTTTTCATGGTCGGCTTCATAATGCGTGTTGATGGCTGCAATATTATCGGTTGCATCTGTGAGTGCTTGAAAATAAGACTCTAATTCAGGATACGTTTCCAATTTTTTCTACCTTCCTTTCTAATTATAATACCATGATTTTTTAACGACCTTTACGGTCAAATGTTTAGATAAGAAAAAACCACAGTGTTTTCAAATATTTTTGCAATACTCATTCTAAATTAGATTCGCCTTTTTTCACCTCTCGTTAGAAAAAGTTAAATTTTGTGGATGGGTCATTTATGAACATAAAAACTGGACTATCACAGGAACTTCGCGATCTCATTGAATCCGCCTTTAAAGGGGAAAAGTACCCCCTGGCCAATCTGATCTCACTCATAGAACGGAGAGATACCCCAAACCATAGAAAAGAGATCTTTTCTCTTTTGGAAACATACCCTAAAAAAGGAAATACAACCATTGGTATTACAGGTTCACCCGGGGCAGGAAAATCTTCTCTCATAGGTGAAATTTGCAAAGATTTTTTAAGCCGTAATTCAGAAGATAAAATGGCGATCATTGCAATTGATCCCTCTAGCTCTATAAGTGGAGGTTCTATTCTAGGAGATAGAACAAGAGTAATCATTCCCGCCAGGGAAAATCGTATTTACTTTCGATCGCAAGCAAGCCAATTAGAGCTCGGTGGGGTCAATCCACACACTTACCATGTACTACGATTGCTCAGGTATTTTTTTGATATTGTACTAATTGAAACTGTAGGGATTGGTCAAAATGAAATTGAAGTCTCAAAACTCTCGGATCACTCAATATTAGTACTACAGCCTCTGGGAGGAGACCAGGTGCAATTTATGAAAAGTGGGATCATGGAAGTACCCGGCTCTTTTATCATCAATAAATGTGATGAAACCGAACTTGCAAATTCTAGCTATCATCTACTTCTAAATTCCTTAGAGTTTTTAAAAGAAATCCTCGAAGACAAAAAAGCTTTCCCCAAAATATTTTTAACAAGTGTTCACAAAAGACTAGGTATCACAATTCTCTGTGATTTTATTTTCTCTCTGCCAAAAGTATATCACCGTCCCCTGGAAATGGATCTTCAGCTCAAAAAATGGGCAAAGAATGAGTATGGATTACGTGGACTTTCCTATTTAGAAAAAACAGTCCTCAATGCTACATTTTCCTTATTTGAAGATGGCGAGGATGCCTATAAAAAAATTATGGATAAGATTTATTCAGAAAGAAAGTAGATGCTCATTTTTATTTTGTTAGATTTTCAAACTTAGAAATAAAAATCTTTTGGAATTTTAAAATTTACTTCCATTTTTAGAACAGGAAAGCAATCTATGAGTAGTAAAGGTAATATGGAAAAAAAATATACAATTGCAACCAAGCAGTACGCACGAAAGCTTTTCTTAGGCTTAGTGCTACTCGTAAGTTTTGGGCTTGTTTACTCCGATTCCATACCTGCTGAGCCCCAGAGATTTACAATTGCTCCCCAAAAGAAACTCTATGATGTTGTTTCTTTTTTTCCCTTTCATTTTCCTATGGAAGTCACCTTTGCTCCCGGTTACAAGCCCGTGGTTCCCAGCCTAGGCACAGAACTCCTCTTTGCACATCCGGGTGCCAAAATCCTGGCAAGTTCGTATGATTCTCCCCTACAGATGTTCTATGATCCAAGTCCAACCACTTTGGTAGATCCTATCTTACGGGACAGAACAGGTGCATCGTATTTGGGGCTCAGTGCCTATCGTAGCCCCGGTGTTGTCTTTTTAGTGAGCCGCAACCAATTTTCATTTCATCTAGATCTCAATTTACGCATGACCTTAGACCTTTCGGGCCAGGCAACTACCAACCTTCTCCGCACGGGTTTTGGAGTCTCCTACAACATTCCCTCTGCCTATCTAGCCAGTCGTCAATACTCCGCAAAAGTGGATCTAAGCGTTCAGGCAATTGAGTTTCAGCCCTGGGAAGAGCGTCGCAAAGACAAAACATCCAACCCCAATCGTCAATTCTACCTCTCTCCCGGAATCACCATTGGCAGCCAGAGGGGGTGGATGGTGGAAGGTCTCATCCGCATGCCCCTTCCAAACACTGTCCAGGAGTTAACAGACACAACGTACAAACCAGAAGTCCAGGGGCGATTGGGCTTAAAATGGTATTTACCTGAAAGCATAGAAAAATAATCCTCCCAATTCCTAACCAAACTTCCCATTCTTATGTTTTATGCGTTTTATTTAGGAAATATTCAATTTGAAGTTGAATAATTACTAACTCTTTTAAATATTGAATTGGAAAATTAAGTATTAGGGTTTCACCGAGTGGAGTGTCGACATTCTCTTCTACCTCATGGTTGGAATTGCCTTTATATTTACCTTTTCTATGTCGATAGTATTATATAAACCTTAGAGGTGCTTGATGAGAACGATTTTCTATTTAATAGTAATACTTTTTTTGGCTACATGTAGCAGTGGCGGCGAAGAGAAAAAAACTAGATCTATGGATCCCCCCCCGCCACCTATACCTGAAAAAGTAAGTGGTTGCGAAAAGTTTAAAAATCCTGATGACTGTGTTACTGCAAAGGAAATCAATTTTACCCTAGCATATTTTTTAGGTTCCAAAGTAGAATCCCAAGTGTTTTCTCTGAGCAAGATGGATAACAGCCGTCCACAAATCACAAAAATTAAAAACTCCGGTGAACTAGAAGGCATTCGCAACCGTTTCAATGAAGAAAAGTATTTCCAGCCTGGTCCAGGCGAACGGGCAACCGCAGGGATGGAAGAGTTGGTTCAGTTCATCCAAGATGATATGGAAGGCCAGGGTTCCGGTAGAACTGCATTGCAAGTAAAAAATGATAGAATGAAAACAATCAAAGAAGCAGAAGAGAAAAGAAAGTTAGAAGAGTCCGAAGCCAATCGTAAGCTCCGTGAAAAAATGCAAAAAGACATCGATGCAAATCCATACCAGTTTGAAATATCATGTTATTCTAATATAGAAGATACACGCCTTGAATTAGAACAGTGCGGCTTAAAGCTTAAGCCAAATATCAAAGTTACTTCTGAAAATAAAATTGTTTATAATTTCACATTTGTTGATTTCTTAACTGGTACATTTAACACCAACTATAAAGTTCCTAAAGAATTTAGCTTTGAACTCTCCTCTACAGCGCAAGATAGTTCTAAGCTCTTAGTGGTTACCATGAAAAAACGACAACTTAAAGATGATGCAACCACAGGAAAAATTACATTTGGTGTAGGAGAAATGTATACAAAAATGGGACAAAACCTAATCTTCGTTCCGTAATTTTTAAAAACTCTCATCCACCTTTTCGAAGCTCCCCATTTTTAGGGGGGCTTTTTTTATTTATACAAACCTCTCCAACAATGTTGTTACTGGTGCCACCCGTATTCCTTCCTGTGTGATATAGTCTTTCTTTCCTAAGTAAATCTGCCAAGATATTGTTAAAATTGTATCTATAATTCATCACAGTGATTATGGAGCCTATTTCATTTTACACACGGTGATTTTGGAGTATACTCCATTTTTAAAGAGGAAAAATTTGACTAGAGGCTTAAGACCCAGGCTACTAAAAGAGTCGTACAAATAAAAAAGAGGGCAAAGAGTTTTCCGTACTTTTTCCAGTTCCTTCTTTCTAAGGCTAGGATATGGGTCTCTAGATCAGATTGAGATATGTCTAAGAGAGCACGGTCAAAGCCCAAACCATATAGGGACTTGAATAGATCTTTGAGAATCGTATTACGATGGGCATGGATCACTTCAAAGTTTTCTGGTTTCCCATGAGCAAATGCAATCACTATGGTGGGGATTTCAAAGTACTTCAAGCACATCATCCCTCCCGCCCTACATAGAATTGAATAATACGTGAGTATACTATATTTTATATGAATATCTTTCATGAAAATTATTATGGATATAAATGATATAAGTGATACATTCCCAGTCCACTTCAAAAGAAAAGAAATTCTGGCATATAAGATTCGTTCTTTTTTGTAGTCTAAAAATAATTTGGATTGCATTTATTTTTTCAAACCCAGATCTAATTTTTCTATGCCAGTAGATTTGATGCGTTCAGAGATCTGAATAAATTGCTCATAGCTCAATTTTTTTTCTGCATTGAGTCGGATCTTGGATGGGGATCTTTTTTGTATCTCACCCACCAGGGATTCAAAGGGAACTTCTTTTTGGTCAATCCAGATACTTCCATTAGAAAGCACAGAGATTTCTAGATCAGCTTCTTTGCCCTCACCAGAACTTTGGGAAGATGGAAGATCCAATTCCATGACGGCAAACTTTTGCTGAAAACTTACACTGAGCATCACAAAAATCAAAAGTATAAAAATAATATCCATAAGCCCAGAAAGATCCATCGGGCTATGCTCTGTGTGTTTTCGCCTTCGAGTGCTATGTTTCTCCATAGTTAAAGTGATACAATATTTAAATCTAAAAGTGTTTGCCCCACTCCATTTTCTAAGTTTGAATAGGGACTGATATGGTCTGCAATTTCTTTGAGGGAGGCTATTGAATTGGCCAGTGCCACACCCACCCCGCTGCCATGAATCATTTCCAGATCATTTGCTTCGTCTCCAAAGGCAATCACTCCTTCTTTTCCCAAACTGTTTCTGGCGAGAATTTCCTCCACACCCACCCATTTGGAAGAGTCTGCATGTATCACTTCTAAGCAAGGACCAATTTTTTGGATATGTGTGATCACACATCGCACCCCGTGACCTGGATACTGACTTATGATAAATTTTCCAAATTCTTCTAAGATTTCCCGAGAAGAATCGAAAAAGCAGAGCACGGTGACATTGTATAAAAGGTCTATGGAATCTATCTTATCATGCCAGATAGACCTTTCTCCACCATTGGAGTAGTCTCTGTGGATGCTATGGGATGGTTTTTCTGTGATAAAATCCACACCTTCCTCATACCGATCCGTGTGCATGAGAAAGTTAAATTGTTTTTCTTTTCCAAAAAAAATTAATTGTAGTACCAAGTCAGGTTGTAAATATTTTTGCCAAATCTTTTCCTTGGTGGGATACATTCGCAAGATCTGCCCGTTGTTACAGATTAGGGGCAAAGTTCCCGTAAAGTAGGATGCGAGTTTGTATGTACTGTAAAACCGCCTCCCCGTTGCCAATATCAGAAGAAGCCCGCTGTCAATTGCCTTTTGTAAAACCTTTCGATTCAATTCGGAGATACTCCCATCGGCAGAAAGAAGTGTGCCATCTAAGTCTGTGACTATGGTGTGGATAGAGGATTTTAGTGTTAGCATTCTCTTTCCAGAGTGGATTGGGAATTGGATTGGTCGAGAAGTTTCCAAAAACAGAGACGACAAAAAATACGAAAATCTCAGTGTACGTCTATGGAATCCAAAAAAGAAATGTTTACACTTGCCTATTCGCCCTGTCCAAATGATACCTTTATTTTTTATAACATGGTTCATAAGCAGATCTTCGAGGGATTTCATATACGGGAAGAACTCCACGATGTAGAGCATCTCAACCAATCCGCAGCAAGGGAACTGTATGATTCCACCAAGCTATCCTTTTTTGCCTTTTTCCACGTTGCAGATCGTTACAGGCTCTTGAACAGTGGTTCGGCTCTTGGCAGTGGGTGCGGGCCCCTCTTGGTAAAAAAAAAGGGAAAGAAAATTGGAAACTTAAGGGACATGAAAATCTTAGTCCCAGGGCTTTGGACCACTGCCAATCTTTTGACCCATATCTACCTTTCTAGTTTTTCACCAGTGCCTGTTCGGTATGACTTGATTATGGACAAAATTCTTATGGATGAGTATGACGCTGGTGTTATCATCCATGAAGAGCGTTTTACATTTGAGCGCAGGGGCTTAGAAAAAATTGTAGATCTGGGTGAATTTTGGGAGGGTACCTATTCACATCCAATCCCTTTGGGAGCAATCTCCATTAAAAGAAATATTGAGTTTGAAATACAAAAAAAGTTTGATTCTTCCATTCGCAAAAGTTTAGATATGGCATATGCAAATCCTTCTGAACCTAAAAGTTATATACTGGAAAATGCCCAGGACAAAGATGAAAGTGTGGTACAAAGCCATATCGACCTCTATGTAAACCAGTACTCTCTGTCCCTTGGAGATACAGGAAAAAATGCAGTTCGATTTCTCTTAGAAAAAGCACTTTCTCTTGGAATATTGAAAACAAAAATTGACGAAAATTCACTCTTTATAGATTAAAAATTCAGAAAAGATTCCGTTGCTTTTTTCTTTGGAATTTTAAAAAAATCACCCTCTCGAATAGGAAAATCCATTTTTTGAATTCTCACAAGAGAATCATTTCCATCCAAAATGAATGCTAAATTTTGTTTACCATCTTCTTTTTGAAATACAGCTTTAGACTTTCGTATTACGTATCGCATATTGGAAGAAAACCCATAGATATCATCCTCATCCACTTTTACCACAACCCCAATCACCTCGCCCTCGGTTTCCATTCTTTTTTCAACAAATTCTAGCTCCTCTCCGGAAGGACCTACTTTTATCTTTGGATTTGGGTCAGAAAATTCTAGAACCATTTGGATGTGGTCACAGTCAAAAGAACGGAGGGGAGTCAACCTTCGTAAGCCTTTTGGACTTCCATACACAGAACATTTTTTTGCTACCAACAAGGATTTACTTTCGGAATCGAAGATTAGTTTTCCTTCAATTCTTAGCTCTTCCCAAAACCGCAGTGGACTATAACTTAATTGGTGGAATCTGAAATTTTGATCGCCAGAACGGAATAGGAGTGATAACTCTGTAATTAGAAATCCACCGGGAATGATTTGCTTTTTTGTAAAGTATATTGTATTTTTTTGGATTGGAACGGCGGAAGGGGTATCAGGATTAAATAATCCAATCACCATTGCTATGAAAAAATATTTTATCATTCTGCTCATTCTCTTTCAATCCTGTACGTATTTGGCTGTCAACCCACCAAAAAAAAATTCTTCCAGTATACTGGACAATCCAGCTTTTCTTTTGGGGCTTCTCTATGTGACCAATACAAATTCTTGTGGAGTAAATGGAAATTTTTGGGTACGTAATATCACAAACAACTCATCTTATTGTGTAAATAGCAAACTTGTAGGATCTGCAACCGGGGCAGATTTTTATGTACAAACTGGTTTGGAAACTGGGATTGATTTTTCAGAAATAGTAAAAGAGTACAATTCCAAAATTAGCCCCACACTGGACTCCACCTTTGGAAAAGCTTCCGATGTAAACAAGGATGGAAAAATCATCATCCTCACAATTGATATTTTGGATGGGGGAAGTTCTAGCAGGGGATTTGTAGCTGGATTTGTAGACCCTGTCAATTTCACAGAAGATACACAGTTTGCAAAACTGAGATCCAACCAAATGGAAATTCTCTACATGGATGGAAATGAACTTGCCACCAAACGAAAAAAATCATTAGCTGCGGGCGATAAAGATCCATACCTAGCCACAGTTGCCCATGAGCTACAACATCTCATCCGTTTTCCCTACTCCCTGGGCGGGGATGCCACTTGGATTGATGAGGGAACATCAGAAGTAGCCAGTGATCTCTCTGGATTTGGACCCCAATCTGATCGAATCCTCTGTTTTAAGGGATCAACCTGTAATTCACTTGGAGTACAACTAACCAGCCCGTTTTCTTGGAGAAGTACACTTGAAAATTATTCCTATTCGTATGCCCTTATGCGCTATTTGTATTTGGCATCTGGCTCCACTGATGCCAAAAGAAAAGAATTTTTAAATAATACAGTGATTGGAAAAAATAATTTTAGAGGTAGTGATGCAGTAGGGCTTATGGAAATCTTTAAGCTCTCGGACAAATATGTAAACAAAACAACATCCAGTATTCCAACAGACAGCACTACTCTGTTTAGATACCTTTTGACTTATTTTATGGGAAGGTCACAGGGCTATACAGATTTTAGTAGTACAAATGTTACCATCTCGGGGGTAGCGACTAGCCTTGCCGATGTAAATACAGATTTCCCTTTAACATACTCCACCGACTCATTTTCCCTGCCATCGGGGACTACTTCTCTTATTTTTGTAAATAAAATTACTAGTGGAGTAACCCTCACTCCGGGATCTGTAGTACTAAAAGATCTTCCAATTTCTACATCCTCCGGGGCTTTTGTAAAAGATTCCTCTACATATATTGCACTCAATCCAAATCCCTCCGGGAGCTCTATCAGTGCCAGTCAAATTTCTTCCTATGAAGAGCCCGTCACACTCCATGAAGGTGCAAATTGTATTACGTCTAATTATTTTTTTCAGGAATCTAGAACGAGGTCTAATGTACGCCGTTATCTTTTTGATAAGCCTTAGCCTGTACTCCATTGAAGTTCCTGAACTCATCCAAAAAAGCTCTAAAGAGTATGATCGGGAAAGGCGTTTGATTAAAAACTACAAAGTTTTCCAAGAAATTACTTCTGAGATAAAATCCTCTACCGGATCAACTTTAGAAAAGAGAAAACAAATAGGATATTTTGTAGCTCCAGATAAGTTTTTCTTTTTTACCAAAGAGAAACTTATCAATAACCAGCAAATTACTGTGTCTCAAACTGAAGTGGAGAGGACTACGAAAAAAGAAATTGACTGGCTCTCTGCAGAGGGATTGAAAAAATACCAATTTTCTCTCTTGGAAGAAGGACAAAATTACTATCATTTGTATGTTTTGCCCCGGGAAAAATTTGCTGATGCCATGAAGGGTGAAATTTGGATTCATAAAGATACTGGTAAAATCTCCCGAATCTTAAAAGAGCCGGTCAATCCCAAACCCGGATTTGAGAGCTATAAAACGGAGGTTTTCTTTGACATTCCCTATCTTTTCCAGGAGCCCTCTTTTACACGAGTGCATGCTGTTTACTTTGAAAATGCCAAGCGCATGGAGGCAAAGGTGGAAGTTTTGTTCTCGGATTACCAATTCAATGTCAACTTAAGCCAACTTGAGAGTAAATAAATTATGAAAACATTTCTTCCATTTCCAAATCCAGGTGTTGTGATTCACTTAAGAAAAATGGAGCAAAACTTTTTAGTGGATACAAAAGTCAATGAGGAAGAGCTGAAATTTTTAGCATCCAAAAAATTAGCAAAGGTGATGATCTTTTCCTACATTGAAAACAATGCACTTTTATGCCCCATTTTTCGGGAACTGGGCTATGATACCATTAGCTTAGAACTACCTTCTTTTCCAAACAGGCTCAACTTTTCTGATGATGAGTCATACAAAGAATATGGGGATTATCTCTCTATTTTTATAAATGAGCTGGTAAGTAAAGATATTCTAATTTATTTTCCCTTGGAGAAATACACTGAAATTGTTCTCTTTTTAATTTCCTCTTATTTGCTAAAGGATGAATCAGTTACACTGAATGAATTGGTTACCTACTTCTTTGATGAAAACAATGATTTAGAAACCATTTACAGTGAATTAGATGAAATGAGAAAATTTCTTTCCAAGCAGTACTACGTATCGTATCTCATGAATAAAAAATCTTCCACAGGTGCACTCCGTAACCAAATGCTAATAGCTAAAGAAAAATTAGCCCAGAGAACAATTTCCTCTACTAAAGTTGAGCTTTTTAGCACAGAAAGTAGTATGCCCTATGAATTAAACCTCTCCTCATTAGGAGAAAAAATTAGTCATACAGATACTCCACCTAAAGAATTTGAATTTAACATATCTTCTCTTACGCCTAAAGAGTTTAATCCAGAAGCAGATGAACCCAAAGAACTATTAGAAAATCTCATGGAAATGGCAGATACATTTGATCCAAACCAATTTGAAGATGGGGATGAATTAATTAGTTTAGATGAAATTAGGGAAGAAGAAACCATAGAAAAACCTGCTTTTATTACAGTATCACAAATTCAAAAGCCTATTCCTAAAAAAGAGGCTCCTAAGAAAAAATCGGAAACTGTGGACGATTGGGATACCAGTTTGAGCTTTGACTTGCCAGATCCTGAAATTCCTATGGATTCTTTTTTAGAAGAATTTAAAGAGCCTTTTTTTAAAAAATCACCTGTAAAAACAAATACTATAAAGAAAAATTTTTTGGGTTTACCCGAAGATTGGTAAAATCATGAAAACGAAAGAAGATTTAGAACATACAAATTCCTATGAAGAATGGTTAGAAATAGCCAAAGAGATTGATATTACTTCAGATAAAATGACATGGAGAATCAACGATGATTCAGATCTCTTTCATTCCAGCCTACTCCGTGAACACATCAATATCATGGTGGAGTACCGTAGTACAAATCAGGGTAAAAAGTTAATTGATGTAGTACAAGAGAGCCTTTCCCGCCATTCGTGGGAACTAAACTCACCCAGCCTTTACTCAGAGTGCTTATCGGGAACCAAGTATATCATTTCAGAGTATTTTCGGGAAGTAGAAAATTCTATTAATTTTGTGTGTGACAATGAATTTGAAGGTATTACAAATTATGATAAGCTAAGGATTTTTGAAGAAGGAAACAGAATCCATGGCAATACAGCTTTGATGCTGAGCGGAGGAGCCTCCTATGGGATTTATCATTTGGGGGTGGTGAAGGCACTCCTCGAACAAGATTTACTTCCCAAAATTCTTTCTGGATCGAGCATGGGAGCCGTCATTGCGGGGGCTGCCTGCACGAAAACAAATGAAGAACTCAAAACCTATTTTGCAAACCAAAAGTCCATCCACCGAGTGGCCTTAAAAGTTCAGGAGCCAGAGGATATCTTACAGGTGGGTTCAGTGATGGACAGAACCCAACTCATGGAACACATAGAAAATAACATTGGTGATTACACGTTTAAAGAAGCCTTTGAAAAAACGGGGAGAACACTCAATATATCCGTTTCCGCAACCCGAAAAAGACAGAGACCCCGTGTCCTCAACCACTACACCACCCCCCATCTTTTGGTAAAACATAGTATTTTAGCATCCTGTGCATTGCCAGGAATCTTTCCTCCCGTAACACTTCTCGCAAAAAATAGCAGAGGAGAGATTGTCCCCTACATGGAATCCGAGAAATGGATAGATGGATCTGTGCATTTGGATATTCCCATGCAGAGGATCATTCGCTTGCACAATGTGAGTCGATCAATTGTATCACAAGCCAATCCGCATGTGCTCCCTTTTTTAAAAGATAGTAAAAATATAGATCTCTTCTCCTTTGTGAGGGATTTGGTTTCCTCCACCATCCAAACGCAGATGCTAAAAATTATTGATTTGGGAATCCATCTTTCCGAAGAGATGCCATGGTTTTCCATTTTGGACAAAACACGGGCGATGATTGACCAGGAGTATATAGGGGACATAAATATATACTATCCCATGACCTTGCACTCGGTTCCAAAGATCTTTGCCAATCCCACCCAAGAAGAGTTCGAAGAGTTTATCAAAAAAGGAGAGATTGCAACCTATCCAAAGATTGCATTCATTCGAGACCAAATGAAGGTAAACCAAATCCTTGAATCTTGTATTTCTAAATTAAAACATAAAATGGGGCTCCTAAGTGGTACAAAGTAAACCAAATTTCATCCATTCCAAAAATAGTATTCTCCTACTCTTTTTTTTTCTTTTCAGTCTTATCGATTGTGGGACTGCCACCACAAGATCCATGAATAAAAACAGGGCGATTGAACTCCAAGGCCACAGGGGAGCACGGGGTTTGAAACCCGAAAACACCATCCCCGCATTTGAAAAGGCTTTGGAACTAGGCGTACATACACTAGAGCTAGACATTGTGCTCACGAAAGACAAACAGATTCTAGTACACCATGATACAGAAGTGAACCCACAGCTCTGTATTCACAAAGAAGGATTGCCCGTAAAAAAGGAATCTATCTCAAAGCTATCTCTCGCCGAAATGCAAAAACTAGATTGTGGCTCTATTAAAAATATCTATTTCCCCAAACAGGAAACTGTGGCAGGAACACCCATCCCCACTCTCAAAGAGGTGATACGATTTGCAAAGGAATACGGCAAAAAAAATCCCCAAAAGCCCAAGCCCACTTTAAACATAGAATTGAAATTTCCTTCTGGCACAGGTGATCCTGAAATACAGGAATTTGTAAACCTTTTGGTAAAAACCTTAGAGGAAGAAACCTTTCTAGACTCATGTTTGGTCCAATCCTTTGATCTACGTTCGATACTGGTTTTGAAAAAACTAAAACCCACCATTCCCACATCAGCCCTCTTCTATCCTTCCAAGACTGACTTCTTTCTGATGAAATACTTCTTTGGTGGATCCGTTCGAAAAAAAGTGATAGATACAGCCAAGTATGTGGGAGCATCGTATGTATCTCCACACTATGGGTATATAAATTCTGAGTTTGTAGAGTACGCTCACTCCCAAAAACTAAAAGTGTTGGTTTGGACTGTGAATACAAAAGAAGAAATGCAAAGGTTACATGATCTGGGAGTGGATGGAATTATTTCGGACTATCCTGATATGTTGAAGGAATTGTTTTTATGAGGTTTTTTTAATTTCAATTTTTCTTTTTTTGAATTAATAAATTTTCTTTTTTT
>CAMCZP010000030.1 GCA_945887855.1 Leptospira interrogans serovar Manilae | reverse complement strand
ACTAAATTTAAATTCATATTTTTAATTACAGAGTTACTTGCTATTATATCATTGATTAAAATATTTAAATTAACCTCAGTTTTTTCAATATCTAACTTAGATTCAATCATTGTTACCATCATGAGATCTTCTAAATAGCTATTTAACTTCTGGCCTGCATTATTTATTTCATTTGAAAACTCTTTAATCTTAGAGATTTCGTATCCATCCATATTGATTAGTTCTGAATATGATAAAATTATAGTTAAAGGTGTATTTAACTCATGTGAAAGATTTGCTAAAAACTGATCTTTTATATTTGATAAATTTTTTAATTCAAGCGAAGTTGATTCAATTTTTTGATAATTATGTAATAGAGTAGAGACCATTGTCTGATAGCTTTCATATAGATCTCCGATTTCATTTTTTAGATTATAGCTAGAAAGATTATAAATAGAATTGTAATTTCCCTTTTTTATTTCCTGAGAATGATTTGATAAATTAATGATGGGCTGAGTAACTACACTATTTAAATATTTTGCAATGATTACGTTTAGAATAAGAGTAAAAAATATAATAAAAAAAGTTAATTTCAGTATAAAAAATTCTTTTGATTTAATATTAGAAATTTCATAATCAACCCCAATAATAACTTTATTAGTATCATTTATTCGTAAACTCTTAAATCCTGATTTATACGTTCCGTATTCATCGGTGTAAACTTCCGCAATTTCTAATGAATCAGAAGTATATGCCTTATCTAATTCTAATGGAGGTTTCTTATAGTTTGAGAAAAAATTATCATCTTCATTTTCATTTTGTATCATAGAAATTCTTTTAGATGGTTCAACCCATTTCTCAGATGATATATATTTTTTATTATTAATTAATTCTACTTTCATCAACGGACTATCAAGTGAATCAAAAATAAAAATATAATCATTTTCATTATTTTTCAAAAGTATATAAATATTTAGATTAAAAACTTTACTAATGCTACTTAATTTTACCCATTCGTTATAGTATTCGGGACTTTTAAAGGAATCTTTGGTAAGCTTTAGTATATACTCTCTATTGAGAGAAAGGGGAACTAATTGAACAACGTACTCTAGAGTGGACTTAATTTGGAGATTATTATTGGAAACTAGATTAGTATAAAAGTAAAAAGATAGTAAAATTGTGGTAAAAGTTGTGCATAGAAATATGGATAGATTGACCCTCGCTCCAATTCCTAACTTCATTTATTCTTCCTGATTGAGCCCTTTGCTAACCTCTTGCAGCATTTTTTTTGGCGAGAATGGTTTATAAATTAAACTATTCCCACCTGCTTCTAAAGCTCCTCTCTCTTCATTGATCTGTCCCTTAGCAGAAATAAATATTACATATGCAGATTTTAGTTCATCATTCATTCTTATAGCTTTTACTGCATCAATACCTGATCTTTTAGGCATCATAATATCCATAATAATCAAATCAGGTTTTTCTTTCAGGGCAACTTCCACAGCCATGTCACCATCAGAAGCAAGTACAACATCATATCCAGCGCTGGTCAATAGTTCACTAAGTGCTTTAGCAATAGAAAATTGATCGTCAGCTACTAAAATTTTTTTCATATTTACATCCCATCCAAATGTACCTTAGATATTTACTAATTGAGAATCTGCATAAACTTACTATTTTATCTGAGCTTATAAAAATCTTTTACTACATTTTATAAGTATTATAATCCATGACGCAACTGCAATAACTATCTTTTTCCGCCGGTAGGCGGAAAAAAGCCTAGGATTGTTGCGAATTCATTTGCAAAAACTGACTTTTTGCAGGAACATCATCCATTAATTTGAATAATCAATAAGTATTATTTTTATTTATTTAAAATAATTTTAGCTATTCAGATAGTATTGGAATTTTTACCTCAAAACATGCTCCATCTCCACTAGGAACAATTTGAATATCTCCCTTGTGTTTGTCTATAATTTGTTTACAAATATGAAGCCCAAGACCTGATCCTTCCCCCGCATTTTTTGTAGTATAGAATGGTTCAAAAATTTTATCACAAATTTCTAATGGAATCCCTGGCCCACTATCTTTGAAAAAAATACTTATACTACTCTCAGAAGAATTATTTTTGACAGTTATTTCTATTTTCCCTTTATTTTTCATCGCTTGGATAGAGTTATGAATAAGATTTGTCCACACCTGATTTAGTTCATCAGGATAACAATAGATCTCAGGTATATCTTCATCATAAATTTTAATAATTTCTATACCTTGTTTTAAATAATTTTGATAAATAACTAAAACAGTTTCAATCCCATTTATTAAATTAGCTTTTTGTTTATTTCCGCTATGGTCTCTATGAGAATAGCTTTTGAGAGCATAGACTATTTTTGAAGTTTTATCTACTGCTGTTTCAATGGTATTAGCTTTGATTTTAAGACCACCAAAGTTATATATATATTTTACTATTTCTAATGAATTAGGATGACGGAACAGGTCAATATCTTCTGTCTTAATATCTCGAACCTTTATTTCCACTAATGATTGTGCAAACTCTTCTGCTCCTAAAATTCCAAAGCTTTCTAATTTAGAAGAAATTTCTTTTTTTACTTTTCTTTCTTCTTTTGTAGAAAGTGTTTCAGATGAAGTACCCAAGTTAGTTATAAAATTACTAAGTTTATTTATGTAATTACTATCTAAATTCATAAATATAGTGGATGATTGAATTAACAAATCTTTTAGGGATAACTTAATGTTTCCTGCACTTGCTTTGATTGCTCCTATGGGTGTGTTGATTTCATGAGCTATACCTGCTATCAACTGTCCTAGGGCTGCCATCTTTTCAGATTGGATGAGTTGGTTTTGAGATGCTTTTAGTTCCTTGTAGGCATCTTCTTGGGCTTTTGTTCTTTCAATTACTTTTCTTTCTAAACTTGCTGAGAGTTCTTCTTCTTTACTAATTGCATCTTTTAATTCAATATTAAGTTTCTGTGACGTCAGCATAGAATCTTGCAGTGAATCTACCATTGTATTAAAATTATTGGCTAATTCTTCAAACTCATCTTTTGTATTCATTTTAATTCTATTGTTTAAGTCACCTAAGGAGATCCTTGAAACCACTCCTAGCATTTCATTTATATTCTTACTAAAAGAATGACTGAGTAGGTAAGAAATAGAAATTGATAACAAGAGTGTGAGTGTAGATATGATAAATATTATATCTTGTAGAGAAGACTTAAATTCATTCAATACTCTATCCGAAAATGCAAAAATAATTATTCCTGAACAACTACCATTTGATTGTTTGATGGGAGCAATCAAATTATAGTAATTTCCATAGATAACAGGATTTGGTTTTTCAGGAAAGAATATCTTACAACTTTCTAGACTTTCTCTTGCATGTAGTTTAAATTCATCAGTTTCTTCCCAAGCGGTTCCTGGAATAGACGAAGCTGCACCTCTTTTCGAATATGTATAACGTATATAAGGTATTTCATCTCCTATATTTTTATCTAAATAATCACTATTTTCTTCATCAATCTTTATTCCATGAATTTCTCCAAACACTGGTTTGATGGTAGGGACATTTAAAATTAAAGTACCATTGATATAAATTTTTCCTATTTCTCCTTGTTCTATTTTTACGTTACTTTTAAAATCTAAAAAATTTACTGTGAATGAATTTTTATATTCCATATCATTCCATTTAATAACTAACATTTCATTTTTATTCCTATACACTTCAAATCCAAAGTATTTAGATTCTATCCATATAGTATCATATTCAGTAATACTTGGATCAACTGCATAAATAAATAGATTATCTTTTTTATTATAGTTTAGAGAATAGATCCATGTTACAAACTTCTCTCTTTTGGAGAGTTCAACGAAAAAATTTAATAATTTAACATATTCAGGAGTTTCAGATGATTCTTTATATATAAACTTAGAATGTAGATCTCCATCTATTAGTTCTGAAATATTTAAGATTAAGTTTTTTTTATCTTCAAGAAACATTTGTAAATATATTTCAGAAGATACTTTTGAGACAGTAATCCCTAGAACAGAACACGCAAGTACTGTAAGAAGTATATTACTTATAAAAAGCTTAGTTTGAAATCGTAAACGAGGTATTAAATTTATCAACTATTCTAATATCTTTTACTTATATTTTATACATTTTATCTATCTCAGCAGAGAAATTATCTGTAACAATATTTCTTTTTACTTTTAATGTTCTTGTCATTTCTGTATCTGGATCAAATTGCCTGGATGAGATATGAAAGCAGTTTCCTGGGATTTGCTCAAATGATTTAAACCCATTTTTCTGAGAGATTTGAATTTGTATCTCATTTTTAAATAATGAACGAACCTTCGTATCACTATTCCATGTTTTTGTATCATCCATAATGCCTGATAAGTTGGATTTGACTTTTTCGAAGTTGGGAACTATGATTACACCTAAGGTTTTTCTCTCATTGCCCACAACTAAGACCTGATCTATATATTGAGACTCTAATAGCTTATCTTCAATTGGGAGAGGTTCAATATTTTCTCCACCAGCAAGTACGAGTGTATCTTTAGATCTTCCAGAGAAAATCAATTCTCCTTTCCAGTTGACTGTCATCAAGTCCCCAGTGTTAAAAAACCCTTCTCTATCAAACACTTCTTTGTTGAGTTCTGGTCGTTTGTAATAGCCTTTTAGGATTTGGTCACTCTTAATCCAAAGTGTGCCTTTTTTCCCAATATGATTAGGAATCTCAATTCCTTTATCATCTTTCAGCTTAATCTGATAACCAGTGAGAGGTGTTCCTAAAGTCCCGGGCATTGGAAATTCAGGATTTCTAACTGCTACAACAGCAGAAGTCTCTGTCATACCATAACCTTCTAAAACCCGAAGTCCGATAGAAGTTAAAAATTTGTCTACAACCGAAGGAAGAGCACTTCCAGCAGAAACTGAAATACGTAATTGTCCACCTAAAGCTTGGTGAATAGGAGCAAAGATCAAATCAGCTAGGAGCTTAAGTGGAAATAAAAAAATGAGTGAAATACCAGATGCTATTTTTATAGATATAATAGAAAGTTGGGATCTTTCCTCGATGTGATGGTCATAGCCATAAAATTTAGATTTCTGGTTAGCCCATTCAGCTCCAATTTCCATTGCCATTTTAAAAATTGTTTGTTTGATGGGGGATTCTTTTGAAATTTTTGCCATGATTCCATTGTAGAGTGATTCCCAAATTCTGGGAACGCTAGGAAATACAGTAGGATGAAAGAGTGCTAAGTCTTCTTTTAAAACCTTTGCATCGGTAACCACAAAGTCAAGACCTGTGGCCACAATAGCATATTCGAGTGCCCTTTCAAATGCATGCCATGGAGGTAGTAAACTAATTGCAGAATCTTCTGATCCTAAATGCATTCTTTCTACGGTGTGACTGATTGCTGTGATCCATCCTGATTGGTTTAGCATCACACCTTTAGGGGCTCCTGTAGTTCCACTTGTGTAGATTAGGGTAGCCAGTTCACCTGGGTTTACAGATTGCACTCTCTTTAGAACACATTCGGGTTCTCTTTTTCTGAGTTCTTTCCCTAGCTCCATCAATTCACCCACACTGCCTGGGGCATAACTCAATTCAGAGTTATCATCTTCTAGAATAAATATGTTTTTTAAAATAGGGATTTTATCAGCTATTGATTCTAGGCGCTTTTTATCTTTTTCTTTTTGAACAATTGCTATTGTGCATTCTGAGTGATTGATAATATAAAGAATATCATCTACGGTAACATCGGTTCCTCTAGGAACGGTCACACACCCCGCTGAGAGGATAGACATATCGACAACAATCCAATTAGGACTGGAATCACAGAAAAAAGCTATTTTTTCACCATGCTCTATCTTTTTAGAAATAAAACCTGCAATGGTATTATCAATGAGATCTTTGATTTGTGAGAAAGTTCTCCCTTCTAAAACATTCCCCTTTCTTCTTCTAAATGTAATTTTATTCGGATATTGTGAGGCTGTTTTTTCAATCAGTTGATAAATTTTTTCTGCCATAGTACCTTACCTGCTCCTAAGCCAAGCAAGGGATTATACTCCTATCTATTTAAAATATTGCAAGTATTTCTTAAAAAAATGAAAATATTACAATTTAAAATTAGGATCAAATGACCCAATTTTGGAAATGAGGTTGGTCCAGCTAGGAGAGTGAACTCCAATTCTGTTTCCAGAACTCAGGGTTTTGTATGTCAGAAAGAGAAACTTCCCTCGATTCCCCTGTTAAATCAGCCCTAAGATAGGCTTTAGACTTTTTTCTTGAGAGGGAAGTCCCGGTAAAATGACGTAGCCCCTCTCCTAAATACGTCCAGTGGGAACCTTGGAAGTGTTTCCAATCTATCTTGTTTTTTAAGTCCAATAGGGTTTTTGGAAGCTCTGCTCAAAAAGCTTCTTTGCAGATTCCGTAGGGAAAAGCACTATTTCTCTTGAAGATAATTTGTCTAAAATAGATTCAGAGATAGTACTTGCTTCATCAAAAGCCTTTGCATACTGATCAAAGAATTTTTTTAGGGATTCAGAGTCTCCAAGTGCATTTTCAGGAAGGTTAGATTTGATACCTCCTGGACAACTAACGGATGTTTTTACGCCTGTTCCAATGAGTTCCCACGCAAGTGATCTAATAAAGCCCACCAATGCAAATTTAGAAGATGTGTAGATGCTCATATTTTTTACTGCGGGAACTAGACCTGCAATGGCAGACACAACATGGAGTATTCCTGTATTCCTTTCTAAGAAATAAGGTAAAAAATACTTTACTGTATCCACAACACCAATGAGGTCAACTTGATATGTATGACGAATATCATCTGTACTGGATTTATGTAAAGGATTATAAAAAGCAGTTCCAGAGGATACTATCAATAGATCAGGAACTCCAAACTGATCACGTACTACATCAAGTGAAGCGTGAATTTCATTGGTAGGAGAATCTAGATCAAGATGAAATCCTATATCATGGGATGTGGATTTATTTTTATGAAATGTAGTTGCTACTTTATAATTTCTTTTGAGTAAACTTGAGACAAAGGCTGTCCCAAGAGTTCCATTTCCACCGATCACTAACGCACTGAGTTGGTTTTCCATGAAGAACACATCTAATCAATCTATGAAACATACAAGATTTTTTTGTAATAAAAAGAAAAAGTAGATTTATACTAAAAAGAGGTATTTCAATAGAGCTGGTAGGTTTAAAATGTTCTTTCATAATTACCGAAGGAAATTTTTGATCTAAAAATATTATATGAACTCATTAGACATTGCACTATTTCTAGGTATTCTTATCATTTCTGTTTTTATAGGTTTGAGAGGTTCCCAAAATGTGAAAACGGAAGTTTCTTATCTCTTAGCAGATCGTAAGACTGGTTTTTTTGCTTTGGTTTCTACTCTGGTGATGACAGAGTTCAATCCCTCTACGTTAATAGGATTTTCTTCTGTAGGATATTTTACGGGTGTGTGGGGATTGAGTTTGCCTTTTGTATTTTTGATAGGCTTGCTATTTTATACATTTACAGTTGCTAAAAAATGGAAGCGTTTGGATGCATCGAGTGTTGCAGAATTGTTTACACTTAGGTATGGAGAGGGATTTGGAAAGCTAGCAAGTACATTTCTACTCATTGCACTTTTCGGTTTTAGTGCCAACTATATCAAGTCAATGCAAATTCTATTTAAACCATGGATGAGTAATTTTTCAGATTTTCAAATATCTTTTATCCTAGTTCTTATGGTTGCATTCATTACCCTTAGAGGGGGATTGGTAGCTATAATAAAAACAGATATATGGTCATTCATTGCTACTCTTATCTTTATACCCATGTTGTACATTTTTTCAATTCCAGAAAAGTCAATCCACCATGTAATTACCATACAGGAAGGACAATCAGCTCTCCCACCTAATTTTGTTCTATCCCTCATTATGCTAACAATGTTTACATATATTGCGGCTCCTTGGTATGGTCAGAAAATATTTTCAGCTAAATCTGAAAGTATAGCTTTCTATGCCGTAGGTGCTGCATCAATACTTGTGTTCCTTTTATACTCCTTTCCTATACTAGCAGTTTATAATTTAAAAATGTCGGGAATTATATTTGATAATAGTGAGGGTGGAGTTCCCTATATCATAAAAAATCTATTTCCAATAGGTTTAAAAGGATTTGGATATATTGTTATTTTTTTAGCAGGTATCACAACTTTATCTGGAGTATGGAGTGCGATGGTAACTATGATCCTTTCTGATTTATTAAAGAAAAAAATAGATCATATTGTAACTCCTAAAAGAAGTATTTATCTCACTCTAATCATAATAGGGATATCATTAGGTATCTCTGAAATTTTTATAGATAAAATATTAGACAAACTTATACTCGCAAATATTCCAATAGCAGCACTCTCATTTGGATTATTGGGAGCATTTTATTATCAAAAAACATCCCGGGTAGGGGTGATAGCTTCTATGTTATTTGGTTTTATTTGGGGTATTTTTTGTTATGTATATTTTGGAGTTGAGGGTAATTATACATACTACTGGGGAGTGATTGGAATTCCGCTTATATTTATAATTGGAATTACATTTTCGTTTCTTTTCCCTCCTTCTCTTGAAGAGAAGCAATTTATAATTAATTTTAATAAGCGAATGGATTCTGCTTAGATTTTATAGAAATCTAAAAATGAATAAAATGAAGCAGATGATTTTCCAAGAAAAAATGAAAATGAAATTTACTTTACATTAGAAAATTGAATAAATAGTTGTACATACTCAGCTATAAAAATTAGGAGAGGGTATGAATCCAAAAGAAACAAGAACATTAGAATCTCTGAATATAAAGATTTATGCAGACGGTGCAGACAAAAAAGAAATCTTAGATCTATATAAAAATCCATTTATCAGTGGATTTACAACAAACCCTTCCCTAATGAAGAAAGCAGGAGTTAAAGATTATACCTCCTTTGCTAAAGAAATTCTCACTGAGATCAAAGATAGGGATATCTCTTTTGAACTCTTTGCTGATGATTTTGAGAATATGAAAAAACAGGCAATGATCATCAATTCATGGGGTAAAAATGTATATGTTAAAATCCCTGTGATGAATTCCAAAGGTGAACCCACATACAAACTAATCTCAGAACTATCTGGTGAAGGTGTAAAGCTAAACATAACTGCTATTTATACAAAAGAACAAACAAGAGATGTGGTTCTTGCTTTAAGAGAATCTACACCAGCAGTTATCTCTGTATTTGCTGGGCGATTGGCAGACGTAGGAACTGATCCTGTCCCATGTATCATAGCATCAGCTACATTGGTGTCAATGAGAGCAAATACAGAGCTTTTATGGGCATCCACACGTGAGGTTTATAATATTTACCAAGCCAATGATTTGGGATGCCACATAATTACGGCACCAAAAGATGTTTTGAATAAGTTGGGTGGAATTGGAAAAATTTCTCCTATGCAGCAGTCTTTAGAGACAGTTAAGACTTTTTTAGAAGATGCTAAGAATGCAGGCTTTAGTTTATAGGTATTTATACTATATCAACAGTTACTAATGTGATGTCATCCTCAAAGTCCCTAGTAAATCCAACCCATTCTTTGATATGATATCCTAAAAAGTATGTCAGACCTTCTGCACTCAGAGAAGTATTTTTCATCAGTGCTTCTTCTAAATGGTCATAGTCAAACATTACATGTTTATCGTTAAATGCTTCAATAAGTCCATCTGTGTAGATTAATATTCTATCTCCAATCTCAATAGAAAATGTATATTCCCTGAGTTTAATATCTTCAAACCAACCCAAAAATTGACCTTTGGGTTCAAGGTAAATAATTCTTTGTTCACTTCTTCTCTGCACCAAAATTGCGGGATGACCTGCACTGGAATAGGTAAGAGTTTTTTCTCGCAGATCTATATGGGCATAGACAGCAGTTACAAATTTTTTGCCCAAATTACCCAAAAGCGAACGATTCATCTTTAATAAAGCTTCTCTTGGTTGGTTGTAGAGATCAGCTGTTGAGGCAAAGGATACTTTCAACATGGAAGCAATCAATGCAGCCGCTGCACCATGACCTGATACATCTGCCACAAGGCAAGAAAATGATTTATCATCTTTCTCATAAAAATCATAAAAATCTCCACCAATTTCTTTCATGGGTAAGTAATACGTCCCAATGTCACAGCCTTTTATCTTAGGGGGTTTTTCGGGGAGAAGTGAGAGTTGAATTTTTTTTGCCATGTCGAGTTCTCGTCTCATTCCTGAGATCTCTAGGCTAATTTGGTCTTTTTCTTTCTGTATGCGTTTCGTTTTAGAGAGTATTGCAAATACAATAAAAATCATTTGGAGAATAGAGCCTATCATAGATGCGTATTCCCGAATAAAATTATTTTTAGTGGCAATAGAAGATGCCATAACACCTATAATCAAAAATCCCCATGCCATGATGAAGTACTTTGCAGGTTTAAACCCCTTTCCATAGACATGTATACTTGCGATGAATACAGTGATTGTATAAAGAAATCCTACAGCTAGTGCAATGTAAAAAGTATTTTCATTAAATATGTATGGCATTGGTAAAAAAAGTAGTATGATGTATGCCATATAATGACTTATTTTATCTAAAGTTGTATTGTACATCTTTAGATTTAAAAAGTGCCTAAAAAATAAAGTTGCAAACATGAATGATATTACATGTGAGGAATACCAAATACTTATATTCCAATTGGGATGTTCAGGGTATATAAAATATATACCTAGCAGAACTCTTGAAAACTGAAAGATTGCATCTGAAATCAGAAAAAATAAATAGAAGAGATAAGTAGTATCTTTTATATAAAATAAAATTGAAATACATAGAACTCCCATAAATATTACACATCCAAAGAAGATACCAATGAAAAAATTATGTTTTATTAGATGGTCAAAAATTCCATTTGTATTGTATAAATTTATATAAAAAGCAGTGAAAATTTCTGCTTTTAAAGATATATAAACAGAAACCTTTTCATTTTTTCTTACTTCTAGGGGAAAAATTGAATCTACACTTTTTATTACTTTATGTGATAGTGGTTCACGTATTCCACTGTTGTATGTCATTATTTCATTCTTATTAAATACGATATAACAAGTAACTGAATCGAGAACAAATTCTTTTAGTCTAATGAAAACTTCACGATCTGCATTTGTGTTGTTTAAAATATCAAATCGAATCCAAAAAAAAGTTCCGGGTTCTTTGTAGAGAACCATATCATTTCTACCAGCTCTATCCCAATCTAAATCTTGAGATTTTAATACTTCTTGTATATCATTTGAATTTTTAAATTTTTCCGAGATCTCCATCTCTGGAATTATATTTATAGTATCTCCTGAGCTTAAATTTACAAGCGGCGTTGGGTACAGACTCAACGGAATTACTACTATAAAAAATGATATTAGATATAAAAGGAGCTTAGTAAGCATTTAGTGTATATTTTTTAGACGAATTGGGCCATCTGGATATACATTATTTTTTCCAGAAATTATTTTTACATCCCAAGAATCCAAGATTGTAGAGTCATTTATGTGGAGTGCTGGCCTAAGAGTTAAAATATGCCCTTTAGCTGAATACGTGGATCTCCTGCCATAAAATCTTCCTTTCACCTCTTCTGGTAGAGCATTCTTATTTTTTTCACCTAGCATTCCAAATCCCTGAGAAATTTCTGTGGAGAGCTTTAACATTTCTTCAGGATTAACGGAAATGGTATGATCGGGGCCTGGTAATGATTTATCAAGGGTGAAATGTTTTTCTATCACAGTTGCCCCTAGGGCTATTGAAATCACCGCTGCTAAAGAGCCTGCGGAATGGTCTGAAAACCCAATGGGAATTGTGTAAAGATTTTTATAGGTATTTATAATATTTAAGTTTAATTTATCTATAGGTGTTGGGTACAGAGAAACGCAATGCATAAGACAGAGATTTTGAACACCCATTTCTTCTAAAAATTCTATGGCTCTAGTTACTTCAAAAAAATCTGCAGCACCGGATGATAAAAAAATAGGTAAACCAGTAGAAGCTACCTTCTTTAGCAAAGGATAATTAACAATATCTCCTGATGCAATCTTTAGTACTGGAACTTTTAGTGATACCAGTAGATCAACTGAAGATTCACATAAGGGTGTTGAAAAAAAGAGCAATCCCTCATCTTGTGCAATCTTTTGAAATTTACGATGTAAGCTTTCAGAAAGCTCATATTGTTTAAATATATCAAATAGAAATTTTGATTCAGAATTTGTGGGATCTACAAATTCTTCTGTAGTATAGGATTGAAACTTAACTGCATGCACACCAGATTTCTTTGCTGCTTGGATGGTTCGTTTTCCAATTTCTTCATCATTGTTATGATTCAAACCTATCTCTGCTACAAGGAAAGGTTTTGAATTTCTGGAAATGGGGTGTGATTCAATAGAAAAAGAAGAGTTCATAGGTATTTCTCCTTATGTCATATTTCTAAAAAGCACTTTTGGAGCTACTCGAATTCAGTAATAGAAGTGTGAATATTATCATATCCTTAGAAATTTAAATAAAGATTATTTTCAAATTAAGAATATAAAAAAACCTTCAAAAACCCTATATTATCTTAGTAAATGAGCAGTCACTCCTTTATAATTGCAACTTCTTTGAAGCCTTCCCTAGTATCTGGTAGTTCGATAGCGGCAGCTAGGTTTGAAATGATACGATCCGGGACGGGATCAGATTTTTTCCTGTTTCTTTCCATACATATTTGTACGGGAGTATTCATAAATACAACACCAATTGTTTTTTTCATTTGAGTTGCTAGCTGTAAATATGATTTTCTGGACGCAGCGGAGACAGATGTATTATCGACGAGGATTTTTTGATCGTTTTGTAGTAAATTTTCTAAGAGCTTTCGTTCAATTTGTTTTACAAGTCCCTCATCAACTGAAGAGAATTCTTTTTCAGACCATGCATCTTCAAAATTCGTCATTTCATAAAGGAGCCTTCGTATTTCTTTACGATTGATCCTTTTGAAATTTTGTGTTTTAAAGTGAGTTTTTGCAAATTGAGACTTTCCGCAAGCGGGTAAGCCACATATTAGTACGATATCCAAATAAAATAAATCTTCTAAATCTACCATTACAAATCTCCAGATGCAATTAATGCTTTCTATCCAAGTATAAATTATTCCTATTTTATTGCTACATTAAAATAGGATATTTCCAACAGATTCAACACTCAATAAAAGTAAACATAGGGATTGAAGATATCTTTGTTCTACTAGAGAAAATTAATAAAATACAATATCATCTAATTACATATATTAGGCATATCTTTAGTATCTTTTTCTGTTCCAAACCAAATTATAGCATATCTTTTACTTACAGCAATTCCCATGGCTCTCCAGTGTAAATTTTTCCAGTCATTATTATTTGATAGAAAGTCGTTGAAATCCGGATTGCTTTTCCAATTTTTTATAGCTCTATCTGGAATTGATACTTTATCCTCATGTTCAAAATAGAGTAGTTCAAAAGAGTTTTCTTTGTAATCGGTTAGTTCTTTTGCTTTATAAAATGAGCATTCCATACTAATTAAATTATTAGTATGACAACATGGTTTCCAGGGACCATTTTTAGACCAACTATGATAGCTACAACCGATAGCTGGGGGATTCTCTTCTAAATCTTTTAAATGGATTTTAGCTAAAGTTGTTAGGGAAGATGAGAGGGATATGGGATGGAGATTTTGGGAAAGTCTATATTGAGTAATAATTTTTAATAGTTTTGTTTCTTCTGGATTTAGACAAAGTGTCAGTAAAGAATTATCATTTGAATTTATATCTCTTTTTACAATTTGCCAGGGTTTCCATTTTGTTTTTTCAGACTCTGTAGTCCAATAAGATTGACCTCCCTTAGATGGTAAATTGTACAAGAGCTTCTTATTCATGTCTAAGAGTAGTACCCAATCTTTATCTCTTCCGCCTTCATTTAAAATTCTACTTTGATTTCCTTTTATTTCTTCCCAGATACCATCTACTCTTTGGAGTTTTCCTCCTGGAAATGAAAAAGAGTCTGTGACTTCACTTCCTATTATATTAATATTTATAAAAATATTAATAAATAATATTAATGATGTAACTACAATAAGTATCTTTTTCTGCCAGCTGGAGAAAAAAAGCCTAGAATTTTTGCATATAAAATTGCAAAAACAGACTTTTTGCAGGAACGCCATTAATGTAATCATTATTTAGATATTATTTATATTTATGATTTGAATAAATCTTTTAGTGCATCTTTTGCTTGTGCTTTTTTATAGTCGTCTCTTTCGATCAATATTAAATTAATATTACTGGTTTTCATTCTATTTAATAGCTTTGAGATATCTGCAGGATTTTTTAGAGTTGTTGCGATATATTTAAATGTAGTACTGCATGAAGGACAAGATTTATCTTTTAAATAATTCAGTCCTAATTTCTTACAATTAGCACAGGTACCATAAAGATCATCTACCAATAGTAACTGTTTTTCTACTTCTTCTGTATCTAATTCTTTCCATACCCTCACAAAATTCATAAGAACCCCCAAGTATTTATAATTTTTTTAAGGTATAATTCCTAAGTCAATTTTAAACTTAATTTCTTTAAATTGATTTGCAAAGAAACATGATTTCAGTAACTTATACTCTATGGCAACATTGAGCAATGGTTGGAAAGTACCTACTGATAAAGAAGAAATGAAAACACTTCTAGATGATTTTGAAAGAAATATTGTCCAAATGGAAAAGGAAAATCCTCTGATTATTTTTAAGGAAAATATGGAAAATGGAATATTATATAAAGCCAGTCTTCAGGACGCAACGAATCACCTAAATACATTCACTAGTTTATATCTAAGTGCTATGGAACTTAGAGAAATGATTTCTAAAAAAATTGACTAAATATATTTAAATTGGATTAGAGATTTTATAAAATTCAATTTATAGGTCATCTAAAAGGCTCTTAACTGCATTCACTGCAGATTCTAATGCACCATGAATGCTACCATAGTGCCCACCTGTATTTGAGGCTTCTCCTGCAAAGTAAAGTTTCTCTTTGATGGAATTAGCTAATACTTCCCTGGAATTACCTTCATTGATAACAGGGTAGGAATAACATCCTCTGATATATGGTTCCTTATTCCAATCCATAATGTAGGAATCTGTTATGGATTTAGATGCAACATTTTTTCTAAATATTCGATCTAGATCAGATAATATTTCATTGGTTGCATCTTTACCCATGGAACTTAAATAACTTGCTTTATCACCATTTACAAATGCCGTTAAGATATTGTTATTTACACTTCTCAATTTTCCTGCAGTCCAATATTCAGGTATCACACCATCACTATAAATAGATCCTGTGGACTCTTCCCAAAATCGCTTAGTAAACTTTAATATGATTTTCATTCCAGCATCTATTCCTATTTTATCTATAGCATTTTGCTTATCACTTGGAAGACTAGGAATAAATTCAATACTTCCTTGCTTTAAGATACTTATTGGAACTGTTAAGATTACTTTGTCTCCTTCGATCTTTCTCCATTTGGAATCATAGATAACTACACCTCTGCCCGAGTAATCTATTTTATTTACTGCAAAATCATAAACTATATAAAGATCTTTAATTTTAACAATTTCTTCTAGGACAGAAAGGTGAGATCTATTTTTAAGCAAAAAATTTTCAGATCCAGCATCCCATAAATTTAAATCTTTAGCGAGAGCTTTCATCCCAAGTTTATTTAGATTAGTACCATGTTCATTTCCTAGGATAGCTTCTGCTATATGATAATAACCATTGTCAATATTTTTCTTTTTCAAAAAAGTATCCACAGATATATCCTGCCCCTTGTAGAGCTTAATATCTTCAATTATTTTGAACACTTTTGTAAATTTCTCATCCGCTTCAGCTTCTGCTTCATCTTTTAATTTACCATTACACATATAGTAATTTTCAGAGATAGATGAATTAAATATACTTACATTATTACTCTTTAATAATTTAGTATATAAAGACTTTTCACCATGAATTTCTTCTGCACCTAATTCTATAGGATAATCTGAAAAAGTTAAGAGAGGTTTAATTCTTCCTCCAAATATACTACTAGCTTCCAAAATTGTAACAGGAAAACCTTTATCCTTCAAAAGTCTAGCGGCGTATAGACCGGAGGCACCAGCTCCAATAACAATTATCTTTTCTTCACGTGAGGTTTTTTCAGATAGTATCTCGGAAAGTCCTCCTAGAGTGAGACCCAATCCAAAATTCCTTGCATTTTTTAAAAATTTTTTTCTGGAAAAAATCATTTAACCTGAAGTGCTTTTGGAAATGTAGGACAAATTTGAACGCATAGCCCACAACCAGTACAAGTCTTTGAGAATATAGGTTTATTTATTTGAAATTTGACAACATCCTCCACAGGACATATGTCCAAACAGGACGTGCAAATTTTTGAATCTGCTGAAGAGTTTAGGCAGTTGTGAAATAGAGACTTTACTTGACCTAGTTTTATAGATTCTTTTTTCTTTAAAGGCTTAAGTGCTCCTGTACTACAAGAAGAAATACAAGGAGTATCTTTACAAAGCTGACAGGCAACTAAGTTAGGGTCTAAAAAAGGGAAATTTCTACTTTCTTTTTGATCAAAAACAGGAAAGATAGTGCCATGAGGACAAGCTGAAATACAATCACCACAGGAATTACATTTAGTTTTAAATTTCTCTAAAGGTTTAATTGCTCCAGGTATTGATTTTAGATTTTTATTTATTTTTTTTGACTTTGAAAATTCAGGGATATTACGGAATGCTGAGATCTCATCTTCAAGAGTAACTTTTTCCGATAGGGTTTCTTTGATAATGACAGGAACCTCTGCTACCAAATCCTCAGTTTCTTTTACAGTTTTAAATAAAGAGGCTATTCCTTTTTTGAAAAAATTTTTTCTATCTAGCATATCTACTCTTGGAGTCTCTCAATTTGTGCACCAATTGATTGGAGTCTTTTATCTATCTCTTGGAATCCTCTATCAATCTGGATTATATTATGAATGTACGATGTTCCCTCTGAGCATAGGGCAGCAATTATCATAGCCATCCCCGCCCGTATATCAGGTGATACTACTTTTTGACCATAAAGTTTTGATTTTCCAATAACTAAAGCTCTATGAGGATCACAGAGAACTATTTGAGCACCCATAGCTATTAAATTATCAACAAAAAATAATCTCGATTCAAACATTTTCTCATGTATCATTACGGTTCCATTGCATTGAGTTGCAGTAACTAATGCAACGGAAGTCATATCGGCAGGAAATCCTGGCCATGGAGAATCATCTATCTTGAGAGTTTGCCCATGATAGTCAGGTACGACTTCCATTTTTTGATCTGCGGGAACAATAACTCCTTTCTCTGTATGACGAATTTCAATCCCTAATCTGGAGTAAACCATCCTAATCATACGTATGTCATCAGGGTGAACATCCTGGATTAATAGTTCTCCTCCGGTCACTGCAGCAAGACTAATAAAACTACCAACTTCTAAGTAATCAGATCCTATCCTATGGGATGTATTTTCTGGAAAATGAAGAGATGTTATACCCTCTATTGTGATAATGTTGGAGCCTATTCCTGAGATTTTGGCACCACAATGATTTAAAAATTTACAGAGACCCTGCACGTGAGGTTCACTTGCAGCATGTCGTATAGTAGTAATTCCTTCCGCAAAACATGCCGCCATTATTGCATTTTCTGTGCCTGTAACAGATGCCTCATCTAGAAGTATATCTGCTCCAATTAATTTGCTGGATTTGATTTCATAGCCATCTGGAAAGATTTCTATATGTGCACCTAATGCTTGTAATGCAAGCATATGAGTATCGAGTCTTCTTCTACCAATTTTATCTCCACCGGGTCTGGGTAGGAATACTCTACCATTGATTGCAAGTAAAGGAGCTGCTAGTGTAACTGCACCACGAATTTTATTGCACATTTCAATCGGTAAATCAGAAGATATATTTCCTGGATTATTAAATTCAAATTTTCCTTTCGATAATTCAGTTATTTCAAAACCCAAGTACCGTAGTACGTCCATTAACATAGTGACATCTTTAATGTCCGGTACATTTTCTAGTATACTTTTACCTTTTATCATGCAAACTGCACCCAAAAGGGGTAGGGCTTCATTTTTATTTCCCTGAGGAGTGATTGTTCCTGAAAGGGGATTTTTTCCTTGGATCTTGAAATAGGATGTACTCATGCTAGCAAAGTGATTCAAATTCAAGATAAGGGCAAGAAGGAAAATAAAAAAAGTATATCTACATAGGATACTATTTTTTAGTACAAACTCCAAATCCTTTTACTCTTTCCTTAAAAACAAAGTAGAGTTGAATTTTTATTATACCCAAAAAACTATTGACTTATTCTGCAATTTTTATTTAAATTTAAATATGAAAAAACTGTGTATGGGGGTAGTAAATTTTGCCCTAACAGTATATATTGTACTCTTTGGAACCGTTCTTTTTTCCGACTCTGTTAGGTATAAAGATGGCACACTTCTTACTGGAAAAATAATCGGTCAAAATACTTCTTTTATCTTCTTAGAATCTGAGAAAGGGGACATTCTTCGTATAGGGAAAGAAGTTGTATCAAATGTCTCTTATCTAACACCACAAAAAAAAAATGAGGTTAGGTTAGAGGTCGCTCAGCAAAGAAAAGAAATTATAAACCTTCCTACAAACACACAACTATCACTTGCTAAAAATCCTAATGTACCTAAAAATGAACCAGTGCTAGGTAACAATATGTACTACCTACTACTTAAGGATGCAAAGTCTTACTTGATTAAAATAAATGGTTCTAACTTTAAAAATATTAGTAAAATATATTTAGAAAATCAAGATAAAGGCAAAGAACAAGAATTTTACAATCTTCAAACTACATCTGTTGAAGTTGTAGTAGACCCTACTGAGCTTGGAATTGGCTTTTACGATTTAGTGATTGAGAGTAAATCTGGTTATAAAGTAAAAAAGGAATATTTTATTGAAGTCAAAGAACCATGAAAGATTTACTTTTACTCCCGAATATTCTAACTTTTTCGAGAATATTTCTTATTTTTCCTTCTATTTATTATTTAGACAATGGTTTGTACTACACATCTTTTAGTTTTCTAATTATTCTATTTTTAACAGATTATTTTGATGGATTTTTCGCAAGGAAACTTCAAATGACTTCATATATCGGTTCTATAATGGATCCAATTGCTGATAAAATAGTTGTTATTTCAATTTTTACTTATTTATATTTTGTGAATAAGGTTCTTTTGTTTTATTATATCTTGATTCTGATTCGAGATATTTCACAATTACTTTCAATTCCTATTCTTTTGTTATGGAAAAAAATTCAATTTAAAGTTAAACCTAGGTTATTACCTAAATGGGGAACGGCTTTAAATTTTTTTATATTGGTTTTGATATGTGTTACATTTTTATTTCCTGATTTAAATAGTAATAATAATTATATTTATTTATTATACTCTATCTATGCTATTTCAGGCATAATAGAAATATATATTATATCGACATATATACCCCGTTTTATTCAAATTTATTTAGGAACACATGATACATTTGAGTAAATATAATAGAATTATATCTATTACCCAGATTTCTAATCAGAAATCTGGAAAAATACATTTTCGCATAGTATCCAGACCGCTCCAGTCTTATAAACTTTTTGTGGAAAGTATACAATCCACAAAAAGCTAAAATGTACTATCCTAAGGAAGAAAGTGCTTTTTCGTAGTTAGGTTCTTGGGTGATTTCTGGAACAAGTTCTGTGTAAATAACGTTACCTTTTTCATCTATAACAACAACTGCCCTTGCAATTAATCCAGCTAAAGGTCCATCTTGAATACGGAGACCATAAGATTCACTAAAATTTTTATCTCTCATCTCACTCATTGTGATAACATTTTTTATACCTTCTGCACCACAAAATCTTCCATGTGCAAATGGCAAATCTGCAGAAATACAAAGAATAGCAGTATTTGAAAGCTGAGATGCTTTTTCATTAAATGTTCTTACTGATGTTGCACAAACTGCTGTATCGATACTTGGGAATATATTTAAAATAACTCTTTTCCCGTTAAAGTCATGAAGGCTTCCATCTGAAAGATCTCCTTTAGTTAACTTAAAATCAGGTGCTTTAATCCCTATTTTTGGGAGCTCACCTATTGTGTGAATTGTATTTCCTTTGAGTGTAATAGAGGCCATTTTCTCTCCTTTGTGTTGCAAACTTTTACTTGTACTAAATTAGAATTATTCAATTTTTCGGTCAAGAAATAAAGAATGTTTGTTTCCAAAAATTTCTATATTAGAATAATTTCTAAATTCTTTTAGTATTTTTATGAATAGTTTAGATCTAATGTCTCTTTTTTCTTGGATTCTAGTAAGATATCTTAAGCAAAGAAGTATTCCTCCATCTTGTACACTTGTATATACAATAGGAGTTGTGATACCTATTTTTAATAAATAGTTTTCTGATAATCCCCTAAATCTCTCTTCAAGGTTATATTTCTTTTCATTAGTACCTATAAATTCTTTTAAAATATCATTACATACTTTCTCTGCTGTTTCAAAATCAGAGGAAAGAGTTAGAACTATTTTTAATTCATCCCAAATAAATTCCATTTTTCCTGAAGATACATACAACTTTTTTGTTAGAGTTTGATGATTAGGGATATGGACAAGGCGATTTGTAGATTGATCAGAAGAGTCATCATTACTTATTTCTAAAAGTGTAAAACGCATTATTCCTATATTTACTACATCACCTTTTACTCCATCAATTTCCAACCTATCTCCTAAAGAAAACCCATTATTACTGTGTATTAAAAACCAACCTATAAAATTCAAAGTAATATCTTTTAGAGATATTACAACGCCTGCTCCCGTAAAGGCAAGAATGGTAGGTAGATTCCCAATCCTAGAATAAAAAACAGGAATTATACCAACTATACCTAAAATAGAGAAAGCATATCTAGTTATTCTTCTTCTATTATATATAATTGTAGTATCATTTGTTGGATATGTTTTGGATAAGATTAAATTTGTTATATTATGAATTATAAATATTAGTACTAAAATATATAAATATAAAATTAAATCTTCAGATAATTCTCTCTTATTTTCTTTTAATAGATAGATTGGATTAAATATATCCATTTGAAACTATATGTTTTTTTGGTTTTCTAATGCTTGGTAAATTTCTTCTTCGGTAACTTCTATCCCAAATTTAGGATTTCCCAATTTCTCCAATAAAATAAAAAAAATCTTACCATTATAATTTTTTTTATCATGTTTCATGTGATTAATTAATTGTTTATTTTCTAAATTTGTTTTAAAAGGGAGTTTTAAATTTTTCATAATTTTTATTGTATCAGACAAAGTGATTTTATCTAAATTAAATTTATTAATAGAGAGGAATAGGGCAGTTATAAGCCCTATACCAACTGCCTCTCCATGAGATAGTTTCTTATAATTTAGCAATGATTCAATTGCATGTCCTGTTGTATGTCCCAAATTTAGTACTGCTCGAATCCCATTTTCTTTAGGATCTTGTGATACTGTTTTTGATTTGAAGGATACAGACTCCCTAATGAATGTTGAAATAGTTTCTGGATTTTTTAAATCTTTCCTATTTACATTTTTCATAAATTCAAAAAATGTACCACCTTCTAAAAGGGAATGTTTTAGAACTTCTGAAAGACCACACTTCCACTCTTTATCCGGTAGTGTATTTATGAGGGTATGGATAGGTGCAAAGACTAATTCGGGTTGATGGAATGCCCCAATCATATTTTTTCCCAGATCGGCATTTACTGCAACTTTTCCTCCAACTGAAGAATCCACACAAGCTAGAAGTGTAGTAGGGACTTGTACAAATCTGATACCCCTTAGGAAACTTGCTGCAATAAAACCAGAAAAATCTCCAACAACACCCCCTCCCAATGCCAGTATTACAGATTTTCTATCTGCACCATTTTTTATCAAAGAATTATAAACATTACGAACTTTTGATATATGCTTATTAGATTCTTTCCCTTTGATAATTATGAATTTAAATGGTATATTTAATATACTTAATTCTTCGCTAAGTTCTTTTCCATAGAGTTCATTTATTCTTTTTTCAGTGATGATATTAATAGATGAAATATTATTTAATAATGAAATTTCCTTACTAAGACCCAAAAAATTTTTTGAGAGAATAACTTTGTAAGTATGATTTGATATATTTACTACACTTTCTGATAAGATATTCATTCTTGAATCCATTCGCTTTTAATATGTATAGATTTTTTATTTTTATTTCTCGTTTGTAGGTATGATTTTATATCTGGTCTAATTTCTAATTTTGATAGCTCTTCTATACTGAAATACTTAAATTCTAATACTATCTTTTTTTCTTTCTTTGAAATAGCTGGAACTGTTTCCTTTATTCCCGCAGAAAAAATAAGCTGAATGAGATGTTTTCCCCCTCTTGGATCAATATTTTCATTCAATAATAAAAATTCAGGGTTTGTTATCTTTACATTTAACTCTTCAAAAAGCTCTCTTTCTAAGGCTTCAATTGCAGTTTCTCCAAACTCAACACCCCCTCCAGGGAGTAGCCAATAATCTTTTTTTTTCTTATTTTGTCTTACAAGCAGTATACGGCCTTCATTATCTTCAATCAAGCCAGCAACTCTCACACGTAATTTTTTATATTTGTAAAGGAAACTAACCATCTAATTGCCTCCTATCTTTCTTGGGATTTACCTTATCCCATAGAATCTGTGCTGCTTCTTTCTCTGCTCTTCGTTTGCTCTTACCTATGCCAATTGCATTTATGTTGGGTAGGCTTACAGAAATTGTATAAACCTTATCATGATCTGCACCCGATTCAGAAATAATTTGATAAACAGGGAGAACTTTATATTTTTTTTGGGCATACTCTTGGAGTCGGGTTTTAGAGTCCCAAGTATCAGGAGAACGCTTGGTATCAGTTACATATTTATGTAAATAAGGTGTAAACCAATTTCTTGTGGTCTCCAGTCCCATATCAAGATAAATTGCTGCTAATAAAGCTTCTAGTAAATTTGCGAGATTACTTTTTTTATAAGCTCCCCCTGTATCTCTCTCACCCTTTCCTAAAATGAGGATTTCAGAGAGATCCAATGAATCTGCAATTTGGCTCAGTACAGATTCAGATACAACATGAGATTTAATTTTAGCAATTTTTCCCTCTGGAATATTTGGGAATTTTTTATAGATAAACTCAACAGTGAGGAGAGATAAAACAGAATCTCCTAATATTTCTAATCGTTCGTTGTCTTCTACAGATTCTGTGGTTTCATTTTTATAAGATTTATGAATAAAAGCAATGTTGTAATAATATAAATTAGAATGTGGGATAGATAATTTATTTAGAAAAGAAGTTAGTTGCTGCTTTCGATTGGTGGAAAGATTGGGATTAGAGGGAATCGTATGAATGGTATACTTTTATAATTAAAATCGGCCTTAGTAGCTAAGACCGATTTTAAAGATTCATCAAGACTTGAGTTTATCGATAAATTTAGCGACGTCACCAACTGTCTGAATTTTTTCAGCATCTTCATCAGAGATTTCGATACCAAATTCTTCCTCTAAAGCCATTACTAGCTCTACAGTATCCAAAGAGTCAGCACCCAGGTCATCGATGAAGTGTGCTTCTGGAGTAACTTCAGACTCGTCAACTCCGAGTTGTTCAACGATAATCGCTTTAATTTTTTCCATGTCTGCCATGTATTGTTTCCTCCGGCTTTTACAACCTATTGATTAATTTTAATTTTGTGATTATGCCAATGAAAAGTCCTCATTAAAGACAGTTAACAGGCTAATAGGGCTTGATTAAAACCCATAAAATTGACGGTCTAATAGTTGAAAATTTTTTGCAAGTCATAAAAGATTTTTTTTCCTATAGAAACCTATTTTTTTCTTTTTTGAATTAAAAAATAGTTATGATTATAAAATTGGAATTTACCTTAAATAGTGATTCTTTATTCAAATTATTTAAATAGTAATACTAATTTTTAGTTTGCATAAGAATAGGATTCAATTTTAAATCAATATATACTTGGATTTTTTTAATTTGAATAGGAGGTTAGGATTCTTGAAAAAAGCTAAATTTTCAAAACGTATAACAATTCTAGTTAGAAAATTAGATAAAAAAAACGTAATCCTTTTATCTATTCTATTATTTCTTGTATTATGTCTCGGATTTATTGAAGGATGCACATCAGCCAATGAAGAATCGGGAATGCTTCGTATTTTGACTAAGCCAGGTATTAATCCTGAATACTTGGGATTGAGTGAGAAAATAATTATAGATTTTTACGGTGATGAGGATGACAGAACTAGATCATTGAACACTCTTAAAACTAGATGTGAAGACCTTTCTCTCTCAGATCCTCATTCCTGTTATAATTTAGCAGTTTTACTTTATAATCAGAAAAACTATGAAGAAAGTTTTAGTGCAATTCAAAAAGCAGTAACCATATCATCCAAAGATCCCCTTTACTTAAGTATGTTGAGAACAATGGCACTCCAATTAGGAAAGCCTGAAGTTTTAGAACAGAAAGAAGAAACAAAAGTATTGGGTATATTAACTCGATTGGAAATGGTTTGCGGAACAGACGAAGCCAAGACTAGAGAAATAATGATTCCTCTTTTAAAAGATGGTTTGATAAACTCAACTCTATTAAATTTTGGAGGTCTCTCTGAATGTATTACTCCTCAACTAAAAGCGGAAATCGAAAAACATGGGAATCCTTCTAAAGTAAATTATAAAGAAATATACTATCAAGAAAAAGCAAAGTCAGATCCTTATTCTTCCATTTGGGATGTGGGTTATTTTATTAAAAAGAAAAATCTAGACGATGAAGAAACCATCCAAAGCACACTCACTCAAAATTGGAAATATGTTAGAAAATATGCAAAGGCTAAGGATATTGAAAAAGCAAAAACTTATTTAAAGCTATTTTTAGGTGAAGTTAGGAATCACTCCTCTCAAAAAAATGAAAAGAAGAAGTTAGTAGCACTAGAAAGAGCTGCATATTTACTGATTGAACAGGATGATTTCTTCAGCCAATCTAGGATTCTCCTCCAAGAATTTTAAGATATTCCCTGACAGATTCCTTTAATCCTACCTTTAGAGAGTAGGTAATTAGCCTATGTCCAATAGATACCTCTTTCAACCCGGGAAGATTTTTAAATATTGCCAAATTGTATTGGTCTAAATCATGCCCTGCATTGATTTCTAAACCCATAGAGAGAGCAGTTTCTGCGGCTCTACTGTAGGTTTGGAAGGAAGGCATTCCTTCTCCTTTTGCAAAATCATCCGCAAAGGGGCCTGTGTAAAATTCAACTCTATCAGCTCCAATAGATCTGTAATTTTTTAAGTTTTCAATGTCTGTTTCCACAAAGAGAGAAGTTCTAATCCCTGCTTTTTTAAGCTTTGGAATGTACTTTAACAATTCTTCTCTATCCTTTGTAAAATCAAATCCATGGTCTGATGTGATTTCCCCGGGAGTTACGGGGACTAGTGTGGCTTGGTTAGGCATGGTATCTAAAACAATTCCTAAAAATCGCTCTGAGAGTTCACCCTCTATGTTGAACTCTATTTTTCGGGAAGATGTCTGGTTGTAATCTTTCAAAAATGCTGCTATTGTAAATACATCCTGTTTTGTAATATGCCTTTCATCACTACGCGGATGTACAGTTATACCATGAGCTCCCGCTTCGAGTATGATTTGAATGTGTTGGATTAGGTCAGGGATATTTCCTCCCCGAGAATTTCGAAGAGTTGCAATCTTATTTACATTTACACTGAGGTTAATCATTAAGCTACGAGATAATCAAAAAATTTAACTTTGGTAAATTCTAAAATAGTTTCTTTTTGGTGTATTGCATCTGCCTTTCCTAATTCAAAAGCATCTATAATACCGCTTGGATTGGTATAGTCAAAAGAAGTCACTTTTAGTTCTCGAGAAGGTTTGAAGAGCAATGAATTTTTCAATACTTCAGGATCTTTTCCAAAGATTGTAGAGTCTTCGTAGTAGATCCCGATCTTCTTTTCCTTTCTAGGAAAAAGCTCCAGAGGTAAATTATTGACCAATCCTCCATCGAAGAAATATGTATTCCCTTCATTTTGTAGAGAGATAACAGGAGGAATAGAGGAAGAGTTGAGAATGATTTGTTCAACTACTTGTGAATTCTTTAAATCATGATTTGTATAAATAATTTCTCTAAAATTCCATTTATCTTTAATTTTTTCAACTCTTTCGCAGGGAATCCCTTTCAGCTTATCTACCTCATCCATGATAAAGGCACTTGCGGTCTGCGGTATGATTTTAGTCTTATTGATCATATCTTTAAATTTGTCTAATTTAGGTATTGCAGCTATTGCCTGGATATATATATTTATAGAAGTATTACGAATTTTTTCCATATCAATGGAATATCGTATTGATCTGCGATACATGTTTTCATGTGGGAATGGGGACTGACCTTTGAACATACGTGAGAGCTGAAAGTTACTGGAGTTTCGTTGCATTAGAGATGAGATATAGTCTAGTCCTTTCTCTTCAGATTCAGAGACCAATCCTAGAATCATAGCTGCTCCAGCACTTACACCGGATAAATTTTTAAATTGAACGCCCCACTTTCTAATCTCATACCCAAAGCCGAGACCATAAAAAGCCTTACACCCACCACCGGCAATTGCTAGGGAAACTTCGTAGCCACCGGGAAATTGTATCCAATTTCTACCAAAAGGAACCATAGTAAGAACCTCACTTTTACCATTTTTTTTAAAATCGGGAAAAATACGATAAAAATATACACAACTATTAGGTAAAAACATCTTTTATAGACCTATTTTAGATTCTAACTCTATGCAAGATGATAAATTGTTTCTTGAATAAATCTTTAAATAAAACTAGTATGGATGAGTTTTATTCAATGTTCATTTGTAGAGTTTTGGAAAATAAATATTGAACCAATCAGAAATTTAGAAAAGAGGTTATAGGAAATGAGTGAAAATGTAGTATTAGTCACAGGAGCTACAACAGGAATTGGGTATGAATTGTCCCATTTGTTCGGTCAGGAAAAGAAAAATTTAGTCTTGGTAGCGAGGGGCAAGCAGAAGCTAGAAGAGGTAGCTGAAGAACTCAAGCAAAAGTATGGAATCAATGTATATACCTATCCATTAGATCTAGCATTAGCAGATTCCCCTTTGAACCTTTATAATTTTACCCAATCAAAAAATTTGCATGTAGAAGTTCTAATCAACAATGCAGGTTTTGGAATAAAGGGAAGAGTATCAGATATTCCCATAAATGAAGAATTGGGAATGATCCAAGTTAATATTACATCACTTGTTGAATTGACCAAAAGATATCTTCCCGCGATGATAAAAGAAAAGAAAGGAAAAATTTTAAATGTAGCTTCAGTTGCTTCTTATCAACCCGGTCCTTTTATGAGTGGATACTTTGCATCTAAGGCATTTGTTTTACATTATTCAGAAGGTTTAGCAGAAGAAGTTGCAGAACATGGTATCACGGTAACTGCATTGTGCCCTGGACCTACAATCACTGCTTTTCAGTTGAGGGCTAAAATGGAAGAGACCCTTTTATTTAAAAGTCCTTTTACAATGACAGGAAAAGAAGTTGCACGGATTGGGTTTGATGCAATGAATTCAGGAAGAGTAGTTATTATTTCAGGGATTATGAATTTTATTTTAGCTCAGAGTACAAGATTTTCACCCAGATTTTTAGTGCGAAAAATATCAGCTTTGATGAATGGTAATGGTAAATCTTGAAGTATCAGAATTCTTATTTAAAATTTAAAACTAAGTATGAAAAACAAGATATCAAATTTTAGTAAATTTATAATATTCCTATTTATAAATAATTTTTCAGTTTATGGAGATGGATTTTGTACTTCAAAGAATTTAAATGGATACTGTGGTGTAGATGTTTTGGAATATAAAATAGACTCAGGAAAAATATCCCCTGCATTGAACTGTACGAAGATTTTTTTTTGGATACCTCCTTTGTCTACTGGAGAAGAGAAATGTTATATCTGTGCGGATTACCAATCAAAACCAAAACTTGAAGCTATTCTTGATAAGGGATCATCAAAAAAATGTGGAAAGATTATTTTAGCAGGAAAGAACCTTTGAAAATGGGTTTTTTCCTCAATAGGAATCGGGGGTAAGTATGCAGGAATTTTATGAGGGGAATGAGTTTACTGATCGGATCAGATGCAGAAGTCGTGAAAAAGAAGAGTGCTTGGAACTTGTAGAAAAAATAATTAAATATTCTATTCTTTATAGGGAGGGTGGGTCAGATGCATTAGCTCAAGAATTAAAAAGTATAGAAGATACATTTTTATATTTAGGAATAGAATTAATATTAGAAGAAACAGATCCTTTTGAAGTACAAACTATTTTAACAAGACATATCTTAGCTGGGGACTATCATGGAAAAGAGTTCCTACAAAAAATAATAATAGTGGAGGGAATACATGCCATTCAATTAGGATTCTCTGATGCTATTCTTATTGAAGTACTTTTATCTTTGTTTGGTGAAGATTATCTCTTAGAAAATAAGTCAGAAAATTATGCGGATAATTTATTAAATCAGATTACTGAATATAGTAATTTTTATAGAAAGATTAAAAATGCAGTACTTCCTAATATTGATTCGGTAAAAGTAGCACCTAAAGAGTTTAGAAAACTTTTACTGTGTGATTCAAAAGGAATTCAAAAGATAGTACGAGAAATAGATAATATATTTATTGTAAGAGCTATTAAGAATTTAGATTTAGACTTTAAGAAATTATTTTATGAAAATATATTGGAGAGATCTGCTAAATTATTATTTCAAAAGGAAAAAGAAACTGAAGTTTCTATAGAAGAAGAATTAGAAGCTAGAAGTAGAATTTTATTTATTTTAAATAAATTAATACAGTCAGGGGAAATTACATTAGAAGGTTCAGATTATGGATTATTTTTATAATTCTATTGAATTTTCTTCTCGAGCTAAGCTTTCGGAAAAAGAAAAGGAAATGATATTTATTTTTATCTATTCCATAATATCTATTTATAAAGATATCATAGATAATAAAATTAATCATACCAATAATACTTTTATAAATGAAAATTATTTATTTAAGCTAGGAATTAAATACCTTAGAGATAAAAATATACAAAGAAATACTTTTGTACCAAACTTATATTTAATAGAGAAAATAGGAAAAAATTATATTTTATCAGGGAATTATAGAGGACTAGATTTTATAAAAAAAGTTATAATATTAGACACAATTATTTGTATAGATGCTCAATTTTCTGAAAAGCTATTGAAGGAAAGGCTGTTATCTATTTGTGGAGAAAAATTTAGAAAAGAATATTTAATCAAAGAAGCATCTTTAGAAGGAAATGTAACACATGGTTAGATTTTATAATGGTACAGAACTTTCAAAAAGATTACAAATTTCTCCAAAAGAGAAGGATCGCCACCATAGATATATTCTAGAGCTTATAGAATTTATCTATTTTCTTATGGATTCTAAAGAGAATTCTAAAACTTCAAATTATACTCTCTTTAAGATGGGCCTCAGGTTAAAAGAATTGGGTGCCAAAAGAGAAGAAATAGAAAAGTCACTTAGATACCACTTGTTAAGTTCAGACTATAGGGGATCAAAATTTATTGAAAATTTATTTTCAATAGAAGCATTCATTTCCTAT
>CAMCZP010000029.1 GCA_945887855.1 Leptospira interrogans serovar Manilae | reverse complement strand
GTATTTGCCAAAAATTCATCTTTGAGTTTATCAGCATTTTTTAAAGTTTCTATGGATTCGTTTTGTTTTTGTATCGCAAAATTTTGAGCATCTTCTTTTTCTTTTCTGATGATTCTAATTTTATTTGCCAGAGAAAGCGAGAGAAGTGTGACTTCCATTCCATTTCCAATTTGAAGTCCATACGCAGTAAAAAAATTATATGGTAATATATCAAAATTCATGAGGACGACTGTTAGCCCACCACCCAAGAAAGAACTCCATGCCAATAAAAAAAATCCTGCGGATTGGAAACCTTTGAGGTAAACATAGACAGCAACACTATAAAGAAAAATTGTATTGATTCCAGCCTGGGCAGTTTCGATTTCTATTGTGGTTGCCAATCCATTTAGTAAATAAACAATAATGGGAACAAAAATCAATGTACCTATAAAAAAATTTAATAGGATATTTAAACGTGGTGCGTTTTTTTTAGTTTCTAAAAAACTTTTTGTAAATAAAATAGCAGGAATATTTGCCATAGGAATTGTAAAGGCAAAACTCAATCTATTCCACTCTGGAAAATCAGGCCAAAGATATTTATAAGCCAATCCATTGTCTTTTAACATGTGTAGTCCAAAAAAGAATAGAAATACCATGTAAAAAAAATAGCTTTTTTCTTTAATGGAAAGATAAATAAATAAGTTATATAATAACATAGAAAGTATAATTCCATAATAAATTCCATAAAAATAATTAGCATTTATAAATTCTTCTATTAATAAAGAAGCAGGGTAAATTTCCAAAGGCACAAAAAGTGCATCATGAGTATTATGAAATCTAATATAATAAGTTGATTCTTCTGCGGGGAACTCAGTGAGGAAGCTAAAGAATTCATTTTTAAATTCTCTCTGGTTGAAGGGATATTGGTTACCCGTAGATATATGTGAAAAATGATTATTTTCAGGAATATATAAATCTATGCTATGTATGTGAGCGGATTTTATGCTTAGGCTCCAATTTTCTTTTGGGTATTCATTTTTTATTGTAAACTTGATCCAAAAAGCAGAATTGGAAATTCCAAAATTTGGAACTGGATCGAGATTGGGCTTGAACAAGTTCTGTTTTGAAGGTTGGGAGACTTCATCTATGGTGAGAGAACCTGAAGTATCTTCCAAAATTTCAAGGTAAGACCAAATGGGTATAGAGGTATTGGTCTCTTTTAGTACAACCGTACCTTTGCTAAAAATAGAATTAGAATAGAAAATAAATAAAAAAATTATAAATTTTCGCATATTCAAAATAAAAATAGTAAAATTAAAAAATACAACAAAAAAATAATTTTTTTTAGTTTTTTAATTCTTGTGCAAGTTTCAAGGCTTCTTCCATGTTGGAACCGCTTCCTAGCGTTATGTGTTGGATTGTGCCAGTTCCATCTATCACCAGAATCATAGGGATTGCAGATACGCCAAAGTGCTTACTAAATTCAATGTTCGAATCTCGTAAGGGAATGAAGTTGGGATTTATTTTTGTTATGTATGGTTCTATCACATTTCGCTTTTCATTGGAGACAGCCAATACCCTGATCTCAGGATTCTCTTTTGCGAATGTAGAGAGTCGTGGATGACTCCCCACACAGGCGGGGCACCAGGTAGCCCAAAATTCAATCACAGTGATTTTTGCAGCAATGTCTTGGTTAGTATACATTCCCTTGGTTAAAATTCGTTCCAATTGAAACGGGGGAATTTTTGTATTGGAGAGCTTTTTTCTGAGGAGTTCAAGTTCATCCGGTCTTGCTTCTAATTGTAAACTTATTTTTAGATTTTTAGAATTTCTTTCCAGTTCTACCAATACTTTGTTACCAACTCCTTTGGATTGGATGACCTCTATGAGTTGGGCGGAGTCAGTGATCTGGGTTGAATCGATTTTCCTTATAAGATCCCCTTTCAGAAAGCCAGCACGCTCTGCGGGAGTTCCCGGTATGGAATCTATTACACCCACACCATTGGGTTTGTTTTCAATTGCTATTCCCATCCAGGGCTTTGCTTGTCTGTAAGACTCTCCCAAAAGATTTGACGAAAAGATCAGGAACATTAAAAGCAAGATTTGGATGGATGGGGAAAGGAGTGATTTGAGTGGATTTATTTTGAGTGACATACATTTATTTCCTTTGTTTCTAAATTGATTCAAAAGCCTTGGTTAGGTTGATGTTGGGAATTATTTCTATAGAGTGAAGTTGTATGTTATTGAAAAAAAATGATATAAAAAAGAAGAAAGGCAAAAATCTAAAAATATTTAAGGTATAATAGTTCATTCAGATAAAGCAATAAGAGTCTACTTAACCAAGACTCCTGTTTCCATATAAATTATTTGGCTAATACTCTTACTAAAATTCCCAAGAAAAATAAGGAGATTTGATAGTAAAAACTAGATAATTTTTTTTGCATACGTATCTGCAACTATTTCCAAATATAAAAAATTTACAAGTAAAATCTCCTTTGCAAATATCCATAAATAAGAAAACTATTTGTAGAATGTTAGTCCAAAAAAGAAATTTACATAAAGATAACTACTCGCCCCGTTTATCCTTGAAGGATAATTATTAGTAATACAATACTCTGGAGGATTAGGGAGTGGAACGACCGTCCGGGTTTCTCTTCTTTTTTGGTTACTTTTTTCTTCTTTTTCCAAAAAGAGAAGAAAAAAGTAACAGAAAAATTTTAATTAAAAAGAAATATAGTCTTATAGATAAATTCCAAGCTCGCTGAGTACTTATAAAATAAATACACAAAAAGAATAACTTTATATAATAAATAGAAAGGTACTACTATCTATCCCTCACAATTTAGATTGATACAGAGAATATTTGTATATAAAATATATATTAAAATTGTTAATAAAATCCGATATTTATTCTATGGAATGGTTACTCTTACTAAAAAAAGCTATAGAAAATGGAAAAGAGTCTGTAAGTTTTAAGGCAGACACCAATGATAAAAAATTCATAGATAAAATTAATAATGCACTCGCTATCCTCCCGTTAAATTCTGGATACAATGGTTTTTTGATAAATGATTTTATGTTAAATTATTCTACAGATGGTTCTGTAGATCTTAAAATAAAGTATTTTCAAGCTCCACATGAAACCAAAGCAGTGGAAGAATTTGCTATTAAATTTGTGTCTACTTCCATCAAATCTTCTATGACTGATTTAGAAAAGTTAATTGTAGTGCATGATTTTATTATTAAATCAGTGAAGTACGACTATTCACTTAAAAATAGATCCCCATACTCAGCAATAAAAGAGAAAAAATCTGTATGTTCTGGGTTTGCTCTATTAGCAGGAAAATTACTAGAAATTGCAAAAGTAAAACAATTTTATGTTACTGGGGATTCTACTGATCCAACTACTCATAAAAATGGTAAGCATATATGGAATAAAATAAATCTCAATGGGTTGTGGTACAATATTGACTTTACATGGGATTCTTGCTGTAAGGAGTCAAATCCATATATATATTTTTGTGTTACAGATTCTCAAATTTCTTCGTCTCACAAAGCCAATAAACTACAAGCAGAAATCCCCAAATCTACTGATAAAATCTTTTTTCAAACTCTCTCTCCAAATAAACTAAGTGATTTAGAAAAAAGAATTCTCACCTATGTTTCTCCTGGTATTGTTTATACCGGAGCCAAAGAACTCACCGAGAAAATTAAAAAGCCCGGTCTCTACTCTTTTTCTATCCCTATAGGAACAAACTTAGATACATTTCTAAACACTGCTTTAAAGCCACTTAGTTCCAAAATAAGTCGATATGAATCCCAGGCTCTTGAAAATAATGTTTTAAAAGTACTACAAGTAAAACTTATTATTCATGAAAGATGAGTCTTCATTCTTAAAAAGTTCTATTACAAGAAAAATAGACTAGAAAAACCTCATTTTCAAAGATAAATTTTCAAATTTATTCCATCATTTTTTTTAATTGAAAAACTCTGCATATTTTGAAATATTTCATTAGGAGCGTATTCCTATGATACTTGTAAATCCCGAGCCTATCCAAACAAAAAATAAGGTTCGAATTGTAACCTCAGCCTCTCTTTTTGATGGACATGATGCATCCATAAATATAATGAGAAGAATTCTTCAATCTACAGGTGCAGAAGTGATACATCTTGGGCATAATCGCTCTGTTAGGGAAGTTTTGGTCAGTGCAATCCAAGAGGATGCGCAAGGAATTGCTCTAACTTCTTACCAGGGTGGGCATTTAGAATATTTTATGTATCTAAAAGATTTACTCGATGAACTGCACTCTCCTCATATTAAAATTTTTGGTGGGGGTGGGGGAACTATTCTCCAGGAAGAAATCGAAAAATTACATTCCTATGGAATTGGAAAAATATACTCACCTGACGATGGTAGGAGGATGGGGCTACAGGGGATGATAAACCAACTTCTTTCGAATTCTGATTATTCTTTGTTGGATCTTCCAATTCCAATTACCAGTCAGTATCCATTTTCAAATCTCGCAAGGGCAATCACATATACCGAAACCTCCCAACCCATCCCAAGCAACCTAAGGTCTAGTTATGTAAGCAACCAAGAGTTTTCAGGAGTTGTAATTGGTATTACGGGAACAGGGGGATCAGGTAAGTCAAGCCTAACGGATGAATTGGTGAGAAGATTGAACTATGATTATCCAGAAAAGAAAATTGCTATCTTATCTGTGGATCCCACCAAACGTAAAACAGGAGGAGCTCTTTTGGGTGATAGAATTCGTATGAACTCTATCTATAAAGAAACAATTTTTATGCGTTCATTGGCAACAAGAGAACTGAACCAATCTATTTCTAAATTTTTAGAACCAACAATAGGTATTTTTAAAGATGCAAATTTTGACTTCATATTGCTAGAAACTGCAGGGATCGGTCAAAGTGATACACAGATTACCGAATTGAGTGATTTAAGTATCTATGTAATGACTCCAGAATACGGAGCATCATCCCAATTGGAAAAAATTGATATGATTGACTATGCAGATCTCATTGCCATCAATAAATCGGATAGAAAAGGGTCACTGGATGCACTACGTGATGTAAGAAAACAATTCAATCGATCCAGGGGAATATTTGGGGAACCACAAACTGCTCCAGTTTACACTACAAATGCTTCTCAATTTAACGATTTGGGAGTTAACCAGTTTTATGATGCACTTTTGGAAAAAATCTCTGAAATAAAAAAGGTTAATTTCCATTCAAAAATCAACCCCACTGCAAATAAAAAAATTATAATTATGCCTCCCGAAAGAGTAAGATATCTAGCAGAAATTACGGAAGATCACTCTGAAAAATCCAAAGAACTTGAATTGCAAATTAAGATTGCATCACAAATTCATAGTCTGGAGACTACACTAGAATTATTGAAAAATTCACCTACTACATTTGATGAAGTAAAAAAAATACTAGTAGAAAAAAATAAATCTCTCTCAGATGAAAATCATAAGCTACTGCAAAAATTTCCCGAAATAAAAAAGAATTATGAAAGTCCAGAGTATACATATACAATCCGGGGAGTTCAACATACAGTTAGTAATACAACTACTTCCCTCACGGGTTTAAAAATTCCAAAGGTATCTTCCCCAAAGTTCACAGACAAGGGAGATCTTTTGAGATGGTTGCACAAAGAAAATTTTCCGGGATACTTTCCGTATACAGCAGGTGTATTTCCTTATAAGCGTGTCAATGAAGACCCCATTAGAATGTTTGCAGGAGAGGGAAATCCCGAGAGGACCAATAAGCGATTCCATTATCTGTCTAGGGGACAGGCTGCAAAACGTCTTTCAACAGCATTTGACTCTGTAACACTTTATGGGGAAGATCCCGACAAACGTCCCGATATTTTTGGAAAGGTAGGAAATTCTGGAGTTTCTGTTGCTACCCTAGATGATGCTAAAATTTTGTACTCTGGTTTCAATCTTTGTGATACTAGCACTTCTGTATCTATGACAATCAATGGACCAGCGCCCACTGTTTTGGCATTTTTTTTAAATGCATGCATTGATCAACAATGTGAGATCTACATTCATGCAAACAACCTTACAGAATCTGTGAAGAAAAAAATTCATGATAAATATGAAAAATTAGGGATAAGTCCACCCATTTACAATGGAGAACTTCCTGAGGGAAATAATAAACTTGGACTATTCCTATTAGGTATTACGGGAGAGGAAGTACTACCAAAAGAAGTTTATGAGAAAATTAAATCTGAAGCTATTGCTAAAGTGCGTGGTACAGTTCAGGCAGATATATTAAAAGAAGACCAAGCTCAAAATACATGTATCTTTTCAACTGAATTTTCTCTGAAACTCATGGGAGATGTACAGGAATACTTTATTTTTAATAATATTAGAAATTTTTATTCTGTAAGTATTTCAGGGTATCACATGGCGGAAGCGGGAGCAAATCCCATTTCTCAATTGGCATTTACATTAGCTAATGGTTTTACCTTTGTAGAATATTATCTGTCCAGGGGAATGAAAATTGATGATTTTTGTCCCAATTTTTCTTTCTTTTTTTCAAATGGTGTTGAGCCAGAATATAGTGTTTTGGGAAGGGTTGCCAGGAGAATTTGGTCAAAAGCTATTCGCAATAAATACAAAGGAAATGAAAGAAGCCAAATGCTAAAGTATCATATCCAAACATCTGGAAGATCCCTTCACTCCCAAGAAATTCAATTCAATGATATACGTACTACACTCCAAGCACTTTCTGCAATTTATGATAATTGTAACTCATTACACACAAATGCCTACGATGAAGCTATTACTACACCCACCGAAGAATCGGTGAGAAGAGCCGTGGCTATTCAGTTGATCATCAATCGAGAATTGGGTTTGGCTAAAAATGAAAACCCATTGCAAGGTAGTTTTATCATTGAAGAACTCACTGATCTAGTAGAGGAAGCTGTTTATGATGAATTCAAAAGACTTTCTGACAGAGGAGGGGTATTGGGTGCGATGGAGACTATGTACCAGAGAAATAAAATTCAGGATGAATCCCTATACTATGAAGAAAAAAAGCATTCTGGAGAGTATCCTATCATAGGAGTGAATACTTTTTTAGACTCCAAGGGAAGTCCTACGGAAATACCTGGAGAAGTAATACGTGCTACAGAAACAGAGAAATTCTTGCAAATCAATAGGCTAAAAGAGTTTCAAATACGAAACAAGGTAAATAGTGAAATTGCACTATCCAATTTAGAAAAGGCTGCCATTGAGGGAGAGAATATATTTACTACTCTTATGGATTCTGTAAAACATTTGAGTTTAGGTCAAATTACAGAAAGTCTTTATAGAGTGGGTGGTCAATATAGAAGAAATACATGAAAACTTTCGTATTTCTTGGTGTAAGTTTAGATGGCTATATTGCTAGAACAGATGGGAATCTTGACTTTTTAGACCTATACCAAGATGGTACGGAAGACTATGGATATTCTGATTTTATTAAAAATATAGATATTATCTTAATGGGACGTAAAACATTTGAAAAAGTAATTACATTTGAAGATTGGCCATACACCATACCGGTCTACATAGCTACAAATAAAGGAATAGTGATTCCAGAAAAGTTTAAAGAGCTTTGTCATATAATAAGTGGTTCTCCTGTAGAAATCATAAATTTTTTTAAAAGTAAAAATTTCCATAATTTATATATAGATGGAGGAATTACCATTCAGCCCTTTTTATTCCAAAACTTAATTGATGAATTAACAATTTCAAGACTACCCGTTCTCATAGGTGATGGGATTCCCCTCTTTCTAAAAAATCAAAATGAAATTCATCTGACTCACAAACAAACTATTGTTTATAAAAATGGAATAATTAAAAGTCTATACGAGAAAAAAAATGTAAATACTCAGCGAGTTCGTAATAAATTCTAAAAACTAATTTTTTTTAATTTCAATTCTTCTTTAATCTCAAATTTCTTTGTTACTTTTTTCTTCTCTTTATGTAAAGAGCAGAAAAAAGTAACCAAAAAAGAAGAGAAACCCGAACGTTCGCTCTGCTCTCTAATTCTCCAGGGTGTTGTACTACTTTGTGATGATGTAAGATACTAACATCGCAAACTGAAACGAACTAAAGTTGAATACATAGAGAATAGAATCTAAAATTGGTAGCTTCTGTTTCTTGCACATATCAATAATGGATTGTAATTTTAATTTTCTTGAGATCCCATTTTTTTCAGGTGAGTAGTTACAAAAAAATATAGTAAGATAATTATAATGACTTATTTATTCATTCAAAGGTATTTAATAGATCACTTGAGTAGGATAGAGCATTAATTACCCTTTACTATATAAATATGATAAAATGTAATAAAAAATATAATCACCAAGGAGGATGAAAATATTTTTTTTAATACATCAGTACTAATTTTTTTTGAAAAATGATTCCCACCTATCAGTCCTAAACTAGCAATCATCCCATAGATAAATATATCAAAATAGGGTAGTACAATTTGGGTGGAATATCCCAATAGAGCTGATATACTATTTAGTGAAATTACAACCAAAGAGGTACCGGCAGAATCTTGGTAGTCTAGGTGCTCTCTATAAAGAAAAGTGGGAATTAAAAAAAAACCACCTCCCACACCAACTATTCCCGTAATAAATCCTATCAAAATGGCTGTAAAAATTGATTTGTACACATTTGATTCAGAGTGGGCTTTATTGGGTTCTTTTCTTAGAAACATGAATGCGAATACAAATGCAAGTAAGCTCATAAAAAGGTTTAACTGCATTTCAGTGCCAATTTTTATTCCAATTTTTGAGCCCAAAAATCCTGAGGGCATAGAAAATAAAGCAAATAGGATAGCTTTCTTCCAGACTACGTGATGACTTATTGATTTTACAATCACTCCAAATCCAGATGATACTCCAACAATTCCCAAAGATATTGGCACAGCAATTGATGCCTCCGTATGAAGTACGAAGAGTAGAAGTGGAAGAGTAAGAATAGAGCCGCCACTTCCCAAAAGCCCCATATAAAATCCTGAAATCAAAAGTAAGAAATAACCCACTCCCACAAAGATAAGGTCTATTTCTTTTCTGTCAACTAAAATAGGATACGGGGTATACTATTTTGAGGGAAGGTGTAATTTAGTTTTCTGAGCCAACTAAATCTTTAAAATATTTTACACCCAATTTTTCCATAGTAAGGTCTAAGTATTGCAAAATTTGGTAGGGGAGAAATGGTCCCTTATATATATATCCTGTATAAATTTGAATTAGGTCTGCACCCGCTTGAATTTTTTCTAAAGCTGATGCACCATCATCTATTCCACCCACCCCAATTATAGGGAGCCTGCCTTTTAGTTTTCTATATGCTTGTCTAATAAATGCAGTGGATTTTTTTTGTAAAACTTTTCCAGAAATACCCCCTGTTTCTAAATTTGAGTAGGAAGGTAGTACGCTTTGATCAATAGTAGTGTTAGTTAGTATTACACCATCTAATTTTAAATCTAGAAGTAAATCTAAAAGCTCACCTAATGAGCTTTCATTTAGATCAGGGGCTAATTTTACAAACATGGGCAGTGGAAAAGTACCACCCAACCCAACCCTAATGCCATTTATTAGTGATACAAATGATTCTTTTTCCTGAAAGCCCCTCAATCCGGGTGTGTTAGGAGAGCTTATGTTGATCACACCATAATCTCCTAAGGGAGATAAAATTTTGAAAGTTTTTATATAGTCAGATACTGCATCTTCGGCAGCTACCAATTTAGTTTTTCCGGCATTGATCCCACGTACGATTGTTTTTTTTTGTTTGGAAATTGTAGTATATGTTTTTTCTGCCCCGGGATTGTTAAAGCCCATTCTATTGATCAATGCTTCTTCTTTTTCAAATCGAAAAATTCGGGGTTTAGGATTCCCCAATTGGCCTTCCCCTGTGATAGTGCCTACCTCCACATGCCCAAAGCCAAGTTTACTCAAGAAGGGATACAGCTCTCCTGTTTTATCAAAGCCTGCAGCCATTCCCAAAGGATTAGAAAATGTGATGCCCGCTACATTCGTCTCCAATCGTGGATTGCTATATGTGGTTAGTTTTTCCAAAAGTTTAAAGATTCCGGGCATAGAATCTGCGATATGCAAGAGTCCTACAGAAAACCTATGAGCTTCTTCAGGGTTTAATTTAAAAAACAAAGGTTTTAATGTTATATCATATATCCAATCTTTCATTATGTGGTCAGTATTTCTTGAGAAATAGAACTCTCAAGCAGGAAAATTTCTTGTAGTTTTCCTATTTTTTCTTGAGGATGACTCATGAGGGCAAGATTCTATATAAGTTTCCTTGTGGTTATTACATTTGGAGTTTTTTTTTATTTTTCTCCAGTTATAGTAAGTGCATGGAAAAAATCTTATGGTTTTGAAGTACAAAGGGAATTGTCTGATGATTTATTTGAAGGTCATGATCATAAAAATTATAAACTTTCTGACTTTAAAGGATTTTATATTTTTTTATATGCAGGGTATACTAGGTGTGGAACCATCTGTGGAAACAGCATGCAAACAATGAGGAAACTTTCCACTCAAACCCCAAGCAACACAAAATTTATTTTTTTAAGTATTGATCCTGAGTTTGACAAAGAAGATATATTACAGTCGTATGTGAGTCGATTGGGAGAAAAATTCGTAGGTTTTCGCAAAAAAAAAGATTTTTCAGCCGGACTGACCACAGATCTTGAAATTCAGTTTTCTGGCAATTCACTCGATACTGATAGAAGTCATACTGATACTATTTATTTAATAGATAAAGCTGGTAAATTGAGATATATATATCCCTCATCATTTAGGTCTCAAAAGAGTATCCTAGAAGATTTTTACAAATTGGAGAATGATAAATGGCAGAATTAACGGAAACAATTACTGAGCGTCACAAGAAAGAAAACAAGAAAAATGATAAGATTCTATTATTTATTATTATAGCACATTTCCCTTTGAGCATGCTCTTAAGTATTGGCTATGGAACATGGTTGATTACCATCATTTTATCCTTCTTAGTCACCATGTTGGGCATTTTTCTCTATAATATTTGGAAAGGAGAAAAGTCCTTACAGGTTGCAAATGGCGTGATCCTCATGCTTTTCAGTGCTATTTTTATCCAGGCTCAGTTGGGAAGAATAGAAATGCATTTTCATGTGTTTTCGGCTATGGCCTTTTTAATTATCTATCGCAATCTTTACGCAATACTCGGAGCAGCGGTCACGATAGCTTTGCATCATGTCCTTTTTAATTTGCTCCAACAATTTTCATTGTCTATTGGAACTGTACCAATTGTTATATTTAACTATGGTCATGGATGGGGGATTGTGTTTTACCATGCAATGTTTGTTGTTATTGAGGCTGGTGTTTTGATGTACTTTGCTTTTTTACAAAAAAATATTATGGAAGAAGGATGGATCCAAACATTCAATTCCCAAACTCTTATCAATCAAAACCAAATTTTAAAACCAAAGTTAGTATCAGCATCTCAATCCACACGTTCGCTTGTTGATGTTGTAATACAAAAATCTGAATCAATTCATAAGAGTTCAACAATCCAAGTGGATTCTATTGAAAATATCTCCCTCACAATTGAAGATGTTGCCAACAGTGTACGGTCTATCTCTCAAAATGCTGCTCTGCAGTATGAACATGCAAATAAAATTTCTAATACAAGGGACATCATCACACAAAATACTTCTTTAGGTACAGATAAACTTACAAAATCCAACGCAAGGCTCTCAACTGCTAGGGATAAAGCCAATGTAGGAAGTAAGCATCTCTCTAAGCTCACAGCTTCTATGGAAGAAATCCAAGCTTCCTACAATGATATGTTAAATGTCATCAGTGGAATTTATGAAATTGCAGATAGAATCAATTTGCTTTCTTTAAATGCATCTATTGAGTCTGCTAGAGCTGGAGAATTTGGAAGGGGTTTTTCTGTTGTTGCCCAAGAGATTTCTAAATTAGCAGACCAGACAGCAAGCAACTTAAAAACAAGTGATAAGCTAATAAAAAATGTTAGAACTCAAATTTCTCTCTCTAAAGAAAATGTAATAGATACATCTGAGTTGTTCAATTCAATCACAGAAGAAGTAACTGGATTGGAAGTTGTATTTCAGGAGTTCCAGGATGCGCTAAAAAAACAATCTGATTCTTTTGAGTCTCTTTCTGATGAATTAGATAGTTTAAAATCTGAATCTGAAGACACAAAAAGTAGTACAAATTTATTGAACAATGCAATAGCAGAAATGAAAGGGGGAGTCAGATCATTTATTGATAGCACAAAAGTTTTTTCAAAAGAAGCATCAGAACTAAAATCAATTTCCCAAAATTCAGAATCTATTGTGGCTACTCTTGTAAAAGGAGTAGAAGAGCTTTCATTTGAGTCCGCTAAATATGAATCAAAATAGACATTAGGAATGTTTGCTAATCAGTTACTTTAGGAAATTGTAATACAACTGTAGTACCTTTTCCTAGTATACTTGTTGCATTAATTTTAGCATTGTGAAGTTCTATGATTCTTTTAGCTATGAATAATCCTACACCAACCCCACTAACCTTATAAGTTATGGAACTATCAACTCTAAAAAACTTATCAAAAATCCTAGGTAAGTCTTCTTCTGATATACCCGGACCGTAGTCTTCAATTTTAATTTGTATAGAATTTTGATTTTCTTCCGTATATATCTTTACTTTTCCATTGTTATAATTATAAAGAATAGAATTTTTAATAATTATAATAAAAACCTTTATTAATAAACTTTTATCTGCTAATATTTTAATATTTGATAGATTAAATATTTCATAGGATATATACTTTTCCTCACTTAGTGATTGTAGATACCTCAACGCTTCATTAAATAGATCTTCTATACTAACCAATTCTTCTTTTATTTTAAATTTAGTTTCTAGATCGGTAACTAGCATTAAATCATTTATATTTTCAGATAGTATACTTGCTTCTCTGTTTATATCATTACCATAAGCTTGTATAGATTCTTCATCAGGGCCGATGTAATCTTTTAGTAATTCTGAGTAAGCATAAATCAGGGAAAGTGGAGTTCGTATTTCATGAGATAAATTAGACATAAATTCGTCTTTTACCTTACTCATTTTTTCTAATTGTAAACTAAAAATTTCAGCATCATATAATGCACGATTAAATCTACTTGAGAGAATATAAGATTGAATAAAAATTAATATAGTGATACCATACGGTAGTAATCTGTCAGATGACAATAAATTTATAGAAACTAATAAATCATTAATAATACATAAGTAAACAACTGAAAAACCAATAAGAAAAAGAACCGCACTTTCTCTTTTATTTTTTAATACTTTTATGATTATATAGATATAGTAACAAGATAAAAGCGGAATAGTGATTTTAGATAACTCTTCAAAAATAAATAATAAATGTAAAGGAGATAGAATTATTAAGATTCCAAGTAAAAAATGAACAATTGCGGCTATTCTTATGATAGATTTACTTATATCTTTAGGAAATAAAGATTTCATGTAGTATGCAAATGATGTTATAGATAAAAATAAGAAAAATTGATCAATCCTTATCCAATAAAAGAAATTTATTTCAATAAAAATTCTATTTATCCCACGTTCTATGATGTAGAACTCACGAATTGATGATAAAATACAGTAAATACCAAAATAGAGTGGGGTTAGATCCTTTACTCTTAGAAAATATATACCTAAGTGATACAAACCCATTATAAAAATCATTCCTGTAAATAACCAGTGTATTGCATCTTCTTTAACTTGTTGGTTTAAGATAGATGTATTTGATCCAAATTCTATTGAGCGAACTATGCCTGCATTAGAAATCTGATAATTTGAAACATGCAATATTATATCTAAAACTCCTTGGTCATCTTTTAGTAGTGTGGATTCTTTAATTGTTATAGAAGGAGTTGTACTTTTTTGATCTATTCCAGGGTGTCCTGAGTGTTGGTACTCTCTTCCATTGCAAAAAAATATATAAGCAGAACCTATATATTTTAACTTTACAGTTGGTAATTGAAGGTTTTTCCCAATTAAGATTTTTAATCTATACGATCCATATCCAAGATTTGGGTATGAATTATAATTCTTAGGTTGTTGATTCCATGCAAAAGGTACTTGAATGTACTCAGGTTTTACGTCTACCAAATCGGAAGATGTTATAAACTTATTTGGATAAAATTCCCATTCTCCATCTAAAGAAACCGAGTTGTTATCATCAAAATTGATATTTCGTAAATCTATTTCACCTTTGGAAGCTTTTATTTCATAAGAATTTTTATCTTTACAATTAAAAATTAATAAAGTAAAGAAAAGAATTAGTAGAATCTTATAACTATAAATAAATATATAATAATTATTTTTCATTTTATTCTGTTTAAACTTAATATTATTTCTCTTATAAATTAAATCATATATCGGGAGTATAAAATTCTTAATTTTATTAAAAGAGCTCATGGTGATTTGACTTCCCTTGAAATAGGTATCTTTAAATAAAAAGTAGTTCCTTCCGTATTCGATGTGTAGCTAACATTTCCATTGTGTGCTTCAATTATACCTTTGACTTGAGCCATTCCTAAACCGGTACCATTGTACTTTCCATAAGTTGCAAATGGTTGGAATAGCTTATCTTTGATTTGTTCGGGAATTCCAGGTCCATTGTCACTTAATTTTAGAGTAAGTATATTATTTTCTTCATAAGTTCCTATAGAAAAGGTTGGGTTGTCTTTTTCTTGAGAGATCAAAGCATCTACAGAATTGGAAAAAATATTTAAAAATACCCTTCGCATTCTCTCTGAATCTATAAAAGCAATACCATTGTAGTTACAGTCTATACTAACTAAAATATTATATTGTTTTAAATCTGGCTGGATAAATTTTATTATTTCATCGATAAAATTTCTAATTAAAATCATTTCTTTTTTGATTTTAAATTCACCTTTTACAAAATCTAGTATATCATGTGACATATCCGAAAGTCTATATGCTTCTATTTCAATTGTTTTTAAATATTCAGAGCGAGTATATCTACCTATATCATTATCATCCGCAAGCTCAGCAAATCCAATTATGGAAGATATTGGATTCTTTAGGTCATGAACTATCATTGATGTCATACGACCAACCAACTCTATTCTAGAAGTTTTCTCTTTGAGTTCTTTGGTTCTCTCTTCTACTTTTGATTCTAAATTTTTCTTTAATGATATTAATTTTCTATTTGAAATTCTTAAATATCCAGAAAGTTTCTCAACAGAAGAAAATGTTTTAGAGATTTGAAAGGATAGTAGATATGATTGAGATAAAATAAAAAAAATAAGACCTATATGTGCATAATTATCAGTTTGTATATAATTTTTAGAATTAAGAATATCATTGATAATAGTTATAAAAAATAAAATAAATCCAAATAAACCTATTATTGCTAATCTTTTAGATTTTTCTTTTAAAATGATAATTTTAATTAGAGTTAAAAGAACGTACAAACCTTGTAGTACAACAATGAACTGAAATACAATTACAAAATTAGAGTAGATATTAGCATAGAATATTATAGTTATAAAAATTAAACATAAAAGTAAAGCACTAGGTATAAACATAAAATACTTATTCACTTCTCTTTTATATAAGGATGTAAAAAATAAATTAAATAATATTGTGGAAAAGTATAGGCATAAATATTCTAGTTTGCTTACTATTTCCCAGCTTATGTTCGGGAAGAGAGTATATATAAATTTTTCTTCGGTAGTCAGTGGCCTAAATAAAATTGTTAAACAAAACAATCCAAAATATAAACTAGTAAAATCTTTCTTACGGATACTAAAAATGGTGAGATGGTAAAAGCCCATTATAAAAAATGCTCCAATGGAAAAGAGTTCTGGAAATAATGCTAAATCTTTCTTGTGTTCTAAATCATTCCTAATTCCAAATTCTATTACTGACCATAGTCCTCCTTTCCAATGACTAAAATTTGATACTTCAATTAACAATTCATTATTAGATTTTATATCTAGTATATAACCAATCTGTGATTTTGAGTCTGGAATATGTGTATTGGAATCTTTACCCAATCTACCATTTTCTAAGATCATTGATCCATTCCAATATACTTTGTAAGCTGTGCCTATATCACGTATTCGAATTCCATAGGGAATTTTCTTATTATATTCATTCATGAGAATATTGATTTTATAGGTAGCAAATCCCTCAGAGGGTAGTTCAATATTTTTAATTTTATATTTATTCCAAGAGGATGGAACGTAAACTAAAGATTCATTGGCTTCAGATAAATGACCTATCTGATTCCAGTAAAATTTCCAGGATCCATTCAATGATACAATGGGATCTCTGGAAAAATCATATTTTAACAAATTGATAGTCCCATTTTTAAGCTCAGGAATTATACTTTGAGAATTGTAAATCGTGCATGAACCCAAAACAAAAAATGATAGTAAAATTAATAAGTATGCTAAATATCCATTTTTAAAAATAACTAACAGACTATGGTGCTCAAAAATATATTTCTTAATTTTTCCCGTTATAAAATTCATTATCTTTTTTTGTTTTTTATGTTTAAAAAGATAAAATTAAATAGTATCATCTTGTAATCTTTGGAATAGCTATTTAGCTTGGAGTGACTTCTTTTTATCTACAATATGAATTAATAAAATATCAATATCGGATGGATCTACTCCAGAAATTTGAAGTGCTTTTTCTAAAGTGGGGGGCTTATGTTTAGTTAATTTCTGAATAGCTTCTTTCTTAATTCCGCTAACCATATCATAATTAAAATTTTCAGGAATTGGAATTTGCATATTTTTAATTCTATATTCAATTGTATCCTGTTCTCTTTTAATATACCCTTCGTATTTGATTTCCATTTCTAATACTTTTAAATCACTCTCACTCATTTCATTGAGCTCGGGTAGTACATCTCTACAATCTTTTAATTCTATTTCAGGTCTTTTTATAAAGGAAGCTAAGTCACCACCATACTTTACTGAAGAAATATTTTTCTTTACAAGTAAAGATTCCAATGCATCGCTAGGCTTTAAATGTGTACTAGTAATTTTGTTTCGTAAGATTTCCATTTTAGAATACTTTTCTTGCATATTTTTAAAATCATCTTCACTTACCAAACCTAATTCATAACCATATTTCATAAGCCTTTTATCTGCATTGTCCTGTCTCAACAACAGCCTATGCTCAGCCCTGCTAGTAAACATTCTATACGGATCTTCTACTCCTTTAAATACTAAATCATCCACCAATACACCTATGTATGACTCTCCTCTTGAAAATATGATTTCTTCTTTATCTCTTAAGCTTTGAATGACTGAAAAACCAGCCACAAGTCCTTGTGCTCCCGCCTCTTCATAACCTGTAGTACCATTGATCTGCCCTGCATGGTATAGCCCTTTTATTTTTTTGGTTTCTAAGCCAGTTGTCAATTCAGTTGGATCAACAAAATCATATTCCACAGCGTAGCCCGGTCTAATGATCTCAGCATCTTCTAGACCTTTAATAGAGCGTACAATTTTCCATTGTATTTCTTCTGGCATACTTGTGGAAATTCCATTGACATAAATTTCTTTTGTGTCATACCCTTCCGGTTCTAGAAAAATTTGATGACGATCTTTTCCAGCAAAACGTACTACTTTATCCTCAATGGAGGGGCAGTACCTTGGTCCAGTTGATTGAATTTGGCCGGAGTACATTGGAGATGAATCCAAATTATCATTTATAATTTTATGTGTTTCTTCATTTGTATACGTTATATGACAGGGAATTTGCTTTCTGTCTAATTTTTTAGTAGAAAATGAAAATGGGGAAGGGTTTTCATCTCCATCTTGGATTGCTAGTCCATCAAAATTTATAGAATTTGCATGCAATCTCGGAGGGGTTCCCGTTTTTAATCTTCCTAGTTTAAATTGAAAACTAGATAAAGATTTAGATAATCCTTTAACTGTTGTATCACCCATTCTTCCAGCTTCACTCTTGAATTGTCCAATATGAATCAGGCTAGTGAGGAAGGTTCCTGTAGTTAGTATGAGGTGTGATGTATAAAACGTAAATTTTCTACCCGTAACAATCCCTATGATTTTAGAATTTTCAACTAAGATATCTTCCACTGAATCCTGGCGGATAGATAGGCTCTCCATTGTCTCTAGAGTATGCTTGATATAGAGTTGGTAAGCTTTTTTGTCAGCCTGTGCTCTTGGTGCCCATACTGATGGACCTTTGGATGTGTTGAGCATCTTAAATTGGATTCCGGTTGCATCGATTGCTTTTCCCATTAGCCCGCCTAGAGCATCAATTTCTCGAACCATGTGGCCTTTTGCTATACCACCAATTGCAGGATTGCAACTCATTTGTCCAATTGTATCGGCATTCATTGTGATAAGTAGGGTTTTAAATCCTGCTTTGCTAACTACATACGAGGCTTCTGCCCCTGCGTGCCCACCACCAACTACTATACAATCAAACTTATTGGGAAAATTGGAATTCATACTTTCAGTTATTCGTTTCATAAGATGTTTGCAATGAAAAAAAAGGTTTTTATTTAGGAAATACTTTCCAAGTTCCCACCAAAGGAGAGATTGGAAAATGGAGTGAAACCAAATAAACTGCAAACACTATTCTTCTTAGTTATTCTTAGCTTGGGATGCTCTCGAACAGTTAGCGTTACCCCAGCGTCAGGATGCATGGACTCATGTAATCGAGTTTTTGTACTTTGTTTATTTGTAGTCAGTGCAGAGCTTTCTAATAATTCTTCTACTAAGTACAATAGCAACCAGATCCTAAGTTCAGCTTGTGACATCTCCCCCTGCAAGGACAAATGTAGAGGTCAAGCACTTGCAACCAGTCAGCAAAATCAGAGGTAAAAATGATACACTTACTAAATAAGCAAAAATCCTTTTTAAAATGGAGGATAAATTTAAAATCGTCAAACGACATAATTAAAAAAATATACGAACAAATTGTTTTCTTTCTTCTTTCCCTCTTCATTGGATTTTTATTTCCCCTTTACCCGGGAGAATGGACACCTGAAGTTACAATTATAAATGGTACTACAGGAAAACAAGGAAGTGTAGATAGTCTCAAGCTCATTGCAATATCTACAGGTATGCAGCCAATCGGTGAATTGAATGGTTTTTCTGGTTCTACAAAAATTACAAATATTAATATTCCAGAAGAATCTCCTATTCTATTCCAAGCGAGGTACAAAGGTGCAACTTATAATAAAATGGTTCCTCCTACTCCTATTTTTCGAAGTAAACCTGTGGAGATAACTGTATATGAGATAGTAACAGATATCTCCACATTAGATATAAAATCAGTAATACAAATAACACGGGAGTCCAATTCATTGCGCTTCTTAAAAGTATATATTTTTAATAACTCTTTAAACCCTCCCAGATCATACGTTCCAGATAATTCATTAGAAATATTTATCCCTGAAATTGCAGATAATATTCGTGGTCAATATACCCAGTCAGATTCTAAAATGGGTATACCCCTTGCTTTGGAAAAAGGAATAATGGGAAGAAAATTTGATAGAGCTGTACTACCAGGTCAATCAGATCTAATGATTTCATATGATATAAGAGCTAATCCTGAAGATGTGATAAAAATTGAAGATAAAATTCTATTCGAAAAAGAAAATTCAAAGATTTTTCTTTTAAATCCACCCGAAATGAAACTTCATATAGAGGGAATAAACCAAGCAGACCAAATTATAGAGAAGGGACCCGAAGGAATGATAGGTGTTAAATTACCTTACATAAACAAGAGTGCTACACTTGAGATACGAGGGGGAAAGCCAATTGAAAGGCAAGTTGCCCAAGAAAGAAGAGTTGTAAATGGCACTATATTTGTAAACTGGATCAATTCTACTTATGGAGTTCTAGCTATCATTGGAATTCTTTTTAGCCTTTCTTTCCTATTTGTTTTCAACCAAAAGTAACTATTGATGAACCTACTCAGTGCTAAAAATCTTTCAAAAACTAAGGGTGATAAAATTCTCTTTTCTGGTGCTACATTTGGACTACAAGCAGGAGAAAAGATAGGAATCATTGGAGTCAATGGCTCTGGAAAATCAACCCTATTGAGTATCATCCAGGGTTCAGATGAGCCAGACTCTGGAGAAATCGCAAGGAATCGTGAGCTAAAGATATCATCTTTACGACAATCACCAATTTATTTACCAGAAGACACTATTCGGGATCATATTTTTAAGAGTGATAGTAAAATCATAAAATTAATTAAAGAATATGAGGTCATCTGTGAAAAGTATGAAACAGATCCAGTGCTATATGAAAAAGAATTCACCCATCTTCACTCTGAGATGGATAGATTAAATGCTTGGGATTATGAACTGAGAATTCGTTCCATACTACAGGAATTGGGTCTGGATGATTTAACAAAAAAAATGGGTGAATTTTCTGGTGGAACCCTTAAAAAAATAGAATTGGTAAAATCTCTAATTGAAGAATCAAACCTTTTAATTTTAGACGAACCTACAAACCATTTGGATGTTGAAACTATTCTATGGTTAGAAACCTTTTTAATGGAGTCTGACAAAGCATTAGTGCTTATCACACATGACAGGTATTTTTTAGATAGAGTAGTGGACTCTATAATAGAAATCGAAGATCAGAAAATATTTATTTTTAAAGGAAATTATAATTACTACTTAGAGAAAAAGGTAGAGCTACAATTGTCTAGAGAAAAAGAAGAAGATAAGAGAAGAGGTTTTCTCAGGAGGGAATTGGAATGGTTAGGTAGGCAGCCCAAGGCCAGATCAACCAAACAAAAGGCTAGAATAGATAGAGCAGAAAACTCCATACAACTTGGTTTTAAGAAAGAAGAAGACAAACTTGAGCTTAGTGTCATGGGAAAAAGACAGGGTAAATTAATAATGGAGGTAAATAATATCTATAAGTCATACGGAGATAAAAAAATTATAGATAATTTTACTTATTATTTTAAGAAAAATGAAAAATTAGGAATTGTAGGTAGAAATGGGAGCGGGAAATCTACTCTCTTAAATATTCTGTCTGGAGCACTGGAACCTGATAGTGGATTTGTAAAACCGGGTATCAATACAAGTATTGGGTACTTTGACCAGGTTGGAAAAAATTTAGTAGGCGAAATGAGAGTTTTAGATTACATCAAAAAAAATGTTGCAGAGTATATAACATTGGAAGATGGAAATAAAATATCAGCATCTCAAATGTTAGAAAGATTTTTATTCATAGGTGGTTTACAGGCTCTCCAAGTAAATAAGCTATCCGGGGGAGAAAAAAGAAGATTGTACCTTGTTGAAATACTAATGAGAAATCCAAATTTTCTCATATTAGATGAACCAACAAATGACCTCGATATAAAAACATTATCTATTCTAGAAGAATTTGTATTAGAATTCCCTGGAACAATGATTGTAGTATCACATGATCGATATTTTATGGATAGGGTCAGTGATGCCCTAATTATTTTGAAAGGAAATGGATTATTAGAAACCTTTGTTGGATCCTATTCATCTTACTTAGAATTTTCACTTAAATCTAAAACAGATAAAATAAATAATAAAAAAACTAATATTTCACAACCCGAAACAATTGAAGTGAAAACAGAACCAAAGCTATCCTTTAAGGAAAAAAAAGAGCTCGATACATTAGAGATCGAAATTGAAAAGTTAGAGATAGAAAAAAAAGAACTCTCGGATGCTTTAGTTAATAAGGCAAATTTTAAAGAAATTTCAGATATTACAAAAAAGTTAGAAGCAATCGAGAAATCCTTGCCTATAAAATATGAAAGATGGGAATTCTTGTCCTCAAGATAATAAAAAGAGATCTTCCCCTTCTTTTGATTTTATAGTTGGTTCTATTTTTACCTGTATTTTCTTTAGAAACAATTTACTGATTTCATCATTTGGATTTACTTCCAAAGCATTTTGAAAAAGTTCTAAAGCAGAATTATAGTTTTTCTTTTTATAAAAATTTAATCCCTTGGTAAAGTAATCAAAATAATCAGAATTTGTCTTTAAAAAATGATATTCCCATACATTGATTGCATCGTTATTATTATTTTTTATTTTACCAATAAATCTTTTTTTATGGTTAGGCTCTTCGGTTATTTGGAAATCAAAAAAGGAAAGTAATCCTAAATTTACTTTTGTTGATATATCAGTAAGAATTTTAATATTTCTAAATATTTGAGACGAATAAGATATGATATCAAATTTTTTATTATATTGAAATTGTATATCTAATTGATCTAGACCATAAAAAATCTTATTATTCGTACTTTTTTCTAAATAGTGATTAAATGAATAAAAATCTTTTATAAAAACTTCTGTTTTATCAACAATATGAAAGAGTAATAATATATAATTAGTTTCGATTTTTTGCATCGAAAATTTCAATTCAGGATATTTGGAGAGATAATCAAATTGAGAGTTGTACAAAAAATCAATTTTAGAGTCATCTGATATTTTATAATATTGGCATATTAAATTTAATTTTATATCGAAGGTATTATTTGAAATTATACTTTGTATATCCTCTTTACTAAATAAATGATCTACATTTTCTAAAATTTGAACATCTTCATTTGGAATAAATTCAGGCTCGGTCTGAATATACATGGTTGGATCAAAATTTAAGTTAGAAGTTGGAGATTCTTGGAAATGGATACAAAGTATAAAAAAACATGATTCTAAAAATAAAAAAACAAGATTAATTGTAATACTATTTATGAAATTGACTTTGCCTTTGTAGTTCAGTAGCTCAAATATAATTTGTAGAATTATAATAAACCAGGATATAAATAAAAATGAGGAAAAATAATTAGTTCTTTTGTACCTCAAAATTATTAGAATAAATATATAAATTCCAAGAATTACCCCAAAACCTTTAATTGTAAAAAAATATAACTCAAATTTATTAATAAAAAGAAGGAAGTATGTAAGTATAGGAACTACCAAAGAAAATAAAAATAATCTATAATTTCTTATCTCCAATAAATAGTAAGAAAAGAGAATCAAGCTGATGTAGATGAGTGGTTCTAGACCATAGTCAAAAAAGGATGTATCAAAATTATAGGAAAATGATAGATATGGAAAAACCATCCATTTTTCATAAAAACTAATAAAAGTAAAAATTAGAAATAAAATTAAATAAAAGAGATTATACTGATTTTTTATAAATAATAAATTAATTAAAAAAACTAAAATAAATAAAGTAGAGCCTATAAAAATTCCATACTGTATGTCTAAATACATATTTTCATAAAGTAAATTTTTTAAATCCAAGATATTGATATGGAAGTTTATGGGTGTATTTGATTTTATTCTAAAATAATACTCTAAATCACTCTTTTTATCGATTTGAAAGATTTGATTTTTATGTGAAATATCTTTATAAACAGATGATATATATCTTCCTCCAATTTTTTCATAAGCTATCGATTCTTTTGGATTTAAAGAATAGTAGCGTATATCAGTAAGATTAGGATTGTCGATCTCAAAATAATTATCAGGAACTAAATCTAAACCTTTTAGCCTTATCCAAATTGCCCCATCATAGTATCCTAAATTGATAGAATTATCTTTTACATTTTGAAATGAACCATTATAATTTTGTACTACATCTATGATAGATAGCTTACTTTCAGGGTCTAAAACAAATTCTATAGTGGGGGATTTTTTGGCATACCCACACGAGCTGATAATTAAAATAAGTGAGTATAGAATTATTTTTTTTGAATAAATACTAAAAAGGAGGTTAAAAGAATTTCTCATATAAAAATGCTAGGAACTTGGATGGAATTAGAAAGCCCAAGTTCCCATGATCAACAAAAAGATTTTATCTTAAGGCTTTCGTAAAGATCATTTTTCCAGCTGCGGTTTGGATTATAGATGTCACGCTAACCTTCACATCTTTTCCAACAAGATGACCACCATTTTCAATCACTACCATTGTGCCATCTTCTAGATATCCTATTCCTTGGTTTTCATCTTTTCCTTCTTTGATAACCTGGATGGTGAGTTCTTCACCGGGTAAAACTACGGGCTTAAGTGCATTTGCTAGATTGTTTAGATTTAAAACCTTAACACCTTGTAGTTCTGCAACTTTATTTAGATTGAAGTCATTTGTAACTAATTTCCCACCAGTATCCCTGGCTAGTTTGATTAATTTTGCATCCACCTCACGTGTATCCGTATAATCAGTGTAGGTGATTTTTACTTCTATAGAGCCCTTTCTTTGGAGCTTATTGAGCATATCTAGCCCACGCCGACCCCGTGCACGTTTGATTGGATCAGAGGAATCACTAATAAGCTGTATCTCCCGAAGTACAAAATTGGGAAGAATGAGAGGACCATCTATAAAATGAGTATCAGCTATGTCTAAGATACGACCATCTATAACTACCGATGTATCCAATATCTTATCTCGAACTTCTTCTTGTTTTTCAGCACCCAGGCTAAATGTTCTCACATCTACACCCCCTCCACCAAAAATGGAAAGTCCTGGTTTGGCAAAAAAAATAGCTCCCGATCTAAATCCAATAAATCCAAAAATTATACCTAGTAGTATAGATATCCCATGGTATTGGAAAATGATGAGTGAGGAGAGGAGGGAGGCAAGAACAAGACCAATGAGTGTTCCAACTCCAACACAGAATGCATATTCTCCATTGATACTAGAAGAGAGGTCTTTGTCTTTGTACAATAAGGCTAGCGACAAAAGGAAAGCCAGAGCCGAAAAAACTGCTGGCGTAGTGATATTTTCAGTATTCTGAAAATACAAAGAGGTAAAGGTGACTATAGTTATGATAAAACCACCAAGAACCTTATACAGATGGTTCATGTTAAAATCCTTAAAAAAAATTAAGCTTATCGAATCTAGGGAAAATCTTCAGTTGGTTCAGAATTGACTTCAGCTTCTAATTCAGAAGGATCTCTTTCTATCGGTTGACCAATTGAATTTGCCAATATATCGGAAACAATATTTCCTGCTTCTTCTTGGGGAACGCCTTTGCTAAGAGCTATTTCTGTTTTTACGAGATTATAGGCACTCTCGTAAAGTTTCCTTTCCATTATAGATAATTCCTTACCATTTGCTCTTCTAAACAAATTACGGCAAACATCAGCAACTTCAAAGATTGAACCCGATTTAATCTTGTTCATATTATTTTGGTATCGAATTTTCCAATCTTCTTCTGTATCCACTTCATCTTTACTGAGGAGGGTGAGAACTTTTTTTATGTCCTTTTTAGGGATTATCCCTCTAATTCCAACCTGTTTTGCTTTATCAACAGGTATCATCACCTTCATTTTTGTGGTTTGGATCTCAAGGCTATAACAATCTCTTTTTTTACCAAGAATAGTCTTTTTGCTGACTTCAGTAACGGCTCCAACGCCATGCATTGGGTACACTACATAATCACCGACCTTAAATTCTGGTTCTGAATTTTTTTTTGCTCCCGATTTCAATCTTACTATATAATCCGTTAAACTCTTTCTAAGAATGAATAAAAATCAAATGGTGTCAAGAAGATTTTAACCTTAAAAGCAAAAAAACAAACCATTTAGGGGGAAAGATCACCTTAAAACTGAATATTTTTAATAGAAGCATCTGAAAATGTTCCATCTTGGAATTTTTTTAATTTTTTAAGCATGATTTTTGCATCTTTGAAGTTGTAGAAATACCCAGCATAGAGCTTTCCAGTTGTGGTTCTGAAGATTCTACCCTGGAATTCTTGTTTTTCACGAATCAAGGAGGATGCAAGTTTTGATGCATCTTCTTTGGAATATGTTCCCATTTGGATGATATAATTTATTTGGTTGGGTTTGGGGGGAAATTGGATATTTTTAGGAATAACTGGAGTGGTTTTGGGTTCTTCTTTGTCGGAGGTACTTTGATCTGTATCCGAGTCATCTGATTTAGAGGCTGGGACTTCTTGTTCTACTTCTGAATTGATATTGCGAAATGAAGCTGCTTCATTGCTAGAAAACAAAGATTCCTTTTGGTCAGTTTTCATTCCTAAGATAAAACCGGCCGTGAATAGAAGAATTCCACCTACCAGTATATAGATTCCGGGTATTGATTGATTTTTTTGTTGAAGTATATCAAATAGAGATTTATTTTTAGGATCTTTTAAGGATCTAACTTCTATTTTTGGGTATGTGGTTTGAGGAGTCCCTTTAGGATTTTGGGTAATCTTTGGCTTCCTCTTGGAAAAATCAACATTCTGCATTCAATCTGTTTACTCTTTGTTACCATGTATCGGAAAACCTATTTATATTCCGAACATTTTTTGATTTTTGAAGAAATCTATAGAACATAAATTCATAAAAAACCGATATTTTTTTTAGACACAATTGTTATAGAATTGTGGTAAGTCAGAAATTGAAACCAAAGGTATTCAAAACGAAATTTAAATAACATGAGCCTTACTCTAATAGTTATACTAATACTTACTTTTCTAATCTCCTCGGGATTTTATTTTTTTTTCATAGGAAACAAGTTTGGGTTTGATGAAAAAGTAATTGCCCTGGCAAAAGCTGGAAAATTTAAAGAGGCAAAAACACTAGTCAAAGAAAAGATAGATCTCCATCCTTCTGATATAGCCTTAGTTTACCTTCTTGCCACGGTTTATAAAATCCAAGGAGATTTAGAAGGGGAGGCTCTTGAGCTTGAAAAAATTGCTGCTGATTCTAAATACACCAAAGATATCACCCAACAACAAATCTCCAGTCGATTAGGAAGTATATATTATCAGCTGGATAAATATGATGAAGCTTTTTTTTATTATTTGGATTTATTGGACGTATCACAAAATAATTTAGAAGCCATTGTACGTATTGCGTTTATGGCAATAGGTCAAAAAGAGTTTGAGATTGCAAATCGTTTCTTGAAAATGCTTCCTGATAGCCAAATAAAACTCTCAGCATTTTTTATTGCGAAAGGTGTCGTACACACCATGTTAGGTAAAGATGAAGATTTTGAATATTACCAAAAGGCTTATGAGCTTGATAAAAATTCAGTAGTAGCTCAATTTTTATATGCTTTTGGATTGTACCAGAGAAGGCAATTTAAAGAAGCATTAAAAATTGTTGATAATATTATCGATACCGTATCAGAGGAGTATATTAAATATACTTTTTTACAATTCTTAATGGTGCAATACTTATGCTTAAAAGATTATTCATCAGCTATGCTGAATGCTAGGCTATGTATAGATCTAGCACGAAAAAATAATTGGGAAGGCGAGCTCTCTGAATCAAATTTTCATTATTCTATTTTTTGTATTGCATCAAATGAATTAGAAAAGGCGTCTGAATATTTAATTGAAGCTGAATACTTAAAACCACATGATACAGATATAATTTCCCTTGCAAATTATAAATTGGATTTAGAAGAAGGGCTTGTTACTCCGGGATCTATCTCACCAAAGGGATTTAACTTTACAAGCTTTCTAGGTGGATTGCCGGAAAAGTTATTTCCTCATGAACGTGCATTTGAAATTTCGGGATTAAAAATGCCATTTAGTATTAACATCCGTGGAATAATTAGTAAGGATGGAAGAAAACTAATTTCTAAGATTAGCCAATTGAGTCCGGATAAAGTGATCAAATTTAACAGTCTACGCGGGCTTCAATACAAAAATGCTTGTGCGAAGATAATAAATAGTTTTAAATACAAAATCAAAAAAGAGCTTCCTTGCCTTGAATCAGAGGGAGCTAATTTATTGGCTATCAATCGAGAAGATGAAGATGACATTGCTCTCTTCCGATTCAGACGCTGGAAACAAGCCAATCTATCAGATATTTTCCTCAGTGAAATGCTACAATCTATAATAGAAATAGGGGCAGTCAAAGGCTTTTTAGTTGCATCCTGTGATCTAACAATTGGAGCTAAGAAATTTCTAAAAGCAAATGATGGAAAAATTACAATTATAAATGATAATGAGTTAGATGGTGTTTTGGAATCATCTTTGGGCTGATGAGTAATAAAAATCTATATAAATAAATTGGAAACTTCTAAGGCTACCCTTGCTAAACAAATTATAATAAAAATTATTAGTACTACTTTTTTTATCTTTTTATTGCATGAGTGTAGTACACTTCGAATACCTTCTTATTTTGCGAATTCAAAAAATATAAGTTTAAAATTAGGTTTCATTTATATAGATCCTACAATTAAAAAAGGAACTTCAGACATTGAAATATTAAAAATTTTAAATTTCTTAGTGGAGTCTACAGTAAATAGGGATTATAGTAAACTTCCTATGTATGTTTCATCAGAAAATGGACTTTATATAGATTTAAAAGCTCACTTATCATATGCTGATTTAGTAAAAGAAATTAATAAAAAGGATTCCTACTTTGAAGTCTTTTTTTTTGATACAAACAAGTTAAAAAAAGAGAAAAGTTCTGATTTAGTAAGAACAGTGAGGGATGTCTTGCTTCTTTCAGAAGGTTTGCTTGCAGAAATGTACTACGAGAGTGATACTATTGTTGAAGTAAAGCTTCGATTTCAAAAAAATAAAAAATTAGAAAATGATCTCAATACACTTTATTTTTCAAAACAAGGTGGGAAATGGTATGTTGAACGGTTATTTTAAGGCTTGCTCAAGATTTTCATGGATCATTACAAAATCAGTCAATCCAACTATATCCATCACTTTTCTGAAATGAGAGTTTAGTCCACAAAATTCAATTTTCCCATCAATTTCAGAAGCTTTTGTGATCAGGCTAATTAATGTAGCAATCCCGGCAGAATTGATATAGGCAGTTTTAGAAAAATCTATGAGAACCCTTGATTTTTTAGTGGCAGGGATAGAAGAATAAGAATTTACGATCTCCTCGTCTGCTTCAGATGTGATTTCTCCAGAGATAAAGATTACTGGCACGGTCGCATCCCTTTCGTAATCTACATGAATTTTAAATTCCTCTACCATACGTCCAACTTAATATTTAGAGAGAGTTTTGAGTCAAACAAATTTCATTTCTAAGGTAGAAGTTAGGGGCAGAAAATACTTTTCATAAAATATCCTTTTGTGATTTATGTATTATAGGAGAATTCAAAATGAGAAAAAATATTATTTTTTTTCTAAGTCTTTCTCTTCTATCTATCTCAATGTTAGTAAATTGCGGTAAAAAAGAAGAAAAAGCAGAAGAAACAACAAGTGCTCAGGCAGCAAACAGTGTAAATGTTGCGGAGCTTTATGTTACATGTGCATCCTGTCATGGAGATGCTGGTGAAGGAAATGGACCTGCAGCTGCTGCATTAAACCCTAAGCCTAGAAATTTCAAGTCACCAGAATCTGAATGGAAGAACGGTAAAACTGTAGCAGGTATTACTAAAACTCTAAAAGAAGGGATTGCTCCCGGTATGGCATCTTATTCTTATATGAAAGAAGAAGAAATTGCAGCTTTAGCAACTCATGTTATGGAGCTAGGTTCTAAATAAACCATCTAAAAACCCCATTTGGATGGGGTTTTTATTTTAATAAATCTTCTAAACATTCTTTCAATTCAGGAAATTTGAAAGAAAATCCCAAGTCTAGCAATCTCTTTGGGATAACATTTTGTCCCTTCAAAACTACATTTGCACCTTCTCCATACAACGCTTCAATCGCAATTCCCGGAACCCTCATAAAACATGGTCTATTAATTGTACTTGCTAATGTTTGAGAAAAAACTTCATTTGTTTTAGGGTTTGGGGCTGTTATATTAAAGATTCCTTTGGATTCTGAATCAATTAAATAGAGAATTGCCCTCACTGTATCCAAAATATGAATCCAACTCATAGCCTGGTTTCCAGAACCTATGGGCCCACCAACAAAGGCTTTGAAGGGAGTGAGTATCTGTGACAGTGCACCAGATTCTGGAGATAGAACTATACCAGTACGGAGTAGACAAGTTCTGATACCCAATGACTCGGCTTGGAGGGAAGCTTCTTCCCACTGAACACAAAGCTTAGCTAAAAAGTCTTCTCCAGGGGGAGAGTCTTCTGAGAAGATTGGTGTAGAAGTTTCGTGCATGCCATAAAATCCAATGGCTGAGCCTCCTAAATATGCTAGAGGCTTTTTTGAGGAATTTTTAAGATTTTTAATGAGCTCATGGGAATATTCCACCCTGGAAAATCGGATGGCCTCTTTTCGTGCTTCACTCCATCTACCCCCCATGACGGCCTCTCCTGATAAATTGACCAGGATATCTATTTTTTCTAAATCTGAGGGAAGGGGAACCTGAGCGGTAACCAGAGAGATCCCCTTTCTATTTCGTAGATAGGTAGGTAAAAAAGACTTTCTGGAAAAAATAATAGCCTCATCCCCACGTTCCTCTATAGCCCGAGAAAGATAGCCTCCTATGAACCCTGTCCCACCTGTAATTCCAATTTTCATTGATTCCATTCCTCCAGAATGTTCTACTGGTATAAAGAATTTTATGAAACAAGTCCTGCCTATCTTATTTTGCTTTTTAGCTATTGTTTTAAACTGGTTTATTTATTCCTCTACCACAGAAAAAATTAATCGATACAAGCATATTCCTCCCTTTCCCGCTCTAGATTATACCTTGTCCCCCACAGGTATTTTTCCTCTGTTAGATGGAGACCACACTACATATTGGATTAAGGATAAGGAGGGAGCAGAGTGGGATTTTGATATAGAACTTAGATTTTCACATGTCTTAAAAAATGGTCAATACCAATCAATTCCTTACACGGAATTGTCCATTGTACCTTGCGAGGGTTACTCCCCAATCTCAATCAATATGGAATTGGTCAAAAGGGAGGGGATCAATGTAGACAAAGAGTTGAGATTGCCAAAGGAAGAACTAATAGAAAAAATAAATATCAGAGATATTAAAGAGCCTTTTATATATGATATTTCTAAGTATTTTAATAAAACAGAAAGTAAATATGAATACGATGGATTCAATATGTATATCATTGC
>CAMCZP010000028.1 GCA_945887855.1 Leptospira interrogans serovar Manilae | reverse complement strand
AATTCACATTCATAGAATTATATTTAAGATTAGAAATTAAAAAGTTAATCTTTTTAAAAGTAAATTTATTATTTATAGAACCCAATGTACCTTCAAATAAAATTTTTCCATTAGAAATAGAATGATTTGATTTATTTAGAGAAACATTCATATTTTCAAGAAGTGGATTCCATTTAAATGTAAATTCTTTGGTTGTTCCTTTAATTTCCAAAGGAGATAAATAGATTTTTCCTGACATTTTAGGTAAGGGAAAACTAGGAATTTGAATTGCATTGTGAATTAGGTCTAAATCTATCATTGAATCTTCCAGAGAAAAAGATAGTACACTCATTATATTTGATATATCTTCAATACTACCAGATCCTTTTATAAATTTTGAACCTTGAAAGATGAATGATATGTCTTGTAATGTAAATCTATTTTTATTTAGGGATGAGTTAATATCTATAGAAATATTTAATGGAGTAATTTTCTTTCCATTCATAAGTGGAGAAAATGAATTCAATTGTAAATAAAAAGTTTGATGAAAGTTAAAAGAATTCTCTTCATTAGTTTTTAATAAAAAATTAAATCCTATATTTTCATTCAAAGAGATTTGATTATTTTTAAATTGGATAGGAATTGATCTTGAAGGTTGAATTTCAAAAGTAAATTCATTTAATAAATCTAAACTTTTTTCATTAAAATAAATAATATTAAATCGATTAGTAACAATACTTAAGTTAGTATTTAGATTATTTAAGGAAAAGTTATTTTCTTCATCTTCATAGCTAATACTAAAATTTTTTATATTAATAAATGAAGATAATTTAATATATAAATAGGTTTTTAAAAAATCGGTTTTATATTCTTCTATATTAGCTTTTTCTTTTGAAGGGCCTGGTTTAAATATGTTTTCATAATTATAATTATTCTTATTTTTTTTTATATTTATTTCGGTATTTTCCAATGCTATTTCATTTATATTTATAGATCCAATAATGAGTTCTGGCAGAGAATATAAAAATGCTAACCTTGAGACTTTTAGAAATGGACTATTTTCTTCCTTTTCGGAAAGAGTAAGATTTTCTAATTCAATCCCATAAAACAGTGAAAACTTACTAACATTTGCTTTGCATACACCTGAATGAAAGTAGGGATTTATTTTATTGAATAAAAATTGTCCGGAGAGTGAGTTAAAAATAGAATTGTAAATAAGTAAAACTAAAAGGAAGGTACGTGTTATTTTGGACTTAAAAATATCACTTCTAAAATTCAAATTTATACTTCAAAAATCAAAGGAATCCATTGCTTCTTCCGTATTTTTAAATATTTCAAATATGCTTGCCAGTTTGGTAATTTCCATGAGATTTTCAATGTCTGAATTTAAATTTGCAAAAACCATTCTACCCTTTAGTCCATCTACATGTTTGAATATATTTAAAAAAATACCTAATCCAGCTGAATTTATAAAAGGAACTTTTTTTAAATCAATGATAAATTTAGGTGCTACTCCTTTTTTTATGAATTCTTCAATCTTTTCACCCAATTCAAACTCATTTCCTGCTTTTATTGGACCTTCAATTTTAAAGATATATACATCGTTTTTAGAGGTTACTTTTATTTTCATAGTTTTCTTTTATATTTTTAGAATTGTAATAACTAACTGATTAGTTATAAAGCATTTTTTATTTCTTAGAATATTAAAATTATAATTTGGTCATACCATGTAAAGCCTTTTTTTATAAAAAAAATATGGAATGATCAAATGAATTTTATTTTACGTGCTGCAAAAATAAGCATTGCAAGAAGTATTACCCCATGTTTCCATCTGGAGATATTCGTTGTCCCATATGTTCTTTCCCTGTAGATGATTGGAACTTCTACAATTTTTAAACCCATTCTAGCAGCTCCAAAAATCAGATCAAAATCTCCAAATGGATCAAAATCCCCAAAATAATTCCTATTTTTTTCAAGCTTTTTATAGTTTTCTCTGGAAATTACTTTTGTTCCACATAGTGTATCTTTAAATTTTTGCCCTAGAACATAAGAAAATGCAAGAGCAAAAAATTTGTTACCCAGTAAATTAAAAAAACGCATGGCTTCTTTTTCCATGGGATAAACTAGCCTGGAACCATTGATAAACTCTCCTTTCCCATCCTTAATAGCATTGTAAAATCTAGGTAGATCTTCAGGAGGAACTGTTAGATCCGCATCTAATATCATTAGAATTTCTTTTGAAGCTAATGAAAATCCTTTTCTAACAGCATCTCCCTTACCTTTCCCATCTTGTTGAGCTGTTTTTATATTCAATTTAGGTGAATATTGTTTGCTTAGCTCTAATATTTTATTCCAGGTATTATCTGTAGAATTTCCTTCTACAAAAATCAATTCATCGTCAGGTCCCATTTTTGGAATTCTATCCAAAATATTTTTTATATTCCCTTCTTCATTTCTAGCAGCAACCACGATAGATACACTGGGATTCTTCAAATTAGATTGTAAAATTGGACGAGCTATTAATATATTTACAAGGTTAAAGTGTTTGAAGAAGGGGAGTGGTGAGATATATCTATTAAAAAATGAACTCATTAGAGGTAAATAAATAGGTAGTAAAATTTTATTTTCAACTCTGACAACTTCATAGTCTGTGAGCAATAATAGATTAGCTATGTCTTCATGACTTATCCAATTAGTTTCAATAGATTTTTTACGTAAACCCAACCAAGTAGATAGTACGATCATGGGTTTCCATAAATTTGAATAATAGGTTATAACCAATCTAGTATTTGTACTACAACTATTTTTTAGAGTAACTAAAAAATCCTGAATATCTCTCTCATAATGAATATTACCATTCAATAGAATAAAATCTGGTTTGGATTCTTGGACACTCTTTAAATCATTTTTATAATTTAAACTTTTAGAATTTAATATAGTTTTATTTATATACTTCTCATTTATGAAATTATTTTCTGGATCAATTTCAACTAAGCTATCTTCAGGTCTAATATATATAGATAAATATTTATAAATTAATTTATAAAAATATGATTTCATTTAAAATTCCTGAATAAATTGAATAAGTAAACTTAAAATACCTGAAAAAACATAAAAAATTAAAAATCCATAGGCAAGGTATGGAAGAATATGGGAAACAAAAATAGAGGTGAGTAAAATCATTAAAAATAAAAGTAAACCTGCTACCATTAATTTTTCTTTTGAAAACCGTCCCCTCATGGCTACTTGGGGTTTAGAATAACGGATGGTGGATACCATTAGTATTGCAATCAAAACAAAGATAGAAATTGTTATAATATCCAAAATGGAATTGTGGGAAAAACTCATAGGGAAAAGTGCAACAAACACACCTGCAATGGGGGATGGGAGACCTGTAAAAAAACTAGGATCGTGGGCTGCTGTGAACCTTGCTAGGCGATAGGCAGCACATATTGGAAATATGGTGGCTACTAACATACCAATCGGCATTTCATTTGATGAACCGGGGAGGAATATATGATATTTTTCTAATACCATCTTGTACATCAAAAATCCAGGAGCGATTCCAAAAGTTGTTAGGTCGGCTAGGGTGTCGAGTTCGGCTCCTAATTCACTTGTAGCATCCAATGCACGTGCTACCATGCCATCAAAACCATCAAATACGGAAGCCAAGAAAATGAAAATGCCGGACAGTAAAAATAAATTATCATTGTCTTTGCCAGGTAAGTTGGCACCTGAAGAAATGAGGATAGAGATAAATCCAAAGGTAAGATTTCCTAAAGAAAGGGCATTTGGGATCCAATTAAGCTTAAGTTTCATGGCTATACTTCTCTCTACTGGGACTTATTTTAAAATCAGGTGAAAATTGTCTGTTTTTTTTATGCAAAATATAACCCTGACAGGCAACCATCGCAGCATTGTCAGTGCAGTAAACCTTTTTCTCTGGATAGACCAAATGGAATGATTCTTTTTTTGAAAGATTGTCTAAACGATTTCTCAATGTTGAATTAGCTAGCACACCACCAGCCGCCACAACATTTTTAATTTTGGTTTTATGAATGGACTTAACCAAATTTCTTTCTACTAATTCAAAGACAGAATTCTGAAAATCATAACAAATTTTTGGAAGTAATTCTAAATACTCTGGATTTTTTTTAATGAAATGTATTACGGAAGTTTTAATGCCACTGTATGAAAATTCTATCTTTTCATTTGAATCTTTTAGCAATTTAGGAAAAAAAGGAATTTCAGATTTTTTATAAATATAATTTTCTGCCTGTTTCTCTATTGCAGCCCCCCCCGGGTAACCTAAACCTAAGAGTATTGCAACTTTATCAAAAGCTTCCCCAATTGCATCATCAAGAGTATCACAAATAGTAACCATTTTTTCAGCTTCCTCCACTAAAAATATAGAGGAATTTCCACCTGACAATAAAAGACCTAAATAAGGGTAGGGGGGTAACTTATCTTCTATTGAGAGAATAGAGAGGTGGGCTTCTAAGTGATCTACCGGTATGATGGGCTTGTTTAAAGCCAGGGAAAGTGCTTTTGCAGTTTGAACACCAATCATCAATGAACCCAAAAGACCGGGTCTATTTGTCACAGAAATATAATCAATTTCGGAAAGATTTATTTTACTTTCTTTTTCAGCTGATTCAATCAATCCATTTATTTTTTCTAGATGGGACCTAGAGGCTACTTCAGGTACAATCCCATCATGTTTAGCATGGAGTTCTATTTGGCTATATGTTTGTAAACTTAGAACTTCTCTTCCATTTCTGACAAAAGCTATAGAGGTCTCATCACAGCTTGTCTCTATCCCTAAACCAATCACTTATTTAGAAGCAGCCTTCATAGTTGTTGGATTAACTAGCAAATCAATTGCCTTATTTAGTTGTAAGTCAAACTCTCTGTCGTACACGGGTGTAGGTGAACCTAAAGAGTATTCCCTTTTTAAAATATATTTAGCGATTTCCGGTCTTAGTTTGAAACCTTTTTTGTTTAGTTGGTCTATAAAATTAGTGGAATTCTTATCATTGTAACCCGGGTTTTCAGATACAAAGGTTGCTATAATATTTGCCTTCATTAATTTATCCAAATTAGTTTTTTCATCTTCATCCGGTATGAGTTGATTGATTACAAGATCAGGTGTGATACCTTTTTTATGTATGGAGACGCCACTGGGAGTGTAGTACTTTTGGATTGTAAGGGCTATTCCAGTTTTATGGCTCAAAGGATAAATGTTTTGTACGCTACCTTTTCCAAACGATTGATTTCCCAAAATAGTTCCCCTCTTGTTATCCTGCATAGCACCGGCAAATATTTCTGATGCACTAGCGGATCCGTTGTTTAAAAGCACAACCATGGGAGTGTCTAAAATTTTATCCTGAGAAACGGTTGATTTATAAACCCTAATTAACTTTTCACCCCTTCCCTTTACAGAAACAATGTCTTTTCCTTCAGGAAGGAACAAATCAGATAGATCAATGGAAAGATCTAAAAGACCACCGGGATTTGAACGTAAATCTACTACAATCCCAGCTGCTTTTTTTTCCTGGAAGTCCCTTACGATTTTTTTGAACTCACCTGCAGTAGTTTCCCTTCCCATAAACTGCGATAAGCGGATGTACCCCACTTTTTCTTTTTCTATAAAAGCTGATTTTAAAAACTGAATTTTAATCAATTCCCGATTGAGAGTAAATGAAATGGGTTCTTTTTGTGTTTTCCTTTTTACCTTCAATGTAACAGGGGTACCTGCCGCCCCTCTCATTACTTTTATAGCTTCAGGTATTCCCATTTTTTCTGTAGATAGGCCATTGATTTCTATTATCCTATCCTGAGGGAGCATTCCTGCCCTTTGTGCGGGTGTATCATCAATAGGAGTGATCACTACAAGTGCACCATCCTGTTGTGTTACCTCAATCCCAACCCCACCAAAACTACCCCTTGTCTCTTCCTGGAGTTGTTTAAAGTCTTCTTCCTCCATAAACCTGGTATGTGGATCACCCAAACTCCCAATCATACCCTTGATGGCTCCTAAAAAGATATTTTTATCTTCCACGGATTCTACAAAATCAGCTTCGATCAGAGTAGACACCTCATGAAAGATTTGTAGATACTTCTCTGCTTCCCTTGAAATTGCAAATGCCCTTTCAATAGGGAGAAGAATAAATGAACCAAGAACCAATGTGAGGGAAACCCAAAATATTCTTTCTTTATTTTTCATGTTTTTCCTTAAAACGATTGTAGAGGGGGAGATTTGCTGTTTGCAGTTTTTCTAAGACTAAATCGGGGTTTAGTCGATATAGCTCGCAAGTTTCTATAAAAATTTCTCTATCTGATTTTATCTTGGTAACATCATCCGTTTCCAATCTATCGGCAAACCTAGTATAAGAAATTCTATCAATTACTTTGTGAATGTCCAGTTCTGATACACTAGTTTTTTCAGGTGCACAGGAACTTAGAAGAAGAGTCAAAAAAAGAATTTGTATTAAACAAAAACTTTTATGGTTAGCAAGTATTTTTTCCCAATGGGAAAAAAGAAACCCTGGAAGGTTTTTCATTACCTTCAGGGTTTTCTTGGAAGAAAAAGTGTCAATCAGTAAATTCTATACAAACCAACCAATTTACCCAGAATAGATGCTTTTTTTGTTTTGATTGGCTTGAAGGCTTTGTTTCTTGCTTCAAGTCGAATGTGGTCACTCTCTTTAAAATATGCTTTTAAAGTAGCCTCTTCTTCCACCATAGCAACCACAATATCCCCATTTTTAGCTGTATCTTTTTTTTGGATTATGGCAATATCCCCACTGTTGATTCCGATCTCTTTCATTGATTCACCAATCACCCGAAGAGCAAATAGATTTCCTTTTTTTGCCATCTCATCCGGGACGGGGATATAGCTTTCAATGTTCTCCTCTGCAAAAACAGGTAGTCCGGCAGCAACCCTACCAATGACTGGAATGCTCATAGCCCTAACTGGTATTTCATCATCTGCGCTGTGCCTTAAAAGCTCAATGGCTCGAGATTGGTTTTTATTGGTTCTTAGATACCCTTTTTTTTCAATTGCCTTCAGGTGATCATAAGCTCCTTTTGCAGTGATCTCAAATTCATCTGCAATTTCTCTAATTGTGGGTGAAAAACCACTTTCCTTGATTACTTTTGTAATAAACTTTAATACGTTGATTTGCTTATCTGTTAATATTTTCATAGCATACAAAATAATAGGTAATATATGTGTGTCAATAAATATTATTTTTTTTTCATAAAATAACAATCAATTTTATGATTTTAGAAATATTTATATATCAGATTTCAATTGAATTTCATAATGAATTATTGCAATTTTAATCTTCAATTACCCAAGAGCTGTTTCAATCTCTAAGTGAAAATGTATTTAAGTTGATTTCTTATTAGAAATCGGGTTAGATTTTTAAAACTTTTTAGTATAGTTTTTATCCTATACTGAAAAGTTTTGAAAAGAAAAAATAGTCTATTTTTTTTGGAAGAATAGAGAATAGTAGGCATATGAAGAGTTATCAAAGAATTCCTATTCCCATATTTGCTATTTTTCTTTTGTTTTTGGGTGTAGTACATTGTACAAAACTTAAAAAAGAGGGAAAACCTGTAAATTTTACACTCAATACGTTAGATCGATCTTATCATTTGCAAGAAGGCAATGGAAAAATTCGCTTGGTTTATTTTGGATTTTTATCCTGTCCAGATGTTTGTCCCACCACGTTTCAAACTATCAGCCAATCACTTAAAAATTTTTCGGCAAAAGAACAATCAGAGATAGAAATTTTATATATCGATGTAGACCCAGAAAGAGATACGTTAGTTTCAATTAAAAAATATCTTGACTATTTTAGAGAGGGAATAATACCATTGACAGGCAGCCAAGATGAGTTAAAACATGTTGCATCCCTTTTTAGTGCAAGTTTTTCAAAAATTCCAATTGATTCTGATATGAAGTATACCATTGACCACACCACAAGTGTTTATGTGGTCGATAGAGAGGGAGCGTATGTAGATAAAATTCCTCATGGAGTACCAATTGAAGTATTTGTTCAATATATAAAAAAACATTTAAATAACTAAGAGATAGGAGTCTCTATGATACTAATCAAACTTTTCCTTTTTTTATTTTTACTTTTACCTATGTTTGCTCAGGATAAAGAAACCAATATTTCTACAAGTAATGAAGTAATACGACTTGTTCCCCCAACTGCACAAAATTCTGCAGGTTTTTTAAAATTAACTAACTCTTCTACCACAGACATCAAACTAATAAAGGCTGAAAGTACAATCAGTACGGCAGTTGAACTTCATGATGTAGTTATGGAATCAGGTAAAATGACAATGAGACCAATCTCAGAGATAATTATCCCTGCAAAAGGAAGTGTAGAATTAAAACCCGGGAGCTTACACATTATGTTCATTGGTTTAAAATCTCCACTCAAAGCAGGAGATTCTTCTGAAATTAAATTAACATTTGATTCCAAGAAAAGTATCACCTTCAAGGCTTTTGTAAAAGAAATCCCTGGAATGATGAAAAAAATGGCTGAGTAGGAAACTGTTACAAAAAAAGTTGAAACATTCTCTTAGCTGTCTCAAGATCAAATGCATCAAAATGCCACCACTCATTGGGTCTAACTTTAAATCCTGCTCTTTCCATTGGGTTTCTTAGCAAGATTCTATTTTTGATCTGCTCTTCTTTTAGTTTGCCCTTGGAGAGTAGACCAAATTCTTTGCGGGGCTCGGCTAATTCTCCAAAGTGATCAAATCCTGTGCCCATATCCAATTCAACGCCCTCTAGAGTACATAGACTGAGATCAATCGCAGCACCGTAGTTGTGCATAGATCCTTCTAGTGGATTTGCAACAAAATCTTCCATATTAGTATTTTTGACATATTCCCACATTACTTTTTGGATTCTTTTTGGTCTTGCGGCGTCGAAAATTAAAAAAGTTAGTTCTGGGTTACTTTCTATTAAATATTGGTGGGCAATATATAACATACCAGCAACTTCTGGAGCAAGAAAACACTCTGTAAAATCTCCATATAAATCAGTTTCCATGAAATTATCTTTTCCACTGTATGCGATTTTTTTTCTACAAGTAGGAAGCATTTCATCTATGGATTTATAACCAATTTGGATGCAAGTTTTTCGTAAACCCTCCAATCCTTCCGGTAAAAAGAGAGAGGGGATTAGAGCTTTGGCAGATGAAAATTCTTTTTGTGATTTCATTTGATTCTAAGCATTTTTTGAACCAACAGGGCATCCACTCTTATTTCTTTAAAAGCAAAGAAACTAAAACCTAAATTCTAGTTGTAACTCTCAAATAAATTGAAAAAACGGTAGATATGAAAACTATGTTTGAAAAAATTTGGGATCTTCATTTGGTGAATGAAGAAAATGGTTCCTCAATCATTTATATAGACAGACATTTAGTCCATGAAGTGACTAGCCCTCAGGCATTTGAATCACTACGCCTTACTAATCGAACTGTCCGCAGACCCGATGCTACAATGGCAACTATGGATCACAATGTGTCTACACGAAATAGGGATATGAATTTAGCTGACCCAATAAGTGCACTACAAATGAAAACATTGATGAATAATTGTAAAGAATTTTCAATTCGCCTTTTTGATTTAAATCACCCGGACAATGGGATTGTTCACGTAGTTGCTCCGGAACTAGGTGTCACACAACCCGGTATGACAATTGTCTGTGGTGATTCACATACATCTACTCATGGAGCATTTGGAGCATTAGCTTTTGGAATTGGAACTAGCGAGGTAGAACATGTTCTTGCAACACAAACATTGGTCCAGCAAAAACCAAAAACAATGGAGATACGTGTAGAGGGTAAATTAGGAAAAGGTGTTACACCAAAAGATATTATTCTCACTATTATAGGTAGAATAGGAACAGATGGAGCCACGGGGTATGTAATTGAATACACTGGAGATACAATTCGCTCTCTCTCCATGGAAGGTCGTATGACAATTTGTAATATGTCCATTGAGGCCGGTGCTAGGGCGGGATTTATTGCACCCGATGAAATAACCTTTCAATATTTAAAAGATAGAGAATTTTCACCAAAAGGCGCAGATTTTAACAATGCCCTAGAAAAGTGGAAAAAATTGGGAACTGACTCAGGGGCAAAGTTTGATAAAACAATTATTTTCAAAGCTGAAGATATAGCTCCTATGGTGACATGGGGAACATCTCCCGGGCAGGTAATCAGTGTTACAAGTAGTATACCATCACCCTCAGATTATTCAGAAAGTATAGCCAAAAAATCCGCTGAAAGTGCATTGCAATACATGGGTTTGAAAGAAGGTACAAGGCTACAAGATATTGAAGTGAACAAAGTTTTTATAGGCTCCTGTACAAATTCTAGAATCGAGGATTTAAGAGAAGCTGCTGGACTGGTCATAGGAAAAAAAGTATCTTCCAAAGTTAACGCAATTGTAGTACCGGGTTCCGGCAGAGTCAAACGGCAGGCTGAAAAAGAAGGATTGGATAAAGTATTTATCGAAGCTGGTTTTGAATGGAGAAATCCGGGATGTAGTATGTGCCTAGCAATGAATGATGATGTACTCAACCCTGGGGATCGTTGTGCATCCACAAGCAATCGTAATTTTGAAGGCAGACAGGGTAAGGGTGGTAGAACTCATTTGGTAAGTCCAACCATGGCAGCAGCTGCCGCTATAGAGGGTAAATTTGTAGATATAAGGAATTGGAATTAAAATGAAGGCATTCACAACTTTAGAAGGAATTGCAGCTCTTTTAGATAAAGCAAATGTTGATACTGACCAAATTATACCCAAACAATTTTTACGAAAAATAGAAAGGTCTGGGTTTGGGGTTCATCTCTTTCATGATTGGAGATACACTGACAATGAAGGTAAAAATCCAAATAAAGAATTTTCTTTAAACCAAGAGAGATACAAAGGAGCAAGTATTCTCCTAACTAGAGATAATTTTGGATGTGGATCTTCTAGAGAGCACGCTCCTTGGGCATTAGAAGATTATGGATTTCGTTGTATCATTTCTCCATCTTATGCAGATATATTTTATAACAATTGTTTTAAAAATGGAATGTTACCTATCGTTCTTCCCCCCTCAGATGTTGATGAATTGTTCCAGGATATTGAAAAAAATCCTGGAAGAACTTTAAAAATTGATTTGGCATCCCAAAAAGTCATTTCAAAAATTGGGAAAGAATATTCATTTGTTGTTGATCCCTTTCGGAAAGATTGCCTTTACAGGGGATTGGATGATATTGGTCTAACTCTCATACATGAGAAAAAGATAACTGAATTTGAAAATAAAAATAAACTAGAATACCCATGGCTATACACAGCCTAATAAGGAAAATACTTTGAAAAAATATCTATTTATTTGTCTTGTTTTATTGGTAGGGAATTTATACTCCCAAGAACCAGCGGATCTTGTAATGGAAGATAAGCTAATTGGAACTGGAACAGAAGCTGTTGCAGGAAAAAAGGTAACAGTTCACTACAGTGGATTTTTAACCAATGGGACTATGTTTGATAGTTCAATTCCCAGGAAAACCCCATTTACTTTTATTTTGGGAGCTGGAGAGGTTATCCAAGGATGGGATCGGGGCGTTGTGGGAATGAAAGTTGGTGGGAAACGAAAACTAACTATCCCATCAAAGTATGGATATGGAGCTAGGGGAGCTGGTGGTGTGATACCTCCTAATTCTACTCTAATATTCGATGTTGAACTTTTAAAAGTAGAAAAATGAAAATTCTAAAAACCTTCCTTTTTCTTTTATTACTTCTTCTAACAAATTTATCTATAGCTCTCTTAAGTCAAACTGAGACATTAGAAATCAAAGATATAAAAATCGGAGAAGGTAAAATAGCTAAACGGGGCAATGAAGTAAAAGTTCACTACACCGGTTATTTAGCATCTAACAACTCAAAATTTGATAGTTCGGTAGATAGAAAAACACCGTTTGAATTTAAGTTGGGAAGGGGAGAGGTCATACCAGGATGGGATAGAGGAATTGTTGGAATGAAGGTTGGCGGAAAAAGAAAACTAATCATTCCACCAATTCTTGCTTATGGAGAAAAAGGCAGTGCTTCCATTCCTCCTAATTCAACACTTATATTTGATGTGGAGCTTTTAGCAGTTGAGTGAATCAGTAGAGGAATCTTCAAAGTTAGATTCTTTACAAAAGATTCTTCTAGAAATTTTCATCTCCCCTGTTGATGCTTTTGATTTTTATTTAAATGGAAATATAATATCTAAATGGAATATTTTTTATTTTCAATTGGGGATGTGGTTTTATGCTCCCTTTATGAAATTAGCTTTGAATGGAATTCTATTCATTTCGCTAGACGAATCTTCAGAATCTCCTAAGCAATCCATCATAGATGGAGTTTTATTAAGTTTTTTTATTTACCCAATTTTCTTTGTAATTGGATTGCTTCTCGATTCCTTTCGTAAATATTATAAAAAAAATGAATTTATCCAAGGAGAACCAATAAATGGAATTGGTCTCCTATCATTTATTCCAGTGAGTACCTCCTTTGTATTTTGGATTCTACCTAAACCTTTAAATGCTTTGGGAGTAGTACTTTCAATCCTCTTTTCATTTCATTTATACTACTCTGCTCTTTTAAATCTGGACAATTATACAAAATTAGATTTCAAAAGGTTAATATTGTATTTTATAATTGTACTGGGAATATTATCATTTATTTTGATCATTATAGGAAATGTGATTCGGACAAAAGTATGAAAATTTATTTAATCGGTATAGGTGGTATTGCAATGGGCAACCTTGCATCCATGCTTAAATCTATAGGTCATCAAATTTCTGGTTCTGATACACATCTCTACTCACCGATGTCAGACAAACTTAAAGAATGGGGATTGAACACATTTGAGGGCTTTGATGCTTCTAGAATCAAAGGACAGGATCTTGTGATCATTGGTAATGCAATATCTAGGGGCAATCCCGAAGTAGAAGAGGTATTAAATTCTGGGATTGAATATATGAGTATGCCCCAAGCAATTTCTAATTTTTTTTTAAAAGACAAGAAAGTTATAGTTGTGGCAGGAACTCATGGGAAAACATCTACTACTTTTTTAATACATTATATATTGAGTGAAATTGGAGAAAAACCGGGTTTATTTGTAGGCGGAATAAGAAAAGATGGGTTCCCAGGTTTTGAAATCGGTGATGGTAAATACTTTGTAATAGAGGGGGATGAGTATGATTCATCTTTTTTTGATAAATCTAGTAAATTTTTACATTATAAACCATTTTATTTAATTTTAAATGCATTAGATTTTGACCATGCAGATATTTTTGAAAATATAGACGCTATAAAAGTTATGTTCAAAAGGCTATTAAATATAACTCCTAAAGATGGTAAGATATATTATTATGAAAAATCAATTCACTTAAAAGCAATATGTTCAAAATTTATTCATGTCCCATCGATTGGTTTTAATATCAATACAAAAAATTCTATAGTAAATTTAAAAAAAGGTAATTTATACATTGAAAAAGAGAAAGTAGTACAAAATTTATCTTTAATTGGAGAACATAATTCAAGAAATCTAGAAGTTAGTTTACAATTACTTTTTCATTTATTTCCAAATAAAAAAAATCAAATTATAAAAGCAACTGAGTCTTTTCCTGGAGTGAAAAGGAGACAAGAAATTCTATACCAAAATGAAAGATCAATATTTATGGAAGATTTTGCCCATCACCCGGTAGCTATTGAGGAAACTATTAGGGCAATTAAGAGTGCATTTCCAAAATATGAAATAATATCATTATTTGAACCAAGAAGTGCTACATCACATAGAAAAGTTTTTCAAAAAGAGTTTTCAATGTCATTTAAGGGTTCTAGAGCTGTATTTATATCTGAACTTTATAATTTAAAGAAGGTACCTCCTTCCGAACGTTTAGATGTTAAAAAGCTCGTTAGAGATACAGTTAGAAATTCAAAAGTAATAAATTCATTTTATAATAAAAATTCAGATGATATTCTTAAAAATTTATTTAAGTACATTTCAAATTTTTCACATGAAAAAATAATAATATTAGCAATGTCTAATGGATCTTTTGGAGGAATTTATCCTCATATAATCAAGCATCTGGAGAATAGAAAAGTATGAATGTTATAGATGAATTACAGATGTACCTAGAAGAAGCTAATAATCTTATTAATTTAGTTACTTCTGAAGATGAGCTTGATACTACAAAAAATTTATTCATTGGAAAAAAAGGAAAAATTACTGGTATTTCGAAAAAACTTGGAACTTTAGAAATAGAAGAACGAAAAATTGTAGGTCAAAAAATTAATAGTTTAACAGTATCTATTGAGAGCATAGTTGTAAAAAAAAGATCTGAAATAAAAAATAAAGAATTAAATGAACTCATTGAAAAAGAAAAGTACGACTCCAAACAACCTGTAAAACAAATAGAAGAAGGTACTCTCCATCCAATAACTTCAGTTCAAATGGAAGTAGAAGATATTTTTATATCTATGGGATTTGAAATTTGGGATGGCCCTGAGATTGAAACCGATTATAATAATTTTGAAGCATTAAATTTTACTGATGATCATCCCGCAAGGGATATGCAGGATACTTTTTATACCGATGATGGTAATTTATTGAGAACTCATACTTCTGCCATACAGGTTCGGGCATTAAAAGTTTTAAAACCTCCATTTAGAATCATAGCTCCAGGAAGAGTTTTTAGATATGAAGAAATTGATGCAAGTCACGAAAATACTTTTAACCAAGTAGAAGGTATGGTAGTGGGTAAGAATATTACTGTAGGAAATCTTACCTATACAATGAACCAATTGCTTTCCAAAATTTTTAGAAAAGAAACAGTTGTTAGATTACGACCTGGTTATTTTCCTTTTGTAGAGCCCGGTTTTGAATTAGATTTTCAGTGTATGGTTTGCAATGGAAAAGGATGTTCTGTTTGCAAACACTCAGGTTGGGTTGAATTGTTACCTTGTGGACTCATTCATCCGAATGTACTTTCATTTGCTGGTTTAGACTCTAAAGAATGGACAGGTTTTGCATTTGGACTAGGATTAGATCGTTTAGTTATGATGAGATATGGTATTACAGATATACGTTATTTTAACTCAGGTAATCTTAGATTTTTAAAAAAGTTCTTATGAGTGAATCTATAAAAAAAAAAATCAATGATTTAGAAAATGAAATACGACTGCATCAAAAATATTATTATATTGAAAATAAACCAAAAATTTCAGATAAAGAATTTGATGTTTTATTTAAAGAACTTCAATCCTTAGAAAAAAGTTACCCTGATTATGTATCAAAAAATAGTCCAACAAAAATAGTTGGTTCAGATTTAGATAATACATTTGAAAAATATAAACACAAAATTCCAGTACTATCATTAGAAAATACATATTCTAATGATGAACTTATCGAATGGGCTACTAAATTAAGTCCTAATGAAATTTTTAGTTTTGAATGGAAAGTTGATGGAGCTAGTATTGTTCTTTATTATTTAAATGGAGAATTAGAAAAAGCTGTAACACGTGGAACCGGTGGAATTGGAGATGATATCACTGAAAATATAAGAACCATTAAAAATATTCCCCTCGTTCTCTCAGACAAGATAGATATTTTCGTTCGGGGAGAAGTTTATATGGATTTTCAAGATTTCAATGAATTCAATGAAGAAAATGGAGGAAAATATGCAAATCCAAGAAATCTAACTTCTGGTTCTATCAAACAAAAAAATTCTAATCTCGTTGCTAGTCGTCCTTTAAAAATTGCTGTTTATGATGCATATTTTCCAAAAGATACAGCATTTAAAAATCATAAAACTTTATTAGAATATCTTAATAAATTAAATTTTCCTATATTAAAAGATACAGAATTCAAAAATATTGATCATTTTGAAAAAATAATTTTAAGTTTCAAAAAAAAGAAGGAACAAATAAAATTTCCAACAGACGGACTTGTAATAAAATTAAATGACTTATCACTCAGAAATGAACTTGGAGAAACTTCACATTCCCCAAGATGGGCAAGGGCTCTTAAGTTTGAAGTTACTATGGCTGAGACTACTATTGAAAATATTGATTTTGCAATTGGTAGAACAGGAAAGCTAACACCCAGAGCAAAGGTCACTCCTGTAAAATTACTTGGTACCACAGTTACATATGCAACTTTACATAATCAGGATTATATAAATGAAAAGAAAATTGGTATTGGAGCAAGAGTAAAAATTGCAAAAAGAGGAGAAATAATACCAGCAGTCGAAGAAGTTATTGAAGAACCTTTAAAAATATTTACATTGCCAAAAAATTGTCCTACATGTAATTCAATCTTAAAAAAAATTGATGATAGTGTAGATTATTTTTGTTTAAATAAATCCTGTAATTCAAGAATAATAAATTCTCTTATATTTTTTTGCCAAAGAAAACAAATGGATATTGAAGGACTTGGAGAAAAGATGATAGAATTTCTTTTTGAAAAGTCTTATATCAAATCAATACCTGATATTTATGATTTAAAAAATAAGAAATCAGAGTTAGAAACGCTAGATGGTCTGGGTAAAAAAAGTGTGACAATTATTTTAGATGGAATTGAAAAGTCAAAGGAAAAGGATTTAAAATTTTTATTACCATCTCTTGGTTTTACTGACATAGGTCATAAGGTTACTGAAATTCTCATAGAATCTGGTTATACGGATATAGAACTATTGATTTCAATTGTAAAAGATTTAAACGGAAGAGATAAGCTATCATCAGTATTTGGACTAGGTGAAAAAACAATCCAATCATTGTTTAGAGAATTAACTGACCCTAATAATATTTCTTTGATTTCTGATTTAAAAGAGAGGGGGCTAAACTTTCAATCTGAAAAAATAAATAAATCTAATAACCTAATATTTCTTAATCAAATTTGGTGTGTCACTGGAACTTTCGATAATTTTAATCCTAGAGAAAAAGCATTGGAAATCATTGAGTACTATGGTGGGAAAAAAACAACAACTGTATCTTCTAAAACTACACATCTCTTAGTTGGTGATGGAGGAGGATCTAAATTAGAAAAAGCAAATAAATTTGGTGTAACTCTAGTTACTGAAATTGAATTTTTAAAATTATTAAAAAGTGGAGGCTATAACGAAAGTGTTTTTTAAAATACTACATATTTTTATATTATACTTAACTATATTTTATTTTAATTTATGTAGTACAATTCAAAAAACTGAAAAAATTGTCAATAAAATTAAATTTTCTGTGGTAGGGGATATAATGGTTCATTCTACCCAGCTAGATAAAGCATATAAAAAAGAATGTAAATGTTGGGACTTTCATAATTCTTTTTCAAAAATAAATCCATATTTAAAAGAAAGTGATTTTTCTATAGCAAATTTAGAAACTACGTTGCCCGGAGTAATTTCAGAATATTCTGGATATCCTCAGTTTGGTACACCTGATTCTATATTGGATGCACTCAAAGGAAATGGTTTTTCAATTTTAACAACATCAAATAATCATTGTATGGATAAAGGGAAAAAAACTCTTGTGAGAACAATTCAAGAAATAAGAAAAAGAGGTATGCTGAGTACGGGAACATTTGAATCAGAGACAGAGAGAATAAAAAATAGATTTTTAATTTTAGAAAAAAAGGGATTAAAGATAGCATTTTTAAGTTATACTTACAGTACAAATGGTATTGCTATACCTAAAGATATTTCGGTAAATCTAATTAATAAAGAAAAAATTTCAGAGGATATTTCATTTGCTAAAAATTCAGGAGTTGATACTATCATTGTATATTTTCATTTTGGAAATGAGTATGAAAGATTACCAGATAAGTTTCAAAAAGACATTGTAAACTTTAGTTTCTGGGAAGGTGCAGATGTAGTCTTAGGTGGTCATCCACATGTACTTCAACCTTTTGAATTAAAATCTTCTATTGATAAATATGGATATAATAAAAAAAGATTAGTAATTTACTCTTTAGGAAATTTTATTTCCTCGCAGAGCTGGAGATACTCCAATGGTGGCATTATTTTTAATTTTTCTTTAGTTAAAAACAATGATACAATCTCAATAGAAGAAATACACTATGAACCAGTTTTTGTATATCGAGACATAACACCTCAAAAATATGAATTTATAGTTTTACCCGCTAGAGAATATCTTCAGGAAGAAAATATTATTTATTTGAAACCAGAAGCTAGAAAACAAATGCTTGAATTTTATAAGGATACCGTAGAACATCTAACTCAGAATAGTTATGTCGAAAAATAACATGGAAAATTTTTCACAATTTTTTAAGGATCCCCTTTACCAAGATGATGACATTGTAGCTATAGGTGGTGACTTCAGTACAGAACGTTTACTCTATGCATACACCCATGGTATCTTTCCGTGGTCAGAATCCCCCATTCGCTGGTATTCTCCAAACCCTAGAGCAGTTTTTGATATAAATGGTCTACATATCTCTAAAACTATTAAAAAAAAAATCAAAAAAAAAGTCTATAGTATTACATTTAATAAATCATTTAAAGAAGTTATGTTGGGTTGTTCCTATAGAACTAATGAACTAACCTGGATAACTTCTGGATTTGTAGATGGTTATTCAAATCTTCATGAGAAAGGCTATGCACACAGTGTGGAGGCATGGGATTCTGAAGGAAAATTAGTTGGTGGGTGCTATGGTGTTGCAATAGGAAGATTTTTTGCAGGCGAAAGTATGTTTAGCTTTGCTTCCGATGCTGGAAAAATCTGCTTAAGTTACTTATTTTCTGCATTGGAGAAAGATGGTTTTCTTATTTTTGATACACAAGCATTGAATGAAACTACATGGAATTTGGGAGCCTACGAGATACCAAAGTTTATTTACTTAGAGAAAATCAAAGAAGCCGTAAAAATTCCTTTTAAATGGGAGCCTCCACAAGTGGTAGAGGCTGAGGAATTTTTATTAAATAAATTTAAGTATTCACTCTAAAAAACACAACATCTCCATCCTTGATGATATATTCCTTTCCTTCTATTCTAAGCTTTCCCTCATCTTTAACTTTTGCTGGACTTCCAGTTCTGTCTAAATCATCAAAACTCATCACTTCTGCCCTAATAAAACCTTTTTCAAAATCTGAGTGTATAACAGCTGCAGCTTTGGGGCCCGTACTTCCCACTGATGTAGTCCAAGCACGAACTTCTGCCTCTCCAGCAGTTAAAAAGGTAATCAAACCAAGTAATTTATAAGAGGCTTTTATCATTCTAGATAAACCGCTTTCAGTTTCACCAATTTCTGACAAAAATTCTTTTTGTTCTTCGTCATCTAGTCCAGAAATTTCTTCTTCAATTTTACCGCATAGTACTACAACTTCAGCATTTTCTTCTTTAGCTATTTCTCTAATTTTTTTTATATGAAGATTATTATCTAGATTTTTAATATCAGTATCTAAGACATTAGCACAATAAAGAAGTGGTTTTGATGTTATTAAATTAAATTTATGGGCAATTTTTCTTTCTTCTATTTCAATTACAGATCTTGCATTTTTTCCTTGCTTTAACGCATCTATAATTTTTTCCATAAGGGGTACCATTTCAGCATGTTCCTTATTTGATTTGGCTGTTTTTTGAATTTTCTGAAGTTGTTTTTCTAAGCTATCTAAATCTGAAAGAATTAACTCATAATTGATTACACTGATATCTTCATTCGGATCAACCTTACCGTGAACATGTGTTATATTTTCATCATCAAATGCTCTCACTACATGACAGATTGCATCCACCTCTCTAATATGAGTTAAAAACTTATTTCCTAGTCCCTCTCCATCACTTGCTCCCTTAACCAGGCCTGCAATATCTACAAACTCCATAATAGTTGGAATTATTTTTTGTGGGTTATAAATCTCTGCCAATCTTTTTAATCTATGATCTGGAACCTCAACTATTCCCTTATTGGGTTCTATAGTGCAAAATGGATAATTAGCCATTTGTGCACCAGCTTTGGTAAGTGCATTAAAAATTGTGGATTTTCCTACATTGGGAAGCCCAACAATACCGCAGTTTAAACTCATTAAAATCTCCTAGGGAATAGATTTTTTTAATTTAGTTCTTCTGCAATTCTTTCATTGTTTCTTTGTGAGGTTTTATCCATGAACCATTGCTATCTTTTGAATTTAAAAAAATAAAGTCCTGGTATTGTCTTATCAAATCCCCATTTCTGTAGGTCAATTTAAGTCTTCCCAACTTATCTCCAGTTTCTGGGCATTCTGCTGTGTATACATTGTCTTTGTAAGCAAAAGATGATGTTTTTTCTTTTGGCAAAAAATAAATAATAGGGAAAGGTGAATTGATAAGCTGAGTATTTATATCTCTTCCATTTTCAGGAAAAACTAGATTTAAATTAGGTAGTTCTTTTTTATCATGTGGAATTTTACTTAGAATAAAATTATTTACCCGTACCTTAATTCCTTCAATTATAAATATTTTTTCTGTTTCAATTTCTAAGTATGTATCTCGATTTGCAAGTATGGGAAGATCTAGTTTTACAAGATTGGGATTTTTTTCCATATAGGCTAACTCTTTTTCAGATAAAAAAACAGAGTCAAACAGTGCAGTTTTTAAAATTGAAAATGGAAAATCGTCTCCTTTTTCGTTAAATATCAACCCTTGAGAGAGTAGTAGTACTCCACCTTTTTCAGAATAATTTTTTTCAAGTTCTCTTCTCTTAATTTCTGCAATAGTTGCAAGTCCTTTTCTACCATCTTCATCAAAATGAAAATTACCATTTAGATTACAAATATAAAGAATAGTGATATTTTTATCATTAGAATTGATTGGTTTTGAATGGATTGTATTAATAAATAATGAGAGAAAAATTAGTAATAGGATCACACATGGTTTGTTTATCTTCATACAATAATTATCTACCTATTAGCAGATTATATTAGTATTTTTTAAGGTAAGGTGCCATTCTCTCCATCATTATTCTTTTATTATCACCCGATTGGATAGATAGTATTCCCCGAATGATAGCATGTCTTTTTTCATTTTGTTCCTTGGAATATGCTTTTACTTTATTTGCTAAAGGTAAAAATAATAAGTTAGCAAATCCAATTCCATAAAAAGTAGCTATAAATGCAGATGCTATTCCCTGTCCTAATGCTGATGTTCCCGAGCCTAAATTTTCTAAAACATGAACTAATCCCATAACTGTACCTATGATACCAACTGTAGGACAAAAACCACCAGCGGTTTCTAAAATTTTTCCTGATACTGCCTCAGCTACTTCTCTTTGTTCTGTCCATTCATATAAAATATCTTCTACAGTTATAGGATCTGTACCATCTACAATGAGGCGAACTCCCCTCTGTATCAATTCATCCTGAATCCCATCTATTTCATCTTCTAAGGATAAAAGACCATCCCTTCTAGTCTTATCTAATAACCGAGAAAATATATCATAAATATCAACTGATTCCTCATCGCGAATGATAGTTTTTATCACTCTAACACTAACTCTTACTTGTTCAGCAGAATAACTTGCAATCGTAGCTCCTATAGTTCCACCTAAAATTAATAGTATTGATGATAATTTAAAAAATGATGAAAAAGCAGCACCTTCCATCAAAATAGCGAAAAGTACAGAACCTAGAGCCAATAGGAGTCCTCCATACGTACTATATATCATATTCTAATTTTCTCCTATGTTGTATGTCGGTAAATCTGAAGGTTTTTTAAATCCATAGTAATATGGTTTTGAGCTTGTTTCTTTGTAGTACTTTACATCTGCTAATAATTTTTCCCATATTACATTTGATGGTTGTCTTTTTTTTTCTTTTTGAATTATATCTTCAACTTCAGAGTATCTTTGATTTTTAATAAATATTTTTATTTTCTCAATAATTACGTATGATGCGTTTGAAAATTCTGATTTTTTTTGGTAAATATCAATTAATTCTTCCATTCTTTGGATTGCTCCTTTTTCGTCTCCTGTAGATAAAAGAAGTGGGTACAATCTTTTTAAAATCTCTTCTCTATATTTTGGTTTATCTACTAAAAAATTCATAACATTAATATGCTCTTTTTCTGGTGAAATTCTAATAAGGGCTTGGTAAGTTGTTTCAAATAATGAATCATCATTTTTTTGAAAAATCATTGATAACTCAGCCATTTTTATCGCCATACGATAATCTTTAATATTAAAAAAATATTCTGAATACTTTAAGTAAGATTTAAAAAATTTTTCCTGATAATTTTTTGCCATACTCTGTGATTCACCAGAAGTATATCTTATTAAATAACTAAGAGTATCAGCTATTTCCTCATTAGTAGATAAGTCTTTTATTTTATTTTCTACAATATCAGATTCAAATATTCTAGAAGGAAGACCTGGTTGTAAAAAAGAAATACCCGGTATTCCTTTTTCTGGGTAATAGATTCTAAACAGGGGAAATTCTTGATAAGAAAATAAGATCTCTTCTCTAGTAAGACGGGGAAGCTTTTTTGTTTGGTAGATTATGTATGGATAAGAATTTTTAGCCAAATATTTTACATATGTTAGAATTATTTCTGGATTTTCCCTTATACCTAATACAACAATTTTATTTTTAAATTCTCCACGTTTGGGTAACATCACAGATTTTGCATATGGTAGACCCGTACTATAAAATACAAACTCTTGGTCATTTAGCTCCACACTGCTTAATAAAAATGGAACTGGTATTACATCTTCATTAGAAACTTTTTGAATATCATAATTAAATGGGAGAGGTGAAAAAAAATATAAAGATAGTGTATAGCTTATTCCTAAAATAACTAATTTCTGAATGATTCCAAATGAGTTCTTCAAAATCAGAGGAAGCCAAATTAAATTTACAATAACCAATAAAAATGCATATAAATACTCAGACTTTGTATATTTTAAATGAAGTAAATATGAAACATAAGCAATTATAATACCTGAGACTAGACTCAATAAAATAAACTTAGAATTATAATTTTTTGGTCTAAAGATAGCGAACACACTCATATCTATAAAAAATAACCAAAAATGAAATAGCTCCATATAAGCTTGTTGAATCGTGATAACTAAATTAATTAAGATAGCAAATCTTCCCAAGAGATATAATATTCTAACTTTTCGATTTATTATTTTCATATTATAAAGTATATTAAAAGATAAAGCTCCCAATCCTCCCCCGGCAACTAAAGCATCCGGACCACCTGGGGACCTATAATAAAATAATAGTGCATGTGAAACAAATAGTGTTATACTAGAATAAAAAAATACATCGGTAGCGTTATGATTGGAAAAGTATTTTCTTTTTTTAACAATCTCTCTATTATTTTCTATTAAGAAACTATTCATACAAATTTCAGTAACTAATATACAGAGGATTGGTATAAGATAAACTTCTGTGTTAAGTTCAGGTGATTTATAGATATATGAATATCCAAAAACACTTACACCTCCTATTAAAAAACCCCATAATCTGAGTCTTTTGAGAGATCCGAGAAAATAACCGGAAGTAAAAATTATTATAAAAGAAAATAGTTGGATTATACCTGTATGAAATATATAATCAACCTGAAGAATTCCAGAAGAGAAATTCATGAGAATATATATTATAACTATATTTAAAATAATAATTGCAATTTCAATATATTCTGATATAAAATTTTTTAAATTTCTCTTAACAAGAAATCCTGTAATACAAGCAAAACAAAGTACAATTTTTAATGATAGAAAGGGAATATCTTCATACTCAACCTCCTTAATTTCAAAATATGCATGTTTAGCAACAAGAAATCCTAAAAATCCGAGTGAAATACATAAAAAAATTCCGGGCATCCTTAAAAATGGTGAATTTTTAAAGCTATTTGAATTGCCTATTATGTATTTGTTGTTGAATTTCATTATGAAAATTAATAATTTTTTTTTATAGAGGTATTATTTCTACTTGAATAGTTATAGAAGTAATTTCCAATAAAACATTATGCTTTTTTTTAGCAAGTCAGTTTCCTTGGGGTAAATACTATGAAAAAGGAATCATTATCATTTTCTAGACAGGTAGCTTATGCCATAGGGCAATTGGGTTGGTCTATTCTCATTAATATCATTGGATTTCATCAGGTTTATTTCTACCTGCCACCTGAAGAAGCTGGTTTTCCAGAGCTTATCATAAAGGTAGCTTTCTTTGGAATTTCAACTATTGGTTTGATATCTGCTTTGGGTAGGCTATGGGATGGTGTGACTGATCCATTGATAGCAAATTTGAGTGATCGATGGGAATCAAAATGGGGTAGAAGAATACCATTTTTAGCCACAGGTGGTCTACCTGCTGCTATTTTCTGTGGGATGGTTTTTATTCCACCAGATAGAGCAATTACAGCCTTAAATCTTATCTGGATGACGGGTGCACTTTTGCTATTTTATTTCTTTTTGACTATCTATGTCACCCCATACTTTGCCCTCATCCCCGAACTGGGCCATACATCTTTAGAGAGGTTGAATATCTCCACATTGATAAGTGTAACCTATGCTCTAGGAATAATGATTGCTGCACAAGTTCCCCTCATAGCAGAAAATTTGTCTAAAGCTTATGACATGGATAAATATACATCCTACCAAACTTCTATTATGATCTTGGCTGGAGTTGCATGTTTTTGTATGTATTTTCCTGTTTTTGCAATCAATGAAAAGAAATATTGCCTTTCTGTACCCTCAAAGATTCCATTTAAAGAAGCTTTGATGATGACTTTTAAGAACAAAGATTTTGTTTATTTTTCAATTTCAGATTTTAATTACTTTTTATCTCTAACTATTTTAACAACTGGTATAACTTATTATGTAAAAGTTTTGCTCAACCAAGAAGAATCATTGGTTAGCCAAATCCTTCCTGTTATGCTTTTTTCTTCTTTTCTCTGCTATCCAATTGTTAACTACATAGCCAGAAAAATTGGTAAGAAACAGTTGGTATTGGTGGGATTTTTTATTTTTCTTTTAGTTTTTATATTTATTTTTTTTATGGGAATGGATTTTGTTCCAATTCCTCCCATTTTACAAGCTTACTTAGTAGTTGCAGTTGCAGGGATTCCCATGGCAATCCTCGGAATTCTTCCTAATGCTATTTTAGCTGACATTGCAGAACTAGATGCAATCAAAACTGGATCCAGGAGGGAAGGATTATTCTACGCAGCACGTACATTAATGCAGAAGTTAGGACAAACTGTTGGGGTTTTGATATTTAGCAGTTTGCTTTTAGTGGGTGGAGGGGTCAATAAAGTCGAGAAAATAGATTCTGAAACAGGAAAAAAACTTATAGACAGAGAGAAATCAAATCTAATAGGTGTACAAGTAACAGGTCCAGTCGCAGGGGCATTTTGTGTATTAGCGATCCTAACTTTTGCGAGATATAAAGAAAAAGAGACTTTGGAAGAAATAGCCAAATCTGGGGGAGTGTAAACCTAGATTCGGAGGATTAATTGAGATATAAAATCGAAATAAATAAATTAAAAAATGGTTATATTGAGGCAAAGTTAATTGATACTGCTACCAATCATCCCATCGAATTTAGAATTTGTGATTCTGAGCAATATGTTCAAACACAAATTGCTGATTGGAACAAAAGGTTTCGTATGAATGAGCCCAAAGAAGACGAAGAATAAACCAAATTTTCTATTTTTACTTTTACTGTTTATTTTTTCCTGCTCCACATTTTCCAAGAAAAAACCCAATTATTTTTCTGTAGATTTTGAGTGCTCAAACTCTCCAGGATGGGATGGAGATATAAATGGTTACCAATCGTATAAGTTCCATTGGAATAATCTAAAAAATCTATATTCATTTGAAAATTCAAAACTAACCAAAACAAAAGTAGTAATTGCTGGGGATAGTCTTATCCAACTTTTTACTATGGATAAATTAAAAAAGGAATTTCCAGGGATTGATATACAAAATCGTGGAATTGGTGGAGACACTACATATTTATTATTAGAGCGAATAAATGAAAATGTAATCAATTTAAAACCCGATATAATCCTTTTAGAAATAGGGGGAAATGATTTGATCCAAGGGAAGTGTCTTTCTTATATTGAAAATAACTTTACATCCATCATCCAAGCAATTCAAACAAGTTTACCAAATGTTAAAATAATTATAATATCCGTTCCCCCCACCGGAGTAGCTGAACTCAATTCAATAGTTCCAGTTTATAATTTATTTTTATTCAATTTTACAAACACATATAAGAATATAGAATATGTTGATGTTTGGAGGGAAATGAGAGATCCTGATAAACCTATAATAAAAAAAGATTATTCAAGATTAAATGACAAAATTCATTTTAATGATGCGGGATATGAAGCATGGGGAAAATTACTTAGACCATATATAAAATAATGAATATCTTATTATTTATATCAGAAAAAAATAATTTTTCAATTGAATTAATTCAAAATGAAAATAAAAATTCTTATGAGTTTAGAGAAAAAAAAATTAATAATTTGTATGGATATTATATATATACCAAATTAGATTATAATAAAGAATACATAATTAAATTAAGGGAACAATTATCATCTCATTGCATAGATTTACTCTATTTAACTAATTTATTATCACTAAATAAAAAATCACTCTTTGTATTTGATATGGATTCTACTCTTATCCAAGAAGAAATTATAGATGAAATCGCTCGATTAAAAAATGTTTATAATGAAGTTGCAACTATAACAGAAGAGGCAATGCAAGGAAAAATTGATTTTAGTGAATCTCTAATAAAAAGATGTTCTTTGTTAAAAGGTTCACACATAAATATTTTTGAAACTATATACAAAAATATTACATTAAATCCTGGAGTAGAGAAATTTATAAAATTTTATAAAAAAAATGATATATTTTTTGTAGTACTTTCTGGGGGATTTACTCCCATTTTAGAAATGTTTAAAAATGAATTTGATATTACAGATTTCAGAGCTAATTCCTTAGAAATAATAGATAAACATCTAACTGGAAATTTAACTGGAGAGATTATTGATAAAGTAAAGAAGAAGGAGTACTTATTATTCTTTAAAAATAAATATAAAATTGAATCAAATCAAATAATTGCAATAGGTGATGGTTCAAATGATTTGATGATGTTACAGGAGGCTACAATTGGTATTGGATATAATCCCAAAGATGGTCTTAAAAAACACTTAATAAACTGGGTTAGTTATGTTTCTATGGATTTCTTATGTTTTTTGTATGAGTAAAATATTTACTTTAATTTTTCTATTATTTTATAGCTGCTCATCACTAAATCAAGTTTCTAATAATCCTAAAGTAATTATACCACCTAAACTTCCTTTCTTAGATTCAAATGATAGTACGATAGATTTAAATGATTGTCGAATGGGAAAGCAAAATAATTCAATAATAACATTCTATCTATTAGATCCAGATTATTCAGTTGAAATTGATAAAACTTGGAAAAGCATATTTATTGATTTCCAAGAAAAGATATATTCAAGCAAAGATTCAAAAATTATTTTCCAATCCATACCTAGGGAAGATCCTTTATTTACTGATTTCTGTAAAAAAAATAGTATAGATATAATAATTAAAACAACATTAGAATTGACAACTAATACGATTAAAGTTAACCAAACTCTGTTTGATTCCCATACAAATTATATCTATGAATATCTAAGTTATGAAATTGAAGAAAATTTAGATGATTTTAAAAAAAACTTGGTTGAATTTTATTTTGAATCTAATGAGTTACATCCAATACCTAACTTTTCAAATAAATCATTAATATTTAAAAAAAGACCAAATTTAAAATTAATTCAAAATGTAATACAATTTAATTTATTTTCAAGAATAAATCTATATAGTTCTGATCCAAGTATAGAGATACTTATTAACAATGAAGTAATTGGAAGACCTCCAATAATTAATTATAAAATCAAATCCGGACCAAATAAAATATCATTTAAAAAAATTAATTCAAATATTAATCGTGATAAATTCTTAAATTTACGTGGTGGATCTACAATTAATATTATTGATTCAGAAGAGGGTAATTTTGTAAATACTACTCTTTATTTATGGAGTTATCCTCTTGGTTTACCAATCTTTAGAGATGGATTTTCTATTGGTTACACTCCCTTATTTATTAATAGTATTCTTCCAGGTGTAAAATTTATATCTATAAATGAAAATAAGAACAATAAAATTTACATTAAACAAGGTGTAGATAACGTGCTAATGAAATTAAAAAATCTTGAAGATGGTGTAAAAGAACCATTTATTTGGGATTTAAAAAATAGTGGCTCTTTAAATTTAGATATAACTTGTGGAATATGTTTTACAAATCCTTATAAAAATTATGTTGATGAATGGGCTGGGATATATACTCATCCATTAGAAAAAGGAAATATTAAAATTTCTGGAAATTTCTTTCCTATAATGGAGAGAGGAGAGGGAGAATTTATAATAGGTATGTATAACGACTCAATAAATCAATCTATTTATTTTCATGAAGATAGGATTTGGGTATTTGACTTTATTAATTCGAATAAATCTCTTACTAGCTATAAATTTAATATTAATGATGATAATTTACTCTCTTTTACAATAAAAATAAATCAAAATAAAAATATAATTTACTTTTTTATTAATAATGAAAAGGTTCATTCTTCTATATTTAAAAATGAGGGTGAGTGGAGATTATACATCGCCGCTAAGGGACCTATTTATAATCAAATTAATATATTAAAAAATATTAATTTTATGTATGATTAGATTTTTAATTAAATTTCTTATATTTATTTTTTTAAATTTCAATTGTTCATCAAATACTGAAATTATAAAAAAAAATTATAACTATAATGATATATATGATTTATATTTAAATGGTAAGTATGAAAAAGCACTTAGTCAAATAATTAATTCACAATTAGAAGATTACAATTTATTTATTTTATCTGGAAATATATGTTTAAAATTAAATAATATAACTGAATCAGAATTTTATTTTAAAAAAGCTTATAATTTAAATAAAAATGAAGAAGCAGGACTAAATCTAGTTAATCTATTAATATTAAAAAATGATAGGTATTCTGCTATCAATATTCTCGAAGAGTTGTACAATTATAATAAATATGAATCTCTCTATCCTTTTTTATTAGGAATTCTTTTTAAAGAATTATCAGATTATGATAAATCATTAGAATACTTTACTTATTCTTTGAATAGAGATTTTCAACCCGAGAATGAAATATATTATAATGTAATAGAAATATTCAAATTAAATAAAAATATTAATTTGAATAAAAAATATTCCAATCTATTTTCTAAATCATTTAATGAATTAGAAAAAATTAAGAATAGATATAAAAATAACTTAATTAATTTAGAAATTCTAATTAATAAAAACAATTATTCTGAAGCAATAAATCAAATTAAAGATATTCTTCTTGAAAATAAAAATGAAGAAAATCTCCTAATTTTATTAGGAGATTTATATTTTTTAAATTCTGAAATTGAAAGTGCTATTAAGGTATATGATTCTTTACTTTTAGAAAATCCAAAGCTATTTGTTGCTTATATAGGCTTGATAAATTGTAACATAAAACTCAAAAACTACGAAAAAATAAAATATTTAATTAATAAATCTAAACAAATATTTAATGATAACACTGAAATTTATTATAAATCATGTTTATTTAATGAATTAATTTTGGATTATCCAAGTGCTATTTTGGATTGTAAACGATCAATTTCAAATAACACTAATAAATCGAGTGATAGATTATTAAAACTAGGGGATTTATATTTAAAAACAAATAATCCGTCCGAAGCTTTAAAAATTTACTCTGAATTAAAAAGTAAAATTCCACCTAATATATATGAAGATCGCATAAAAACTTCAAATTCCATTATGTCAATTATTAAATCTAAGAAATATTTAGAATTAAATAATATAGAGAAAGGTTTTATTGAAGCCAAAAAAAGTATTCAATATAATAATAATTTAAATTCTGAACTTTTCTATTCTAAATTTATTTATAAATATATTAATCAAAAAGAAGGTATAAAATTACTTAAGGATGTATATAAAAAGTATAATTATTTTCCAATAATTCTTTTTTTAAAAAATAGTGTTAATCCTCAATTTTATGAATTAATTAAGGATTTAGAATTAATTGAATTTTCGAATGATAATAAAAATAATTTAGAAGCTGCATTGTTCTATGAAGAAGAAGAAAATTTTATTGAAGCTATAAATTTTTATAATAAATTGTTACCAAGTGAAGATGATCATTTTATAAAAGATAAAATTAGTAACTGTTATTACCTAATTTCTTATAATTATTTTAAGGAAAAAAAATATGAACTTTCATTATTAAATATTAATAATGCTAAAAATTATAAAGTAGATACTAATATAAAAAAATTAGAAATTAATATTAAGTATCAAATTGAAAGAATAAAAAATATTAATATTTATAATAAAATTGAAGAATACGAAAAAAAAGAAAAGTATGAAGAGGCTCTAATTTTCTATTTAAGAATATTTAAAAAAAATAAAAACTTAGAAATAGCCAATAAAATTTTTAATATATATATTAAAAATAATAATATTGAGAAACTATTAGAATTTATTGAGACTGAAAATATAAAAAAATTAATAGAAGGTAGAGAATCTATTGCAAATATATTTTTTAAGATTGGGTATTTATCTGAAGCTAAAAATTTATGTTTAGAAATAATTAATGATAATCCCTCTTCACTAATTCCTTACATTATTTTAGGATCAATATATTTAGAAGAAAATTTAGAAGAATCTATCAAATATTTTAATTTAGCTTTAGAAAATTCCTCTGATTCAATAGAAGCTATAAATGGTTTAGGAATTGCATACTTTAAAAATAATAACTTAATGTTAGCAAAAAAATATTTTAATATAGCTCTCTCATTAGATTCTAAAAATAATATTACTATTTATAATTTAATTATTATTTATATGAAAGAAAATAATTTAAGTAGTGCAGAAAATTTACTCAGTAGTTTAAACGAAAAAGAAAATAAAAA
>CAMCZP010000027.1 GCA_945887855.1 Leptospira interrogans serovar Manilae | reverse complement strand
AACCACCAATCAAAATACCTAATAGTATAAGAGTAGTACCAGCAATGGCAAAAAAATTCTTACTCAACCATCTCTCCGTTGTTTAAGGCATTGGTTGATATAGAATTGCACTCGGTCACTGTCATAGTTTTTTTGAACTTCATCTTTTATGAGTAATTTAAGAGCTTCCTTATAATTCTTTTTGTTGTACTGGCAGAGTGCGGCATAAAAGTAAGCCCTCGCAACATCATTAGGATCTTCTGATGTTTCTGCTAAAAGGATAAGTTTCTCATGAGCAACAGTGAATTTACCCTTTTTATAATATTCGGACATAATTAAATTAAATTCATTACTTTCTGAAGGTTTGGATTTTTCAGAGGGTTTTTTCTTATCTTCCTCAGGGGGAGCTTCTGAAATTTCTGGTTTTTCTCCCTTCTTTTCGCTTTCTGGTTTTTTGTAACCTTCCGGAAAAACTTTTAAAAAGGAATCATTCTCTTCTAAAAGAGTAAACTCTTCTCCAGAAGGAACTGTGACGGTTACACCATAGTAAAATATCTTTTTTTTCTCTTCTCTTTTGATTATGTATTTCTTTTCGGGGTATTCCACCTCAGCGAGTTTTTTTACTTTTTTTGAATTTATAAGTTCTTTTATGTTTTTAAGAGGACTGTTGGATTGGTAAACTGTATACACCAAATTATCTAAATCCACATCTTTAGGATGAGACCAAGTCAGATTTATATTATCTTTTTCTAATTCATAGTTGATTTCATGCACATAAAAACCTTCTTTCACAACCAATGGAGGTTTTTTTTCATGATACTCTTCTTCAAAATTTCCACTTTGTTTCTTGGATTTTTTCTTATTTTTTTTCTTTTTTGGAGTTTCTTCCTCAGAGTCTTCATCTTCAGAAGGGACATCATCCGAATCATCTTCCACATTTTTCTTTGGTTTATTTTTTGCTCCTGGTTCTTTGCCATACCGTTTAAAAGAAACTTCATTTTGCAAAGGAATAAACTCCTCATCTTTAATGGTGACAGACACTCCATAATAAACTCCCGAAACCGCATCTTTGGAGCGATCCGTGTAGGATGAGTCAGGATGATCTAATTCTATAATTTTTTTTGCATTCCTCATGGCTTGGATGGTATTAAGGGGTGAATTCGAACGATATACGCTATAAATTGGTTTAACTTTATCAGAATTTTCAGGAAGTTCCCAAGTGATACGCAAACCTGTTTCTACTTTCTGTACATCTATTGATTTAACAAATCTACTTGTGTCTACAGTGGTACTGGCCGGATCTTCGTTTTCAAAAATAGTGACAGGAGAAGTGGTATAGTTAGAATTAGCAATCATTGTTACCTGTCGCCTACGAACAGAATTTACCAAAGCTATTGCATAGTAGTATTGCCCGGGTCGAAGATTGATATCTTTAAAGCTTGTAATACGAACATCATTTTTGTAGGATACAATTCCCAGTGAATCAGCCACAAATAATTTATCTGCAGTATCAATCACGCTCTTAGATCTTGCGATGATAATTTCACCTTCGTCTGCAGGTGGAGTCCAAGAAATATCCACGGAATTTTTCTCTTCTGCAATTTTAGATTTTATCTTATCGGGAGTATCGGGGGTGAGTTTTTCACCATAAATTGGTAAATTAGAAATACTTAGAAATAATAAAGAAAATAAAGAAATTTTAAGAAATACCATATGAATGAACCGACTAATTTTAGTAGAGGAGAACCCCGAGTGATTGATCATGATAAAAGTCCTAAAGAAACAACTCACAGCATTTTCTATATAAGTCCACTTAGAAAAAGAGGGTTGTTTTCCGATTGCCATAATGATTTAATCGGTCAATCTCTGATTATGTCTGATACTCTTTCCGTTTTTTTATGAAAAATATACCAATTTCCCAAAAGGAGAGGATTCTATGAGCACATACAAACCTGATATGGAGTACTATGAAGACATTGCCTTTCAGGAATTTCTCCTAACCAGTCGCAGAAAATTATTTTGCAATCCAGAGAAAATTATGGATGCAATCTCTCTTAAGAATGCAAAGAATGTGGTAGATTTTGGAATGGGATTGGGTTATTTTATTCCCTTTTTGCAGCAAAAAATGGAATCGGAAGCATGGCTTTGGGGAGTAGAATGCCAGGCTGAATTGATCGATATTGTATTAAAAAAGAAAGTTGAATCCAATATAAAAAACTTTTCAACCGTTTATTTAGAAAAAAGTGACTCCCCATTGCTCCCAAATTGGATCCCTTTACCCGATGTGATTTTTGCAAGCCTAAGCCTATCTACATTCCCTAACCCAGGGTTAGCTATGGATAGTCTTATTCGTTCCATGAAACCAGGAGGAAGACTGATTGTGATAGATTGGGCTAAGATTGATTATATTGAAGGGCCCGCAATCAAAGAAAAAGTCTCCCTAGATAAAATGAAATACTTAGCAGAGTTGTACAACTTGACCATTCTAAATCAATTTATCATAAGCGAGGTTATCTATGGACTTGAAGTACAGGCAAACAATCAATTTGTTTATCAATTTTATGACCATAGGGAGTAAAAAATCATGCAAACTATAATATTAGAAACTTTGAAAAAAAAAGATCTAAAAATTGCTCTTTTTGGTGCAACCAATGATTCTACGAAATATGGAAATATTATATACAGAGATCTTAAAAATAAAAATATTACGGTCTATGGAATCAACCCAAAAGCAACTACTATCCTTGGAGATCCTGCTTACCATAGCATTAAGGACATTCCGGAAAGACCCGACATACTAATTTTTGTAGTACCACCAAAAATTACTTTTTCTTTGATCAAGGAAGCCGTAGAAGAAGGTTATAATTCCTTTTGGCTGCAACCCGGGGCAGAGAGCGATGAGATCATAGATTATCTCATTGAAAATAAAAAAAACTACCTTGCAAATGCTTGTGTTATGGTTGAATCTAGATGAGTCATTTTCCATCATTTGCAGATCTTCTCCTCGAAGAAATAGAAACCAAAGAAGAAGGGAGTTACCACTTAAAAAATCTGGAAGGACTTGCTATTTTAACAGTCTACCCCCCGGGAAAAGATGGCAAAGCCATCACTCTTGAGGAAGTTCTAAACCGTATCCATTTGTTTGGGATTGAGAATGTAGATGCCAAACGAATTGAAGAAATTATTCGTGTAGCGGATGGGAATGAACATAGAATTGGGGAATGGTCTGGTGGTCTACCAGTTGATGCCAAATTAGAATTAGAAATCTCTGAAGATAAAATGGAGGTTTTTGTACTTCTTCATCCACCAAAAAATGGAGGCAGAATGATTATATCTTCTGATATCTATTCCATTTTAGAAGCAAATGCGGTTCGATTTGGAATCTTGGATTCTGCCATTGGAGAACTTGTATCCAAGCCAAAATTTTTATTAAAAATTCCGGTTGCCAAAGGAACACCCCCCGTTCCCTCCACCAAAGGGTATATCAAAATCTTTTTTGAATCTTCAAACAAACCAGAGCTCATTGCAGATGATAGGGGAAAAATAGATTTTAAAAATATCCATATTATCAAGAGCGTAAAACAAGGTGAACTTTTAGCAGAAAAAATATCCCCCCACCCCGGTCAAAATGGAAAAAATATCCATGGGATCGAAATCAACTATGGTTCCATTGAAGATGGAGAATGGATATTGGGACCAAATTGCCAACTCTCAGAAGATGGCTTACAGTTGTTTTCAACCATTGCCGGAAGACCTGTCCTCGATAGGGATGGAAGCATTCGTGTAGATGAAGTCATTGTCCTTCAAAATGTGGATTATTCTACTGGAAATATTGATTTTCCAGGAACTATCATAGTGGAAGGTACTGTTGCTGATGATTTTAGTTTGAAAACAAGAGGATCAATCATAATAAAACAATCTGTGGGAAGGGTTTTTTTACATGCAGAAAAGGACATTGTTCTTTCTGGGGGTGTAATGGGAAAAAATGGGGGAAGAATAGAAGCTGGAAATGATATCTTTGCTAAATTCGTGGAACAGGGAAACCTCAAAGCAGGGAAAGGGATTATAATTGAAGAGGCTTCCATGCACTCAGAACTGATTGCTAGAGACTTTATAACTGTCAGTGGAGGACGTGGGGAACTCATTGGAGGGGATGCAATTGCCGGAAATTATATCCTTGTGAGCAAGCTAGGTGCTGTGGTGGAGACCAGAACCAATATAGTCATTGGATTACCTCCTGTGATACTAGATGAACTAAAAAAAATGAGGGAAGAAATTTATGCAAAGGATGAAACTTTGTATAAGATAAGACAAACTATCCAAAAGACAAATGAATCCTATGCCCAAAAAAAAGAGATTTCTATAGAGGAAAAAGAAATTCTAAAAAAACTCCTGGACATAGAAAAGAAATACCAGGGCATTCTCACCAGCCTAAGAGCCCAATATACCTCCATCCTTGAAAACTACGATTCTTCCGAGACGGCATTTATCCAGGTTGAAAAATTTATTTTTCCTAGGGTAACGATTAACTTTGGAAAGGGAAAAGTATACAATTCTGAATTAAAAACCATCAATGGAAAATGTTATGTTTATACCAATACAGATGGCCTACCCCACGACACACACATACCCCCGAGAGTAAAAAAAATAACTTGAATCTTAAATATAGAACCCATATAAACCAACGAATTCTTAAAAATAGGACATTCTTTGTTTTTATAAAATTAGAATGAATTTTCATATTTTACGATTTACAAAAACATATAATACCTATCTAAATAGAAATACCGTTATGGCAGGTCGAAACAAAATACCTTCAACATGCAACTCACCGGAATATATAAATAATCACAAACATAGGAAAATAGAATGGCAGCAGAAATAAAAGTTCCCGAAATGGGAGAATCAATAACAGAAGCTACACTTATCAATTGGACTAAAAAAGTTGGAGATTCCGTTCAGGCGGATGAAATTCTAGCTGAAATTGAAACAGATAAAGTTACCATGGAGTTAAGAGCTCCTGTTTCAGGAACCATACAGGAATTATCAAAAAAATCAGGTGATACCGTAAAAGTTCGTGAGGTCATTGGTCTCATTCTAGAGGGTGCAGTCGCTGCTAGCACACCCCCACCCACAGCAAGTCCTCAAAGCCCAAGTACCGCACCTAAAAATGAAACTCTACCACCCGCAGCAAAGAAAATGGTGGCAGAAAATAATCTCAACCCAAATGACATACAGGGCACTGGTAAGCATGGACAGGTTACAAAAGGTGATGTAATCTCTCATCTAGAAAAAACTCCCCAAAAGCAAGCATCCAGCCCTCCTCCCCCTCCCAAAATAGATAGAAAACCGGGAGAGAGAGAAACTGTAGTACCAATGACAAGGTTACGAAAGGCAATCGCAGAGAGATTGGTTTCAGCCCAACACACAGCCGCTATTCTTACCACATTTAATGAAGTAGATATGTCCCATGTAATGGCTATAAGATCCCAATACAAAGATAAATTTAAAGAGGAACATAATATTGGATTGGGTTTTATGAGCTTTTTTACGAAAGCCTCTATTGCTGCACTAAAAAGCTTTCCTGCTGTCAACGGTGAAATTAGAGATAATAATTTAATTTATAAAAATTATTATGATATTGGTGTAGCTGTAGGTGGACCTAAAGGATTGGTAGTACCAATTGTTAGGGATGCAGATCATTTGAATTTTGCTGGAATTGAAGCAGAAATCATTAGGCTTGCTGGAAGGGTGAAAGAAGGTAGTATCTCTTTAGATGAAATGCAGGGAGGAACTTTTACCATATCCAATGGCGGAATTTATGGTTCCATGATGTCTACCCCCATTTTGAATTACCCACAAGTTGGAATCCTCGGATTGCATAATATTACCAAAAGGGCAGTTGTTGTAAATGATCAAATTGTGATCAGACCCATGATGTATTTAGCACTTTCTTATGATCATCGAATCATTGATGGAAAGGAAGCTGTTCAATTTTTAGTAAAAGTAAAAGATTGCATTGAAGATCCAATGCGTCTATTGTTAGAGGTTTGAGGCCTGAATATGGAAGAATTTGATGTAACTGTAATTGGAGCAGGGCCGGGTGGATATGTGGCTGCAATACGTGCAGCCCAGCTTGGAATGAAAGTAGCCATCATTGAAAAAAGAAAAACTTTGGGAGGAACATGTTTAAACGTTGGCTGTATTCCTTCTAAAGCACTTCTAGATTCCTCTGAGCAATACCACCTCACAAAACACAAGCTCCAAGACCATGGAATCTCCGTTAAAGATGTTAAAATTGATATTCCAAAAATGATCCAAAGAAAAGATAAAGTGGTTGCAGAAGTCTGTGATGGTGTAGAGTATCTCATGAAAAAAAATAAAATAACACGTTTTCATGGATTAGGCAAACTCAAATCAAAAACCGAAATTGAGATTTCAGCAGAAGATGGTCCTACAACTTCTATTAATAGTAAAAATATTATTTTAGCAACAGGTTCGGCACCCATAACTTTCCCCGGTTTTGAGCCGGACGGAAAACAAATCATCACTTCTGACCATGCAATCAATCTCACTAGCGTTCCAAAACACATGATTGTAATTGGTGCAGGAGTTATTGGATTAGAACTGAGCAGTGTGTGGTCCAGACTCGGTGCAGAAATCTCTATCATTGAGCTTATGCCCCGCCTTTTTGGTACTATAGATAAGCAAATGGCATTATACGCACAAAGAATTTTTGAAGGACAGGGGCTCAAATTTTTCTTAGAACACAAAGTGGTTAGTTTAGAAAAACACCCAAATAAAGTAATAGTCAAAGTAACTGATCCAAGTGGAAAAGAGCAATCGTTTGAAGGAGATATTGTACTTCTATCAGTAGGACGAAAACCATTTTCAGATGGATTGGGCGCAAAAGAAATAGGTATCGAATTCACAGAAAGAAATCGTATCAAAATAGACCATCATACGTATCGAACCAACATACCAAATATATATGCTATAGGAGATGTTGTAGATGGTCCTATGCTTGCCCACAAAGCTGAAGACGAAGGAATAGCAGTTGCTGAAATCATTGCAGGACAAAAAGGTCACGTAAACTATGAGGCAATCCCTTGGATAGTTTACACATGGCCGGAAGTTGCTTGGGTTGGTTATGGTGAGGAAGAACTCAAAGAAAAAGGAATAGAGTACAAAGTTGGAAAATCCATCTTCAAGTCCAATGGTAGGGCAAAGGCAATGAATGAAACTGATGGACAAGTAAAAGTTTTAGCAGATAAAAAAACAGATAAACTTCTAGGTATCTATATAATTGGTCCTAGAGCGTCAGACATGATAGTAGAAGCTGCTGTTGCATTTGAATTTGGTGGTTCTGCCGAAGACCTAGCGAGAACCTGTCATGCTCACCCCACTCTTTCGGAAATTGTTAGAGAAGCGGCCATGGCGGTAGATAAATGGTCAATACACTCGTAATACTGCAAAAAGGAAATACACATGAACTATGAAAAAATTATGACTTTATACGGGGAAAATACTGCCCTACTTGAAGAGCTTTATGAAAACTATACAAATAATCCTTCTTCTGTCTCCAATGATTGGCAGGTATTTTTTAAAGAAGTTGAAAATGGCGTATCTTATAATGGAAAGTCCAGTTCCAAACCTAATCCCTTCCAGGATGTAAATGCATCTTCCCTACAAGAAATGGGGATCATCAATTTACTCAATGCCTATAGACGACAAGGGCATTTGGCAGCAAATTTAGATCCGCTGGGTATTTCCAAACCAGATCGTAGTTTTATCGATCAAAAGCTCCGTCATTTAGGAAATGATTATTTGGAAACAGAAGTAGAAACAGGAAATCCCTCACTTGGTAAGACAAAACTAAAAAACGTAGTTGATTGGTATGAAAAAACGTATTGCGGACCAATTGGTTGTGAGCAGTACTACCTAGTCAATGAAGAAGAGCGAGAGTGGCTCCAGCAAAAAATGGAGCTCACTGGAAATTCTAATAAGTTACCCAAAGACACTCGATTGAGATTATTTAAAAAACTCTACCAAGCAGACTATTTTGAAAATTTCTTAGCTAAGAAATTTGTAGGTAAAAAGAGATTTTCTCTTGAGGGAGGAGAATCCATGATACCTATGATGGATACCATAGTTGAAGAATCTGGAAACTACAATATGGAAGCTATCATTTTTGGTATGGCACATAGGGGTAGATTGAATGTTCTGGTCAATACAATCCAAAAACCAGCTAGCTTAATATTTGCTGAATTTGAAGAAAAAGCAAGCAATGATTTGAGCTATGCCGATGTGAAGTATCACTTAGGATACTCCAACACGATAAAAACACAATCTGGAAAAGAAGTAAAACTTTCTCTACTATTCAATCCTTCTCATCTAGAAGCTGCTGATCCAGTTGTAACCGGAAACGTACGGGCTCGACAAACTCTTTCCAATGACAAAAATAGAGAAAAAATTATGCCTATTCTGATTCATGGGGATGCAGCCTTTGCAGGTCAGGGTGTTGTTGCAGAAACTTTAAATCTTATGAACTTAGAAGGATATACAACAGGTGGTACGTTTCATATCATTATAAACAACCAAATTGGTTTTACCACATTGCCAAATGAATCCAGATCTACTATGTATTCCAGTGATCTAGCTAAAGGTTTTCAAATACCAATTTTTCACGTAAATGGGGATGATCCTGAAGCATCGTATCGCACTGTAAAACTACTTTTGGAATACAGACAAAAATTCCACAAAGATGTTATCATTGATCTTATCTGTTATAGAAGGTTGGGCCATAATGAAAATGATGAGCCTGCATTCACACAACCATTTATGTACAATATCATCAAAAATCATCCTCCAACCGTACAGCTCTATGAAAAACAGCTTTTGGCTACCGGGGAGATTACATCTGCTGAAATTGAAGCAATAAAACTTGAAGTAAGAACTTGGTTAGAAGATTCTTTCAATGAAGCAAAAAATAAAGATGTAAAAATGCAAGTTGATACTATGCGTGGGGTTTGGGAAGGTCTCTCACTCAATCCTACAGGACAGGAACCGGTCACTGCTGCAAAATCAGATTCTATCAACCGTGTAGTACAATCTATAACTACCTGGCCTAAAGATTTTACCCCCAATCCAAAACTTGTAAAGCTTATGGAAAATCGTTCTAAAATGGGCAAAGGGGAAGTGAAAATGGACTGGGGATTTGGTGAGCTTTTAGGTTTTGGAACTTTGCTCGATGACGGTTTCAATGTAAGGCTCTCCGGACAAGATGCACAACGTGGTACTTTTACACACAGACATGCTGTGATAGTGGATACTACAAACAATTCAAAATACATGGGATTAGCTCATATTCAATCCAAACAAGGAAGTATCGAAGTAATCAATTCATCACTCTCTGAGTATGCAGTTATTGGATTTGAGTATGGTTACAGTCTTGCTGATCCAAATACACTTGTGATATGGGAAGCTCAATTTGGTGACTTTGCAAACACTGCTCAAGTTATTTTTGATCAATTTATTTCTAGCTCAGAAGTAAAATGGCAGAGAAGAAGTGGACTTGTAGTACTTTTACCCCATGGATATGAAGGACAGGGTCCAGAACATTCTAGTGCGAGATTAGAAAGAGTTTTACAACTCTGTGCAGAAAATAATATGCAGGTAGCAAACTGTACTACACCTGCTCAATACTTTCATCTTCTCAGAAGGCAGATGCATAGAAAATATAGAAAGCCACTTATCATGATGAGTCCCAAAAGTCTTTTGAGACATCCTATGGCTATTTCGGATATTACAGAACTAACAAACGGAAAATTTGAGTCTGTCTTAGATGAAACGGGAAATGATCCAAAGAAAATCAAAAAGATTATTTTCTGCTCTGGTAAAGTTTTTTATGATCTTTATGATGCAAGACAAAAGGCAGAAATAAATGATAGAGTGATTATTAGAATTGAGGAACTTTATCCTTTTCCTGAAGATTCTATCAAAGCAATCTTGAAAAAATATCCAAATGCAACAGAACAGGTATGGGCCCAAGAAGAACCACAAAATCAAGGTGCTTGGATGTACATCCGCGATGCATTTGATGAAGTAACCGGAAAAGCAGGCTCTATCAAATACATAGGAAGAAAAAAATCTGCAAGTCCTGCAGCAGGTCACTTAAAAGTTCATGCAAAAGAACAGGAAGAATTGGTCAAGCTTGCACTAACTTAAGGTTTAAGTTACTATTTGGAGGATTCCACCTCCAAATAGTTTATCCAAGTCTCATAAATTGCTCTCTTGCAATCATAATATCCTTTGGATTTTCGATTTGTCCTTCTATCAGTTCTTTTAAAATTTTATCTTTAAAAAAAGATAGGGAATCTTCTATAATTTTTATTTTAGTCTCCTCATCCCCTGTATTTGACAAAAACTCTCCTGTATAATGATAGTTTAAGTTGGATAGACTTTTGGCTTGGTCTTCACCTTCCCATACTTGGATTTGGTACTTATCCTCTTTTCTAAACCATCCTACAATCCCAAAAAGTGAAGAATAAAATTCGATGCTGTACAATGGACGAGTATTTTCTTTTATTATAAATGACACTGCTGCCCTTATATGATCTGTATCCTTTACTTCTTCAAAAATAAACCAGTCTAGCCCGCTTTTATTTTTTTTTGAATAAATCATTTAGTTGCCTCATTCCATAATCTAACTATTTCTTCTTTCATTTTAAAAGGATCATAAATTACTATCCTTGTATCGCAAAAAACATCCAAAAATCCAACTTCATTTGGAAATCTTGGTACTACATGCTGATGAATGTGTGGTATAGAACCCCCACTATTTTTCCCTATATTGTATCCTACATTGAAACCTGCAGCTCTCCATGCTTTTGATAAAATAGTTATAGATTTCACTGTAAGTCTGTGAATGTCTAAAATTTCATCATCTGTAACTTCTGTGATACTAAGTAAATGCCTTTTTGGAAAAATGATCAAATGACCCGGATTGTAAGGATACAAATTTACCGAAACAATGGAGTGTTCCGTACTTGCGATTGTAAGATTGTCTACTTTTTCGTCTTTATTTGTAACACCACAGAGGATACAGTCAACATTGGGCCTTTCTCCCCTTGCATAATTGATCTTATTTATGGAAAACAAATTTTTACGTGGTGGGACGTTCTCGGGATGATTGGGTTCTTCCATACTAATTCATATATTTTCAATTTCTATGGAATTGCAAGTTTTTTGTAAAATATAAACATGGTAGAATGAATTTTACACTTCTTTTAATATTGGCAATGATAGCATGGGGAATCAGTTGGCCTATTGCCAAAATTACTACCCAAAATACCCCTCCCGAGGTATTAATTTTTTGGAGAAATGGAGCTACTACCCTTGCTTTGCTCCCCCTACTTTATTTTTATAAAAATCATCTATCCATTTCTAAAAGAGCATTCCTTTCGGTGCTTTCAGGTGCGGTCCTTATGAGTGTTTATAACTATCTATTTTTTGCTGGACTGAGAGATGGCTTAGCTGGGTTGGGAGGGGTTATTGTTACCACTGTAAATCCCCTCTTAAACTATTTTATTTTAATACTAATAGGTCTCCATAAGATATCAAAAAATGAAGTTTTAGGATTGGGTATGGGACTCTTGGGAGGAGTATTTCTATTAAATTTATGGACAATTGATATTCCGTTGTTACTCAAAGGTGGAAATTTATATTTCATCATTGCTAGCTTATTTTGGGCAGTTTTAACAATTGTGAGTTCTAAATCAAAAAATCTTCTTCATCCTATTGTATTCAGCTTTTATGTCTATTTACTATCTACAATAATAACCGCACCTACTGCTATTATAAGTAACTTTATGATTGTAATGCAAAATGATAAAATTTTTTGGTGGGGGATATTTTACTTATCTGCAATCTCTACAGGATTTGGTACTACAGTATATTTTATTTCATCCACAAAGCTGGGCTCGCAAAAAGCTAGTTCTTTTATTTTTATGGTTCCAGGCACTGCAATCTTAAGCTCTTGGTTCTTCTTAGGTGAAGTACCAGGATGGTCAACGATTGTAGGAGGAACTCTTGCAATGCTTGCCGTTAAGATCCTACAATCAGGGCCATCTGAAGAAATTTCAGAACCATCTTAAGTGAAACTTACAACTTCTGAAATATCACACCTTGGTGAGACAAATGTGTTATGAGGATTCTCTGGATTTGCGTATCCCAATGAAATTCCCACTGCAATATTCCATTTGGAATCTAATTTGAGTTCTTCTCTTATGATATCAGGAAATGCCGCTAAACTTGCCTGTGCTACAGAATCCAAACCTTCTTCCCGTAGTGCAATCATAATATTCCCCAATAAAATTCCCAGATCCAATGCAGGCCAGTAGCCCATTCCTTTCTCCATAACAAAGATCAATCCCATGGGAGCTCCAAAAAATCTAAAATTATCAAGGATTAGTTCATTTCTTCGTTCTGTATCCTTTCTATCAATGCCCAGGTGACCATAGAGTTTTGATCCAAGATCAATCATTCTTTTTTTCAAATATCCAGGATAGTTTTCTTGGTAAGGAAAATCAGGGTTATCCTTATTTCCTGCACTTGCGTGTGATACTAATCGATCTGATAATCTTTTTTGGGTTTCCCCCTCTACAACTAATATTTTGTAAGCTTGTGCATTTTTCCAAGAAGGTGCCCGGAGTGCTGTTTCTAAAACTCTCTCTATTTTATCTCGTTCCACTGATCTATCTAGATAACTTCTAACCGACCTTCTTGATTTTATTATTTCTGAAACTGTCATACTTTTTTGTCCTCATCTCCAAATAATATTTCTAATCTATCTCATTTCTTAAACCACAAAAAAAGAGATTGAACTTTTCCTATAAACCAACTATATAAAGGATAAAAATTCTTACTCTTACCAAAAAAATATATACAGAATAGTCTGTCTATATTTTATCATTTACTGTTCTTTAATATTCTTTTACATCTTTGAATAATTTCCATTCTAAAGTATTTTTTATACTTTTCTCTAATCATTTTGTATAAAAAAACGGAATGTAAAATGAATAATATGAAGACATTACTATTGATACATGAAATCTAAACCAAAGGATCGAATTTTAGAGAAAGCCAAGGAGCTTTTTTATGAACAGGGGTATTCTGCTACCGGAATCAACCAAATTCTCTTAGAATCCAACTCAGCAAAAGCTTCATTCTATGAATCTTACCCATCCAAAGAAATTCTAGCAGAGAAAGTTTTGCGCTCTTACCAAACAGATATACTGAGATGGATGAGACGAATGACAAAAAGCTGCGATACTCCAGACAAATTTATAAATATTTTTACTAAATCTATAAAAGGGCAATTGAAAAATAAACTTGCCTTCAGAAGGGGCTGCCCTATCGCAATTTTTTCAATTCATTTCCCTACACCAAACGGAGAAATACGTAAAGAGTTTGAAAAACTTTCTAATACTTGGAAAAAAGTTTTTATCAAACTTTTAAAGAATTGGGCTAACAAACGTTTGATTTTACAAAAAGGTAAGGAAGAAGACACTGCAATGATGATCTTAAATTCTTATGAAGGATCTCTTATGATGTGGAACCTTACAAAAGATGATAAATATATAGATATTCTAAAAGACCAATTAAAAAGAATCATAATTTGATCTAGGTAGTTCTAATTAAGTTTTTATTTTTATAAACTTTCCTTTTTTTCCCTGTCTTACAATATATTCTTTTGACTTTTCTATAATAAATTTTTCATCCAGAAGTTTTTCTTCATTTACGTACAACCCGCCATTTTGAACTAATCTTTTTCCCTCTGAGACTGAAGAGAAAAAACTTAACTTTGCAAGGGTTCCAATTAACATGGGAGATCCATCTTGAAAATATGAATCATCTAAAATCACAGTTTCAATTGTATCCGGTATTGATCGATTCTTTGTATTGTGAATTCGATTCCATTCTTCAATAGTTTCCCGGTTTTTTTCTTCAGGATGGAACTGGTCCATGATTAGTTTTGCAAGATGAGATTTAGCTTCTTTAGGATGAAGCTCATTTTTTTCTATAGCTTGTTTTTTGTAAGTTATTTCCAGGGTTGGTAGATCCGTCAAGAGTGTATAGTAATCCCACATAAGAGTGTCTGATATTGACATTATTTTTCCAAACATATCAATTGGTTCATCATTAAATCCTATGTAATTTCCAAGAGATTTGGACATTTTTTTGACTCCATCCAAACCTACTAACAGAGGGAGCGTGATAACAACCTGTGGGACTTTTCCATAATCTCTTTGTAATTCACGTCCTACTAATAAATTAAATTTTTGATCATTTCCTCCAAGCTCTATATCACATTCCATTGCTACCGAATCATACCCCTGTACCAAAGGATATAAAAACTCTATCAAAGATATTGGGTTGCCTGCCTTAAAGCGTTTGCTGAAGTCATCTCTCTCCAGTAACCTAGCTACATTGTATTTTGAACTTAAAACCAATACATCTTCAAACTTCATTGGGGAACACCATTCTGAGTTAAATACAATCTTTGTTTTACTTTGATCTAAGATTTTAAAAACTTGAGATTGGTATGTTTTTGAATTTTCAAGGACTTCCTCTTTAGACAGACGCTTTCTAGTTTCAGACTTTCCAGTGGGATCACCTATCATTGCGGTAAAATCACCTAGGAGAAAATTAACTTCATGCCCTAAATCTTGGAAATGACGCATTTTTCTCAATAAAACTGCATGTCCTATGTGCAAATCGGGTGCAGTGGGATCAAATCCCGCTTTGATTTTGAGTTTTTTTCCAGTTTTAAATTTTTCTAGTAATTCAGTTTCGGGTATTATTTCTACTGTTCCCCTCTTTATGAGGGCTAGTGATTCTTCAGGATTCATTTATCTAAAATGATTCCATAAAGCAAGAGTTCAACTTTTTTTTAACATAGGTTAAATAACAATTAAATGCTAATTTCTACTTTTTTTTTTAGCAGTTGAAATATCGTAAATAAATCCCGGGATTGTTTTATCTTTAAGTAGGGATCTTTCTTTGGTTACATCACATCCTAACTTACATTCATAATTTTTATCTAAATACTCTTTTAAATAACTCATATAAGATGGAAATTCAATATAAGGTGTAACTAAAAAAGTTGCTCCTTGCTTACGATGCTTTTCAATATCTTTTATCAGTTCCCTTAATTGTTTATCCGAGATACTAACTGTTAAAAAGGTAAAACCTGCAGGGATGATAAGTTGAAATCCATTTCTATCAGAAAAATAAAAAACTTCAGTGCGGGGTGTATTGTCCACTACAATAATTAAAGATTCTTTTTTAGTATATTTTTTTACATACTCAGAAAATTGATTATAAAAAGTATCTTGTGTTAATCTAGCTTTTAATTTAAATGCAGAAAAAGGTAGAATTGATATAATAAGTATATATATAATAATATTATATATTTTATTATTATAATTCAAAACGACCGCAACAAAATATGATGCTATTACAATACATGGCAATACAATTGGGAGTTGATAGTATTCATGCGCTAAATTGGGTGCGATAAATGCTAGAATAAAAAAATTAAATCCAATAAACCAATAAAAGAATAACCATATTTTTGAAGAGTATAAATAAATTTTATTATTTTGAATAAATAATCCTTTGAAATAAAGATATAATCCCAATAAGAAAAAAATAAATACTATAATTGCCAGATGATATTCTGCAATACTCTTCAAATAAATACTTTCCCAAGTACCAGGAACTTTCATCAATTGTAAATAGTAATCCCAAGCATCTGAGCCGTAGTACAAATTAATTATTCTTTCATCTACAATAGAATTTTTTGGAAAAATCTTATTATGAATAAAGTACCAATAAACTGCTGGAAGAATTGAAAAAAATCCATAAATATAGTTTGAAATTTGGAATAGAAACCTAAAACCATTCTTATTTATCATTAAAAATAATATTGGTAGTAACATATATATTGTAGGTATTTTAATCAGTAAAGTAAGAGACGTACATACAATTGAGATTACAAAAAAAATAAGATTTTCATCTTCTAAATATCTTGAAAAAGTGTACAACATTGATACAGATAAAAATAGCATCATAGGTTCTAACATGAAAACTCTGGAATAAAAAATAGAGAGTGGTAAAATTGTTAAAAAAATTAAAGCTATATTAGCTACTAACTTATTGAAATACAACTCAACTAACCAATAAAACACAAAAAATGTTCCGATAGAAAATATAAGAGATAAAACTCTTCCTAAATAGTCATGAAATCCAAAAATTTTGTATAACAGTGCTACCAAAAAAGGAAAAATTTGGAACTCAGAAATATTCTTATAATTTATGATAGATAAATTAGGATTAAAAAGATCAAATCCATTTTCATAAAAATATTTAGCAAAAGAAGCTGTGTATGTTTGCCTAAAATGGTGGTAATCATTGAGCTCATTAGTGATTCCAATTAATCTTAAAAACAGAAAAAGGATAAAAATATAATAAATGCTATTTTTTTGAAAATGTTTTAAAAACAAATTTTGTACATCCAATATCTAAAGATAAATTTAGTAAATCGTTGTAATTCAATAATTAATTATTTGTTTAAAAAAGAAAGTTTTTTATCTACCAAAAAGTAAAAAAAAAAATAAACCCAATAATTTATAAAGTCTAATTAGAAAAAGAATTTGATTCTAATTTTATATGAGGTAAAAGAGTAATCAATAAAAAAATGAAATATGAGTTGAGTGTATTTTTTTATTTCAATTCATTCCTTTGGTGAATGAATTACATTTTATTGTTCAGGTTCAACCTCTATAGAAGTTGAATTAGTCTCTATTATCTCTTCAGTTCCTATCTCATCATTTATTTTATCAATGTATCTCTTTTTGAACAATTCCTCGTCTTCTACTCTAGTCCGAATTATTTCTTCCAAATGTTTAAACCCAGAAGCAGATGCCCAAGTCATGGCATTGTGACCATTTGCATCCAAAAGTGCTGGATCAGCACCGTTGGCAAGAAGCTTAATCACTGCATCTTCATTTCCCTTAACAACAGCTTTGGTTAAAACAGAATTCCCATATATATCCTGATGATTTATACTTGCTCCACTTTCCAACAAAATATCAATTAAATCATAGAATCCTGACTTTACTGCTTCAATCAATGGAGTATTCATTTCTGAGTCTTTAGTATTTGGATCCGTACCACGTTTTAAAAATAGTTCTACAATTTCTTTTGAGCCTATTGAACATGCATAGAGAATAGGATGGACTTTTTCTTTATAGTACGTAGCTCCTTTATCGAGTAGCAATTTAACAATTTCAACTTCAGAAGTACTACATGCATAAATTATTGGAGTTTTTTCCTCATTATTTTTTTCATTAGGATCCGCACCTTTCTCTAGTAAAAATTTAACTATTGTATAGTTTTCCTTAAGAGTAGAATAGATCAATGGTGTGTTACCATTTGAATCCTTAGTATTGGGATCACATCCATTGTCAATAAGAACCATCAACACGTCCCAATTTCCTAGGGATGCAGCTATTGTCACTGGTGTTTCCAACTTTTTATTAAGCACTGTGGTTCTAGCGCCATTTTTAATTAAAAATTCTGTAAGATCGGATGAACCTGTTCTAGTGGCTTTGTGAAGAAGAGTGTCATCTTCTTTGTCCTTATCATTAATATCTGCTTTGTGTTCTATTAAGAGCATTGCTATTTCAAGATTACCTTTCTCCGCAGCATAACAAATAGCAGATTTTAAATTGTTATCTTTTGCATTTATATTCACTCTAAGTTTAATTAAAATTTCGGCTGCATCTATGTTATTGAGAGCAGCTGCAACCATCAGTGGAGTGGTTCCATTGACAGCTGCTTTTTCTGGTTTTGCTCCCCGCTTTACCAATTCTTTAAATATGGATATATCTTTTAGTTTAATACTTTTTATAAGAGCTGTAAGACCATTGGGATCTGTTGAATCAACTGGGGCACCATTTGCAAGAGACCATTTTACCCGATCTAGGTCTCCGGAAGAGACGGCGGAAAGAAATTCTTCGCTAGCTTCAGTGTTTACCATATTTTATCCTCAATCCAACTATCGGATGGTTTACTAAAAAATAAAGTAACATATAATTTAAATAAAAAACAAATAGAGTCCCCAAATGCTAAACATTTTATGCCTAAAGATTCAAGAAAAAATGGATTGAAGCAATTTTCCCAACTAAAAAGATAAAAACATGCCTGAATCAAAAATAGAATTTTCATTAAAAAATCAATCTTCTGAACCCAGTTTGGTATCCCCCTCTGAAGCACTTTCCATTTTAGATTCCTCTCTGTCCCTACCAGAGGTTGTTCATACTGCAAGTATTCCTCGGGAAAAATACTTTGGTAAAAAAGTAAGAATTCATATTTTAGACAATATTAAGAATGGGCATTGTCCCGAGGACTGCGGGTATTGTGCTCAGAGGAAAAATGGAAATTCAGGCATCCAGGAGTACTCCTTAAAAACTCCAGAAGAAATTTTTCAAGATGCCTTAAAAGCAAAAGAATCAGGAGCTTATAGATTTTGCATGGTCACTGCAGGTACCGGTCCATCAGAAAAGTCAGTTCATTCCCTCTCTAGTACCATCAAACGAATAAGTGAAGAGTTAGGTCTAAAAGTCTGTTTGTCTGCGGGATTGCTAGACTCAGAAAAGGCATTCCTTTTGAAAGATGCTGGATTAGATAGATACAACCATAATCTCAACACATCCGAGTCACACTACGGAGAAATTTGTACTACACATACTTATAATGATAGGATTCAAACCCTTTCAGCAATGAACAATGCGGGAGTAGGACTTTGCAGTGGAGCTATTGTGGGCATGGGAGAATCAAATAAGGACTTAGTTGAAATTGCTTTCAAATTAAAAGAGCTAAAGGTTATATCGATCCCAATTAATTTTTTTATACAAGTATCAGGCCATGCAATCAAAAATCCTGGCAATTTAACTCCTGAGTTTTGTATTCGTATATTGTCCATGTTCAGACTTGTCAATCCCGATTCAGAAATTAGGGTAGCAGCAGGTAGAGAGGGCCATCTGAGAAGCTTACAATCACTTTCACTTTTCGTTGCAAATTCTCTTTTTGCCTCAGGCTACCTGAATGTGAAGGGATCTGACATACAACAGACAGTCCAAATGATAGGTGACTCCGGTTTTGAAGTGGAATGGGAGGGATCAGAAGGTAATTTTATTTCAGTAGAGCCACATCCCTATTCATCTGAAAATATTAAAAATTTATATAAATATAAAAAACAATAAAATGAAAATTAGCTAATTTATAATATCTTCAGTCTTCATTTTTTTTAATTCAAGAAAAGCGGGCAAACATTTTTCCAATACTTTTTGAACTAACGAGTCTGCCATTGCTAAAAGGCTTGCAGGATCAAAAAAATCTTCCTGGGCTGTATAAGTATAAGAAAATACAATTCTTTTTGCCTCTATATCTATGATTACACGAAGAATATCTGATATGAGCATCCATTCATTTGCTTTTTTGTAGTAATTTGGGATTAAAGAATCATCCCATTCAAGGTTAGAAGTACATGTAATTAGAGTGTAAGGGGTATCCTCGACATTTAAATGCAATGTAAGAGAACCTATATCAGTTTGAAGAATAAGTTGATAATAAAAATCCGATTCAGCTTCAATTTGGTTCCATATAAATGAAGTTTTATTGGTTCTTAAGAAATAATCTATTTTTATTATCTTGTCTTGTTTTTTCATATTTTTAAAAAGTTGAATAAGCTAATATATTTATAGAAACTCAAACAGTGATTCCAATGATACTTATATCATCTTGCTTTTCCTCATCTCCTAAAAAATCATAAACTTTTTGAAGGATCTGCTTAATGCACTCTTCAGATCCTAGAGAATTGTATTCTTTAATATATTGATAAAGTGTTTCTTCGCTAAACTCCTCTTTTTCTACATTGAACTCTTCAAAAATTCCATCTGTGTAAATATAAATATTATCACCACTTTGCATTTTTTTTTCTTCTACTCTATATTCAGATGTTTTGTTTATTCCTATCATCCTACCAGTTTTCTCAATGTATTGGACCTCTTGTCCCCTCACCAACATACATGGGGGATGACCAAAGGAAACATATCTAAGAATTTTCTCAATGTAATGAACATCCAAAATTATGCCCGTAAAAAATGTATTTAAAGAACCATACTTTTCAATAAATATTTGATTAAATATTTTCGCAAGTTCAGAAAGATCTTTTTCGTTGTCTTTGATCGTATCATAGATCCCCTTGATTGCCATAGTTATTAGTGCTGCTTGGACACCATGACCGGTTGCATCCGCTAAAAATATTCTATAAACTCCTTCATAGGGTTTACCTATATTGTAGAAATCTCCCCCTACTTCAGTCATAGGTATATATGTGGTACAAATTTTGATTCCATCGTCTGGATTTAAATTATATGTTAGAGTACTCTCTTGGATTTTTTTTGCCAATTGCATATCTCTTCGAATGGTATCTAAAGTTAAATTTAATTCTTTTGTCCTTTCATTAACTTTAAACTCTAGGTTGGTATTTTGTTCTTCTAGGAGTTTATTTTTTTCTTCCAGTTGCTTATTTTGTAATTCAACTAGAACATCTTGGTTATAACTTTTCAATGCTTCCTGGATTGTTAAAATTAAATCCTCATTTTGCCAGGGCTTAGAAATATATCGATAAAGATCAGCACTGTTGATAGCATTGGTCACAGCTTTGAAATCTGCCTGTCCTGTGAGTAGAATTTTTTTTACATTTGGAAGAAGTTTATGAGCATTGATTAAAAACTCATCCCCTTTCATTCCCGGCATAAGGTAATCTGAAACAATGACTGCAACTTCTTTCTCTTCTGCCAACAATTCTTCTATGAGTTCTAGTGCTTCATCTGCACTTTCTGCAAATTCGGTAGAATATTTATCATCAAATGAATTTCGAAATAGAAAACTAAGACTGTCTAGTATGATAGATTCATCATCTACGCAAAGAATTAGTGGTTTGTGCTTGCTCATTTCTAAAAACTTAATTTATTCAAACCATTATAAAAAAAGCAACTATGTTTTTTTTATTAGGAAATAAGTTTTATTCAGGTCTCATGAGAGGAAAGAATATGGTATCTCTGATGGAGGGACTGTTCGTAAAAAGCATGACCAAACGATCCACACCGATTCCTAAGCCTCCTGTGGGGGGCATACCATATTCCAATGCTCTGACATAGTCTAAATCCATCATAAATGCTTCTTCGTCACCCGCTTCCCGCTCTCGGACTTGTTCTTCAAATCGTGTTTTTTGGTCAAAGGGATCATTTAGCTCCGAGAATGCATTTCCCATCTCTCTTCCTACAATATAAGGTTCAAAGCGCTCTACAAATTTAGGATTATCTTCTCGCGACTTTGCCAACGGTGAGAGCTCTTTGGGTTGGTCTGTAATAAAAATAGGCTGGATTAAATTGGGTTCTACTTTTTCAGAAAATACTTCTTCTGCCACTTTCCAAATAGAAACACACTCCATAGCATCAACGCCTATTTTTTTTGCTTCTTTTTTGGCATGATCTAAAGATGTTATTTTTTCAAAATCTATACCTGAATACTCCAAAATAATATCAGAATATCTACTTCTTTTCCAGGGAGGTGTGATATCAATATCGTACTCTCCGTATGGAAATTTCAAACCTATGCCAATGGCTTCGGCAATTTGTACGAAAAGTTTTTCGGTGAGATGGAGCATTGTTTCCATATCACCGTATGCCATATAGGCTTCCATCATTGTAAACTCAGGATTGTGTTTTATAGAAATTCCCTCATTCCTAAAATTTCTATTTAACTCAAAAACTCGATCCATCCCACCAACAATTAACCTTTTTAAGTAAAGCTCAGGTGCAATTCTCAAATACAATTTCATATCTAGGGCATTGTGATGCGTGGTAAATGGCTTGGCTGCAGCACCTCCTGCTATGGGTTGCATCATAGGTGTTTCAACTTCCAAAAATCCTTCGTTAATAAAAAATTTTCTAATTTCTGCTATGATCTGGCTTCTCTTGATAAATGTATCTTTTACATAATCATTTACAACCAAGTCAACATATCTCATTCTATAACGGAGCTCTTTATCACTAAAAGCATCAAAGATGACCCCATCTTTTTCTTTAACAGCCGGCAATGGTCTTACACATTTTGCAAGCAGAACAAGTGAAGTTAGATGCAGAGAAATCTCTCCTTTTTGGGTTTTAAATAAGTATCCTTCCACACCTATTTGGTCTCCCAAATCTAAAGTCTTAAAGATTGCATAGGAGTCATCACCCAATGAATCCTTTGCTACATATAATTGCATAAGTCCATCTTTGTCTTTTAGGTGAGCAAAGCTTGCTTTTCCCATCACTCTCTTAGACTGAAGCCTTCCACCTAATTTATACAAAGTTTTATCAGATTCCGTTCCGCTGGTAAGACTATCAAATGAATCTATAAGATGTTTTGAAGAAGAGTTAGGAAAGTATCTGTTGGGGTATGGATTAATTCCCTTCTTTTTCAATTCTTCAATTTTTTCAATACGTTGGAGTATTAAATCATTTTGTTCTTCGGCTTCATTCATTTTATAACTTCTTTGTTAGGTTTGATAAGAGTGCCCTTAAAAATACAGGATCTGGAGTACCCGGATCAATTGCTCTATTGTTTATAAATAGAGAAGGTGTACTTTTTATGTCTAAGATTCTTGCTTCTTCTACATCACGATTGATAGCTTCCACAACATCTTTTGATGACATACAAGTATTAAAATTAGGTAATGATACATTGGCTCTTTTAGCAATATCTATTACGGATAAAGTAGAATGCCTTATACCCTTTTCAGTATCAGAGTATAAGTCTTCGTATACAGATTTAAATTTATTTTGCTGTGCTCCGCATATAGAAGCACTGGCTGCAATACAACTACTACCATCGGGAGACTTTCTGCTAACAATTTGATTGCAATTTCCATCTAATGGGAAATTTTTATAATATACTTTTACCAGGCCAGCATATTCCTGAAGAATTTGCCTCAAGAGAAAGCTTGTATGCATACAATGCCCGCAATTAAAATCTGCAAACTTCACAATGGTGATAGGTGCTTTCTCATCCCCGATGAATGGGATTCCTTTGGTTTCCAATTTTAAGAGGGGAGACTTTTCATAAGCTTCAATTTTTCTCTGAATTGTGGACTTATCACTCTCTTCTCCCATTTTGGTAGCGGTGCTCTGCCCGAATTGAAACTTTCCTCCACCGATACCACAGGTTAAGAAAAAAAGAACTATAATAAGATAATTTAATGTATTAGATTTTAAATTGAATGGAATATTTGTTTTCAAAAACTCAATCATTTTTGAGCCTCCTCTTGCTTGAACTTCTCGATAGGATTTAATTACCAATAAGAGGGTGACCGCATAAGTTGAAATACAGAGTGGACAGATAGCCTTCACAACAAAAACCATGATCGAGAACAAAACCAAATCAGCTGCTAAACCTAATATTGAAAGTAGAAGAAGTAAACTAACATATCCATCTCCTGTTTCAGCTGTTCCCTTTAAGCCTAAATAAGAGGTACCCAAAATAATTCCGTAGAATGCAAACCCAAAAAGGGCAATGGGGATATCTCCCGCGAAAGGTAGATTTCGGATGCCGGAAAAATCTGATTGTGCTATTTTTTCGCATCCATTGTCACCTCCACTGACACTACAAAGGGAATTAACAAAATCTCCACTGGTACCATAAAATTCTCGGACGAGAAGGAAAGAGAGTATAGCGCCAATGAAACCTAAGAAGAGAGTAAAAAGAAAGAAGGATTGGGATTTAGGTGTAGTCATCACGCCCATTGTTTATCATGAGTGATAGAGGCAAAATGGTTTTTTTATTTTTTTTACTCGACTCCTACAGCTTCTCTAACGATTTTTATGATTTCTGCAGAATCCCAGGGCTTTTGTAGAAGGTGATTTAAATATTCACTGGATTTTGCTTTTTCTATGGCGTGGGGATCTGCCTGCCCTGTAAGTAAAACTTTTGTAATCTTGGGGAATCTTTTATGAATTCGACTGAGAAACTCATCCCCTTTCATACCGGGCATCAACCAATCACTGATGATGAGTAAAATTTTGATTTCATCTTCATTTAACTCATCTATGATTTCTAATGCCTCATCAGAACTTTCTGCGAATTCAAGAATCACAGCATCCTTAAAATTAGCTCGTAATTGGTCTCGTAAGCTATCGAGCACTACCTTTTCATCATCTACACACAAAATTGCTTTATCTTTCATTATCAATCCTAAAGTTTTTCCAAACATGTTCCCAATCAACAACACTTTGTCTTTCTGATAAATTGCCAGTGCAATAGCCAGTTTTATTCCAAAATAACTAATTTATCATTTTATGTAAATACAGTTTTAGGTAAAGAATTTTCTTTTTTAAATTAAGTTAAGACAAGTATGAGATCAGACCACATCTTAATAGGAAGTTTTCCTAGAAAAAACAAAAAATCCTGATTTTATTAACTTTGAATTTACTTTTTTTTTGCGTCCAAGGAATAAATTTCAATTTTTCCTTTTTTTCCCCTCACAGAATTGACTGATTGGTGCGAAAAATGGTAGCCCTGTCCTGCCCCTTTGAAAGTAGTTTCATCTACAAGTATTGTTTTTCCAACATCCTTGGTAGTTGTTTCTAGCCTACTGGCAATATTTACAGTTTCTCCCATCACAGTGTATTCCATTCTCCGGAAAGAACCCACATTCCCGGCAAATACCTTTCCACTGGCTATTCCAACACCAAAGCCTATGGGTTGGTTTGTGTATGGATTTCCAATTGAATTGACAGTTTGAAAGTATTCATCAATGGAAAGAGCACAATTCAAACAATTAGGAATATCGTCATCGCTATTAAAAGGAACTCCAAATGTTGCAAGGATTCCATCTCCCAAAAGTTTATTCACAGAACCTTTATTTGCAAAAATTATATCCATAATATCTGTAAACAGGCTACTTAAAAATTCTGCAAAGATAGCGGGACTCATTCCTTCAGAGAGGGCAGTAGATCCTCTGAGATCAAAAAAAAGTATGCTGACACTCGTACTCACACCTCCCACATCGGGTATAATCGTTTCATTTAGAATTTCTTCAACAAGATCATCACTAAAATATTTCGTGAGCAGTGATTTCTCTTTTTTTAATTTTTCATTTAAGTTCAACACCTGTTTTTCATGAATTCTTTTTTGTAAGATTGAATTGACCCTAAGCTTTAAAATACTTGGTAGGATAGGTTTGGAGAGAAATTCATCTGCTCCATTCGATAGCCCCTCAATCACAGTTTCTTCTGAATCATCACCACTAATAATGATGAAAGGGATATCTTTGTTATAAGTTTCTTTTACAGTTTTGATCAAATCAGTTGCAGTCATATCACTTAAGTGATACGCTGTCAAAATGATATCAACCAATTCAGATTTTAGAAATTCTATTCCCTCTAAGCCTTTTTGAAATACAATTGGAATAAAATTAGCAGCCAATACCATTTTTTTCATGAGAAATAGGCTTGTTTTGCTATCATCAATAATTAATATTTTAGATCCTGCAAATCTATCATCTACAAGACTCATTGTTGTCCTACATATATCATACATTTTATATGATCGGTATTAATAATTATTTGATTGATTATTACATCTCCATTACCTATTACCTCTGAAATTTTTTCCACATTTTGAATTGGAGGAAGGATATCATAATCGTCTTGCAAATCCCTACTTGCATTTGCTGATATTCCATTGGCAAATTCACACACTATATTATTTAAAATTTCTGTATCTGTAATTTTTTCTTGTAAAAGCGAATGTCCAATCAGTTGTAAAAAATTACTATTTGCAGTGACCAAACAAAAACCTTTCTGGGAGCCTGAAAATACAATTAGGGAACTAAATTCTAAAAATTGAAACTTTTCATTAAATGGATTTAAATGGATTTGAGGGGGGGGTAATTTTATTTTTTTAAAATATTGCTCTAAAGAATTTTGAAATATTAATCCAAAATTTTGGGTCAATTCAATATCCTAGTGAATGCTTCCTTCATTTGTTCTACTGTGAAGGGCTTTGTTATAAAGCCCTTTGCCCCTTTTTTAATGGCCTGAATTGATGTTCCATCCTTTGTGAGTGCAGTCACAACCAAAACTTTTGTGTCACTTTTTATTTTTAGAATTTCTTCCATACAAGTCAGTCCGTCCATCTCGGGCATTGTGATATCCATCGTCACAATATCGGGAAGTTTTTCTTTGAATATTTCAAGAGCTTTTTTACCATCTCCTGCTTGCCCTACTACTTCTAAATCTGCAATCCCAGAAAGGGCTTTTTGTATTACCATTCTCATGATAGAGGAATCATCAACAATTAGTAGTTTCATAGAACCCCCACTCACTTACCACCATACAGCTTTAAATCTGCTTTGGTCATTATCTCTACAAGTTCATTGAATTTTACAGTGGGTTCCCATCCCAATTTATCTTTAGCTTTTTTTGGATTTCCGAGGAGCTGTTCCACTTCTGTTGGTCTATAAAATCTTGGATCAATCGCTACTACTTTGTTACCAGTTTTTTTATCAATCCCAATCTCTTTCTCTGCAGTACCTTCCCAAACAATATCTACTCCGCTTACCTGGAAAGATTTTTCCGTAAACTCCCTTACTGTGTGCATTTCATTGGTTGCCACTACATAATCATCGGGATCTTTTTGTTGAAGCATCATCCACATCATCTTCACATAATCGGGGGCATATCCCCAGTCCCTTTTAGCATCTAGATTTCCTAGAAAAATTGTTTTTTCTAATCCTGCTTTTATTTTTGCTACACCCAAAGTAATTTTTCGTGTTACAAAATTCTCACCCCTTCTAGGGGACTCATGGTTAAATAAAATACCATTAGAAGCATGTATGTTGAATGCCTCCCGATAATTTACTACAATCCAATAGGCATACAATTTTGCTACTGCGTAGGGGGATCTTGGATAGAACGGAGTTGTTTCTGTTTGGGGAACTTCTTGTACTTTCCCATACAGCTCAGAAGTAGAGGCTTGGTAAAACTTAGTGTTCAAATGACTGTCTTTTATAGCATCTAAAAAACGGAGAGTTCCCACAGCATCTACCTCGGCAGTGTATTCAGGAACTTCAAAGGAGACACCCACGTGGGATTGGGCAGCTAGATTGTAGATTTCTTCGGGCTGAACTTTTTCTAAAATCCTATTTAGATTGCTAGAATCTGTCAAATCACCATACCAAAGTTTTAATTTGGGATTAACCAAAAGATGTTCCAATCTGCCCCTGTTGAACATACTTGCCCTTCGTACAATCCCATGAACCTCATACCCTTTTTCTAATAAAAATTCAGTTAAATAAGAACCATCCTGTCCTGTAATACCTGTTATAAGAGCTCGCTTCAAATTTATCTCCCAAAAAAAATTAAATTACTTTTTGCTTCCAGGTGCCCTGCTTAAATTTCCAGAGAAAAATACTGAAAAGGCATAGCAACCAAATAGATATAGAAGACCAAAGACCTGTGGTTCCAAATCCAAGAACTATACCTAAAATATAAGCTATAGGAAGCATAACAAAATAGGAAACACAAAAATAGACCAATGGAACCCATAAAACAAATCCCGCACTTCTTAGTGCAGCCCCTATAACCATGTGATAGGCGTCCCCTATTTGGATCAATGACACTGCTACCAATGCTGGATAGGCTTCCTCCACCAATCCAATGTTATTTCCGAATAAGTAGATAATCTGCTTTCCGGATACAATAAAAATTGCTCCCAATACTCCCATGATGATAGCAGAAAATTTTGCACATCTATAGGTTCCTGCTTCTGCCAAATGGAATTTTTTGGAGCCCATCCCACTCCCTAAGATAGTTGTAGCAGCAACCCCAAAAGCCATGCCAGGCATAAAAGAAATGGATAGGATTGAAAAAATAATCTGACTTCCTGCCACACTGCTAACACTGATGAGGGCAGCAATTTTATTGAAAATTAAAAAAGAAATATTTGTAAGTGAACCATCTAGAGCAGATGGAAATCCTATTGAAAATGTATTTTTAATAACTTCCCAATCCATAGAAAATCCTGAAAGGTTAATAAGGAGTTTAATCTTCCTTTGGAATAAAAAACAAAAAAATACCAAAAACCCCAAGCCTCCCGCAAGAGAAGAAGCAATGGCAGCCCCTTCAACACCCATAGGAGAAATTCCCAGATTACCATAAATAAAAATCCAATTTAAAAAAATATTTGAAAACATGGTTACAAATGCAGCTATCATCCCTATGAAGGTTTGACCAAGCCCATCAAAAAATCCTCGTAGTACATAAAGTAACACAAAAAATACAGTACCTAAAAAACGAATGGATAGATACTTTGTTGCATTCGGAGTGATACTTTCATTTTCAGAGATTAATAATATTAAGTTTTCAGAAAAGTAAGAACCTATAAAGGAAATTAGTATTCCAATCACAAGCCCTGATACTAAAATAGTACCTAATATTTTCCCTAATGCCGAGTCTCTTTTTTCCCCTAATCGCCTGCTAGTTAATATTTGGATACCCACAGAGCCATTCATTAAAAATGATAAAACTGTAAAGTAAACCAATCCTCCAATCCCTGTAGCAGCAATAGCTTCTTCTCCCAACACAGATACCATATAAGTATCAGAAACTTGAATGGCTGTATAACTAATCATTCCTAAAAGCACAGGAATGGAAAGATGAAGGATTTTGTTTGTTAGTTTATTTTTAATATCCAAAGACTTTCCTTATTTGTACATAGTTTTTACGAAAACCAAATGAGGAAATAGATGTACACAAGTTTTAAAAATCAAATTGGTGTAAAATTCGCCATATTTTTATTTTTTTATTTCTCATAGATATTTCATTTCTAATTTTCTTCATTTTTCCTATAATTAAAATAGTCTAAATAATGATCTTATACAAAAGAGTTATATAGACTCAACTAAATGGTAAGGATGATTTGAAGGCATATTCGTCTAATTTGTGAATATTCTATCCAATGATCTATTTTGATGAATCTATAAATTCTTTAATATGATAAAGTAGGTAAGAAAAATGATTTTAACCATTCAAATAATAATTCTCATATTCACAATTCCTGTATTTGCAGATTTTACCAAAGGTGCATGTAAGGAAGATGCTATCAAGTTTTGTGGAGAATTGCATGGTTTAGAACGGGGAAAATGTATGAGTGAAAATTTTGATAAACTATCACCTGCCTGTAAAGCTAACAAAGAATTATTTGATGAAAAAGTAAAAAATTTATCAAAATTCTGTAAGGATGACATACAAAAATTTTGTTTAGAAGTAAGACCCGGAGAAGGAAAAATCATAAAATGTTTGCGTGAAAATGAAGTACAATTGTCTGTTGAATGTAAATCAGCATTACCGTCCCCAAGATCACTCTTCATAAACCCTTAGCTCTTCAAGTAAAAAGTTAATTTTATCATTTCTGTATATTATAAAAAAGAAGAGTAAAAATAAAATATGGTAAGCTCCAATGTTGATCCAGAATGTAATTTTCATATCAATGTCCATACCCCCTTTCCCTAAAACAGAACCTGGATGATTCCCTGGATTATCCATCCATCGTATTGCGCCCCAAGTAAGAACAGAGTTGACAGAAGCAAAAAGAGCCATAATAGCTGAAACCAATGCTTTTTTGTGAATATCAATAATAAGTGCTCTTAGAATAAAATAACTTAGTAAACTTATTACCAATACAAAAAAGGATTGAAGCCTTGAATCAGTCCAATCCCAGGGAACTCCCCATGCACTGTTTGCCCAAATCGGGCCTGAAAAAAGTACACAGATAGAAAATAAAAAAGCAAGCTTAGCCATACTCGCAGAAAGAATATCGAAGTTTATATCTCTCTTATACAAATAATAGATTCCAAAAATCATTGAGAAAAATGGTGCATAGAGTGCTACCCATGCAACGGAAACATGAAAATAGAATATTCTATGTGCGGTGCCTTGGTCTAGTATTACATTTGGATAATTCAAACTCAAAAGCACTGCAAATGGGAAAAGTATAGTAAATAAGAAGTAAAGAAAATATTCTTTTTTACTAAGGTCTAGTTTATATTTTAACAAAAGAGAGTCTTTATTCATTTTTTTTATCCTTTTTAAAAGTCATTTGTTAACTCCTGCACCAATACACCAAGGGATCCATAAAAAATACTAAATGCAAACAAAATTACAAGAGGTTTTAAAACTCCTCCAGAAAACAGAATTAAGTTTCTCTCAGCTTCCATCCCAAATAATAAAACAGGAATTGAAAGTGGAATCAAAAGAACAGGTAGTATTACTTCTTTTAACCTTGTAGCATGGCTGAGTTGTGAAAGCATCACACCTAAAAGTGACAAAGAAAGTCCAGCTGGAAATAAAAATACTATTTGGTTAAATACGTCTACCAATGAATCAATTTTCATAGATTTAAAGAAGATATAAAATAGAAATACAATTAGTATATTTATTATAAATAAAATAGTAAATATTACAAAAGATTTAGATAAATAAAAGACCCAGGCAGGTAAATAAACTGAATTTATCCTGATAGCTCCACTCTCTCTTTCTTCCCATATGGATTGACCTATAAATATAAAGGATAATAAAAAAATAATAGCCCATTTCAATCCAATCAAAGAATCTATAGAAAGGTTAGTATTTCTTTCCAGTGTATAATGAAATATAAAAATAAAAGTTAAAATAAGTGTAAAAAGGGAATAAATTCCATTCTTAGCTTTACCTGCTATCAATAGCTCTTTAATTAATATAGATTTAATCATTAATTTCACTTATTTTTCCATGCTCAATGTGAAGATGACGATTTACTATAGATTTTATTTTTTGTATCTCATGAGATACAATTATAATTGTAGTACTTTTTCCAATATCTTTCAACAAAGCGGATAAAATATCCACCGAATTTGAATCTAATCCATTGAATGGCTCATCCATTAAAAGCAATTCAGCATCCACCAACAGAGCTCTTATAATTCCAGCCTTTCGTTTCATTCCTTCAGAGTATGTATGAACAGGATCTCTTACCCTTTTTCCCAAACCAAATTTTTCTGTTATACCAATGAGTTTGCTTTTGGATATAGGCTTTTTTGAAATTCTAGAAAAGTATTCTAGATTTTCCTCTAAAGTTAGGGATGTATACAAACCCAACTCATGCCCCAAATAGGATACTCTATCCCGTTCACCCTTTTTATTCCACTGGATTTGCTTTTTATCCTGACCGCTAAAAATTGCTTTTAAGAGTGTAGACTTCCCACTACCATTTTCACCAGTCAAAAGGACGGAATCACCCCCGTATATAGAAAAGGACATGCTTTTAAAAACTGTTTTTAAGCCGATAGTAATAGTGAGATTATCAATGGTAACAAGACTTTCTTTCATGCAAACTTATCTTCCACTGTTTCGAGTTTTCTTTTTTTTACAATTTTTATTTCCTTCCACTGCTCCTTTCTCCCAAGAGGAAATGATTACAATTGGAAAAGATCGCTTCCCCCTTCTTTTAATAAAGGAGATCCCAACCAATGAGCTTCCCGGAATGACTTATATTCGAACGTCGCAAGATTTTATA
>CAMCZP010000026.1 GCA_945887855.1 Leptospira interrogans serovar Manilae | reverse complement strand
TTCTAAGCACACTAAAATAACGAGTATATCTTGATAAATTCTTACATTTCTTAAATCCTAAAATATCCGCCTTTTTGTTGACAATAGTTTAAATTTTTTGCTAACTAGGATTGGAATGTGTTTTAAAAAAAACTTACTGATAGTTATAACTATTTTTTACTCTCTTACCTTTCCCGTACGTGCAGAAGAAAAAATCTATATCTTCCACTTCAAAGTGATTGGTTCTAAAGACAAAGAACTTGAGAGCAGGGTTCGAAATGGAATGGTTCTGTCAATTTTAAAGAACTATCCAGGGAGATACAAAATTATGGATGATGATTCCATCCAAGACCTTTCCAGAAAGCTCCAAAAGATGCAGATGGCTGGTTGTAGCGAAGAAATCTGCATCCAAGAGCTCTCACAGGCAATTGATGCCAAAGAATTGATTTCTGGTAGTATCACAGCTGATGGGAATAAGCTCAAATTTGATTTTAAAAAAACACAGAAAGATGACTTAGACTTTTCACAGACTTTAAAGTCTCAAGTCAATGAGGAATTTGAAACATCCCAATTAGATTATTTTCTAAATGAATCCTCTAAAAAACTTATCGAAGGGAGTTATACAATCAATAGGAAAAATGCTCCCACAGCACTTTCTAATTTGGAAGATCTAGCAGGTATTACAAATAAAGAAAAACCTATTTCAGAGCTCTATGCAGAGTCGGTTCCTCTAAAAAATAAAATTCTTTGGGAATCTCTAAAAGAACCCCTTGAAGATGCTTTAGAGCTCAGAAAAAATGGAAAAACAAAAGAGAGTGCAGATCTTTTTTTGAGTATTTTTAAGTCAGTGGAAAAGGGTCTCTCGGCAGAAGCTCGTGAGATAGCTCCCTTAAAAGAGACTATTCTATCAAGAGCAAAGGGAAGTTTTTTATTGTACTACACTTCCCGTTTAAAAGACATTGACCTTTCTCTTTTAAAAGGAGTATTTTCAGAAAATATCGCACTTTCTAATTATGAAGATCTCTACAAAGAAATTTCGCAATACAGAGAGGATTTTATTCCAGGTGAACTCACCTACCCTATACTAGTTCGGATTGCTCGTACATACGAAGGAATAGGAGATAGATTTTATCGTAGCACTCAATTTTCACCAGCTAAAGAGAATTTTCAAAGAGCATTCTCTTACCTTGAAAAACTCAACTCGCAAGAGAGACAAAAAGCCAATCTACTGTATACCACTGTTCTCTCCAAAAAAAATGAAACAGATACCGTTGGTAAGCGTTTTGTGGAAAATAAAATCAAAAGCCTTTGTGATACTAGTAAAGCTCAGTATAGCTATTCTTATAGTATACGCAGAACTAGAAAGGATGATGCCGATGCCGCTCTTATTTTGTCTAAGTCTCTTCTTGAAGAGGCAGAGTCTATACTTAAAAGAGAGAAGGACTATGTATCTCCTGATTTACAAACTTATTTTAGGACTACCAAAGATGCTCAAAAATAAAATTTTCTTATTTTTTGTTTTACTATTACTATTTAGTATTCAATGTTCTACAACAGAAAAAATATCACGTCCCTCTGAATCAGAATTTTACTCCTATTGGAATCATTCAATTATTCCCCCAATTGAAGGAAATTCAGAAGATACCAAATCACAGTCTCAATCTAAAAAGAAAAAGTAAACTATTTTATGAATTTAAACTTTATCCTTATCTTTCTGGTTATCTCACTTTTTTGGAATATTCCAATTATATCCGCACCTAAAAAAATATATTTCATGGAACTCAAGTCCAATGAACCCAAGGCAGCAGAAGAATTTCGGAGAGGACTAAAAGAGATATATTCCAAAGATTCAAAATTTGAATTAGTAGATGAAGATACAATCAAGGATCTCAATGAAAAGTTAAAAAAACAACAAATGTTAGGTTGTGATGAAACCAGATGCCTACAAGAAATTTCAAATTCCTTTGGAGCTGACGAAATTATAACAGGAGATTTAAAAGTCCTTGCTAACCAATACTTTCTCACTCTAAAAGTAACAAAACGAGATGCCGATACATTCGAGGTTGGAATAAAGTCAAATCTACAAAAATCTTTCTTTGAAAAACAAAAGTCGTACTACATTAAAGAAATTGCAAAATATATCAACACCCCTGCATATAATATAGATGATAGATCTGCTCCCCCTATAGGAGGTAGTTCATCTTATAATAAAGTATTACCTTTTCCTAAGATCGTTCCACCTACTATCCCTGAACTTATTAGCTTCAGGGAGGATCCAATCACCAAGGAAGAGGTTCTTCTTATGTATATTTCAAGAGGGGATGAGCTTCTCAAACTAGCCAACTATTCTGAGGCCGGTCAAATATACTTAATTGCTATTGGATATGCCACTACCAATAAGCTGAAAGAACCTGTAGATATATCCTATCGTTTAGATCTCACAGTTTTACTCCCACTTTTCAATTCATATCCCAGCTTTGCACAAGCCATAGAGAGTAATTGGAGTCTGCAAGAAACTGAAGAAGACTTGCTACCTAGATTAGAATCCTATGTTTTAGGGCTCAATCGAGACATTCGTTCTGTAGATGGCAAAAAAATTCACAATACCCTTTTGGATACTGCGTATTGCAGTCTTGGTATACTTTATGCTGAATCTTTGAACCTATTGTATGAATCGAATCGATTAGATGAATATATCACACGATTTCGAAAATTAGAATCAAGTTTAAGTGCACGACCCCTGCCTACCTCAACCTCTCTAATTTTTATTCAGGAAGCAAAAGCTAAGGAATCCAAACGTAAGACAGGAATAGAAAAAGATTATTTACCCGCATGGAATGATGAATTGAAAAGAAATTGTCTTACAATTTATGTAACAGCGAAGGTTTTTCCATACCTTCAAATGGAAACTGGAGACCCATACTCTTCTACTCTGGATTACATTAGAGAATTATCGCAATCCATCAAACGAAAGCTACTATCTGGCAAAGGAGCCATCTCTCCAGATACTGAGCAAGTATGTCGGGGAGTACGATAGTCCTCAAGCAAAACACCTATTAGAATGAGTTTTTAAAAAAATTGTAGGGGCTTGGGGACGACTAGTCCCCAAGAAGCCGACGGCTCCCTATCATTTAACTCGCCTTTAACATGAAGTGTGAAGTATTACTTGTTATCCTTTGTTGCAACCCATTGGTATGACCCATGAAGAAGATGGTTTAGTAGTACGGGAATAATCAGCTACGGGAAGTTTCTCTCCTATGAGTTTTTCTATTTCTTCCACTGTTGTGAGGTACAAATCTAGATTTTTTTTAGAAGCATCCATGGAGTTAGGGATAATCCATGCAATCACTCTTTCATTTGAAGATTTACCACGAATGATTACTTTCCAAAACGCATCGGGGGTACGCACTCCATGAGATTCCATGAAGAGATCATTCTCAGTGTTATTTCCCCAAATAACTCCCCCTAAAACTAAGAGTTCATCTATATCTCTGTAGCACTCTACAATCTCTTCAGTCACTAACCAGGCACCCCGATTCATTTTTGAAGTTTGAGGTAAAATATTAGTCATATAATTAGACTGCATAATTGCATTTTCTGAAAAGTCCAAATGATTGGCAGGCACTTGGTGTCCTCTGTCATACCCACTCCCATATCCCTTGGATGAATATTGCTGGCACTCTAAAGGTACATTAGGATCCAATAAGAATTTTTTATATCTTTTTGCATTTCCAGTATCTCTTTGTGCATTGTATCGGAATTTGATGGGAGCTCTTTCTTTACAGTCTAACCAAATAGTAAATCCTTCATAGTCCAATTTTAATATTTTATTGTTGGAGGGTGTATTTTCAGAACTTAATGGTAAGAATGCAATACAGATAAAAAGAGATATAAAGAGAAAGATTGAAACTGATAAAATTTTTTTCATAAATACTCCAACTAAAATTTTTTTCTGAGATGGTTTGGAGATTTGCAGATAAAACCGGGAACTATGTTTAAAACAATAGTCCCCGGAAAGAAAAGACTTACTTGGTTAGTTCTTCTAAAAGCTGATAATTTTTCTTTACAAAGGATCCTATCTCTGTTTCACTCATTACTTTCGAAGAGAGAAGAGCTAGGTCATACACTTGTTTACAAAGATCTTTAGCCTTGTCCGGATTAAGAACAGCAGTCTTTGCTATATTCTTTACCAAACCAGATCCCGCATTTAGGAGCAAAGTATGATTCTTAAAAAGATTGGATTTATCTTGGTTCATACCCAAATTCATTTCTGAGATACGTCTCATATATTCGGGAAGAATAATCACTGCAGGAACATCCTGGCTCTTTAAGTTTTCTACTTTTATGGTTAGACCCTCTCTACCAAGTGTGGAAGTGAAAATATCTGTAATACGATCTGATTCCGTTTTATTGTCCGAATCTACTATTTCAGATTTTGCCTCTTTATCCACAACCTGGTCAACTATATCAGAATCTACCCTTTGGAATTTCATTTCTGTATTTTTGCCCTCTAAAAACTGAAGGAAATGAGTATCAATTCTTGAATCTACAAGAATAGCCTCTAAGTCTTGGGACTTAAAAAGATCCATTAGAGAAGTATTTGCTTCACTCTCAGGAGCATAAAAAACCTTATTGTCATTTTTTTCTTTGTTCTTTGCCCAATAATCTTCGAGGGAAATGTAGCCTCCACTAGATGATTTGAAAAGTAATATTTTAGATGAAGCTTCATAAAACTTTTCATCATTCATCATACCAAATTTCACAAATAGTGATATATCATCCCAATTTTTCTCAAATGCTTCTTTGTCTTTTTTATGCTCATCTACAAGCTTATCTGCTACTTTCTTTACGATATGAGATGAGATCTTTTTGATCAAAGGATCTGTTTGCAAATAAGATCGTGATACATTTAAAGGAAGGTCTGGAATGTCTATAGTTCCTTTTAACACAGTTAAAAACTGGGGTACCAGCTCATTTGCTTCTTCACTTACAAAAACATGATTGCAATACAGCTTGATCCCATTTTTACTTGCTTCCAATTCATGTGTGATTTTAGGAAAGTATAAAATTCCTTGGAGACGAAATGGATAATCAACATTCAAGTGTACTTGGAAATGGGGTTCACCTGAAAATGGGAAAAGATAGTTATAAAATTCTTTATAATCTTCTGCTTTAACAGATGATGGCTGTTCAGACCATAGAGCTTTTTGTTTATTCGCCTGTTCTCCGTCTGCATAGATAGGAACCTGTAAAAAGTCACAATATTTTTTTACTAAATCCTTGAGCTTCCATTTATCTAAGTATTCACCAGAATCCCCATCTAACGAAAGTGTAATTTTAGTACCACGATTTGATTTATCAATTGTAGATATTTTAAACTCTACCCCACTTTCGCTTTCCCACATTACCGCTCGTGCATCTTTCTTATACGATTTAGTCTCTATGGTAACCTTAGTAGATACCATAAATGAAGAATAAAAACCAAGTCCAAAATGTCCTATAATACCTGGCTTATTTTCATTATTTTCATATTTTTTTAAAAAATCTTCAGCACCGCTAAAAGCAATTTGATTGATATACTTTCGTATCTCATCATCTGTCATACCAATTCCATTGTCTTCAATAGAAAGTGTTCGGGCTTCTTTATCGAATGTGATGTCAATTCGATAATCAGTTCCACCTTCAAATTCTTCGGTGAGAGAAACCTTTTTTAACTTGGTGATGGCATCTACAGAGTTGGATATCAATTCCCTTAGAAATATATCCTTTTCTGAATATAACCATTTTTTAATGATAGGAAATATATTCTCTGTTTGGACTGAAATTTTTCCTGACTCAACGCTCATTTTTTTGCCTCCTGAATCAATTGATCTTTGATTTTAAGAATTTTATGCCTACTTTCGGCATTTAAATCGGGAAGTATTTCCACAAATTTTCGATTCCCATGGCTTGATTTTACCCTGGACAAAAATCCGGAATCCTCTTTACTAAGACCTTTCTGAATTAGAAAGTTTTTCAGTAAAGTATCTTTTTTGTTACCGATGAAAAGATCTAAGTCTTGACCATCTTTATCTTCTAAACCTAAATTAAATTTTTGTTGGAATAGTTGTCTTTTCTTTTCGGGTATTAAATCATAAATTGCTGATTTAGTTTTACTTAGAATGTTACTTATAAGAGCTTTTGCAAAAGATGGAATATCATGTCTAAACGTATAAACTAAAAAAGCTCCACTGAGAGATAATAATATATAAATAAATAGATTAATATAGTTTGTATCACTAATTTGTTCCTCTTTTTCAATTGGAGGCTTTGGATTGATATTGAAATCTGGAATGAGGATGGGTTTAGTTTCATAAATTTCACTTGTTGGACTAAAATATACTAAATTAATTTTTGGAAATAACAAGGCTCCTACCTTTTTTGGTAGTACGGAGTATTCAAATTCTATCTCTGAATAAAAACCATATCCTCCCTCTTTTAACTTTACAAATTTACGACTTCGATTTTCTCCGATCATAGAAATTTCAAAGGGACATTTTGAATTTGTACCACACATCATTTCCAATGGATTATTTATATATGTTCCAGAACCCTCTCCATAAATCTTTACTTTGATCCTTCCCGGTATACCCTCAAAGAACTGTTTGGATGGAACTAGAACTTTCACTGAGTAGTCACCCACTTCACCCTTAAATTCAGGGGGCACTGGATGGGGAAGATCTTTGATAATCACTCTTTTCTTATCAGATACAAGGGTTCGAGGAGAAAAGTACGATGTGGGAGAGCCTTCCACTAAAAATTCTGCTTCTCCAATTTCATAAACTCCTTTTTTCAGGGGAGTGAGTGCATAGACTTCTCTTTGGTAGGGAGCTACAGCATATTCACTCCCCCCATGAACAACTCTATCTTTAGATGCAATTGTGACATCGCTCAGTAGATCAGATGAAAAATAAGGAAAATTTAATATCTTATTTTCGTTTCTCTCTATAAAAGGAGAAACCACATTTTTATAATATAAATTGTAGTACCCTATAATAGGTTCTCCTAAATATATTGTATTACGAGTAGTTTCAAATTTTACAAATAAATCTCCCTCTGATGGCTCGGTAAAAGCTCGCTTTCCAAATCCCTGCAGTCTTCCATCAAATAAATCATCACCAAAATCAAACCAATTATTTTTAGGAACATATTTTTCTTTTGAAACGCTAAAACTTACTTCACCTGAATGAACTTCATTCCCATCAGCAAGTATTACAATATCCGGGGTATTTAGATCTCCATCCTTAGATGTAACTATTCTAAATTTGACAATCTTTTTGCGGGTGACATTCATATTTATTATTGATACGGACTCCTCAGTACCTATATACTCCGCTGTAACACCATTTTGACTGATTATATTTTTAGGAACTTTTACATTCACCCCTCCCTTGAATTCAAATTGGGCTGTGAGGGGTTCTCCCTTAAGTATAGATTCTTTAGATAATCTAAAAACACTTTCAGCAGAAAGGGAAAATCCAAAAAGTAAAGACGCAACTGCAATAACTATCTTTTTCCGCCGGTAGGCGGAAAAAAGCCTAGGATTGTTGCGAATTAAATTGCAAAAACTGACTTTTTGTAGGAACGCCATTAATAATACTATATAGAATATATTTCTACCAAAATATTTCATTTCTATCCGGTCGTTTACTTTGCATTTTTCTACGCTTTATCTTGTCCTGCCTTGCACTTTCTAAAATTCTTTCAGCTTCCTCACGTTTCATTTTCTCATTGGCAGGCAGAGGTTGCTGTTTTGTATCTTTTTTTTCTTCCTTAGAGTTAGACTGCTTCTCCTGAGGAGTGTCATCACTTTCTTTAGATTCATCATTTCCAGATTGCTCTTCTTGTTGGTCTTTTTTTTGCTTTTGTTCTCTATGCAGTAGATCCAAGTTTTTTTTAGCTGCCTCAAAATCGGGTGAAACACTCAGCGCATCTAAATAGGAACGAATTGCAGAAACTTTATCACCCATCTTGAGATGTGTGTTTCCCATATTATATAGAGATTTAGCTTTTAATTCGGGATCATCAATGGAGGTTGCTGATTTTTCAAACTGTTTTAGAGCCGATTTGTAATCCCCCATTTTATACAGTGCCGTACCTTTGTTATATGAAATACGCTTATCATCAGGAATTGTAGGTTCTGCTTTTTGGAAATTTTCTAATGAATTTGAATAATTTCCCTCTTTGTAACTTTTTACACCATCTTTTACCTTTTTTCCTACTGGATCCACGTCGAAAGAGAGTAAAGATGTACTACTATATATAAATAAAAAAAGCAGTAGAGTTAGATATTTTGTCATATTTTTAATTTTTCCCTAACTTTAATTTTTATCTTCCAAACTTGATTTTATAACCATTCCTCTCTTAGCCATTCTACGGGAGATGTACTCTTCTTTACACTCAGAATAGCTTCCAAGCCTATTTTTTTTATCACACCTAAATTCATAACCATTATTAATTGGTAGCCTAGTAGAAGTTTTATGAACTGCAATTAAACAATTCATACAAAAAAAAATAATTGCAATACGAGAATAAATAATTGATTTATAAATCGTATCACTCATTTTTCAACTCTCCTGTAAATATATCGTACACAGTTTCCATAATCCCATCCTCTAAAACTGTGACAGAAATGTTTTTATGATTAAACTTTGACAGAGAAACTGATTTAGATTGATTTTCTACTCTTATCCATTTTCCTGTCTTAGGAAATTTTATAGTGTATGATAAATCATTTTTTAAATACCATTCTCCAAATATATCTACATACCATAAATCTAGAATCAATAGAGTATAGAGTATATTAAAACCACCAAGATTTGGAGCTCTTGTCATATAATCTAGAGATAAATTGTTCTGGTTGATATAAAAAACTGCATCTATTCCCATTGAACTAAACCATTCTATATTTTTATCATCGTCTTCTTCTTTATCATTGTAGATCAATAGTAATTTTTCTGGATTCACGTATTCAACATTTAGAGTTTTTCCTCTAATTTTTCCAAGAGATTGCAGCCCTTTTTGAATTGCGTGACCATAGAGAAAATTCAAAGGCTCCATACCTTTTAAGTTTAATTCTGTCTCAGAAAAGAAAAATCCAGCTCTATTGGTTTCTAGATTGATGGTTTGTTCTCCCGCTTTATCAGTCAGTATGACAGTGAATTTTTCAATTTTATTCAAATAATTTATTTCTTTAGGTATGAATTTTATAATTTTGGATGAAGGTGTGCAGGTAGAGACAATTGTTACTAGTACAAGTAGTAACAATTGTTTTTTGAATGATACTGATAAGTTTTTTATTTTTATATTTTTCATGTACTATACTATTTCCTCTCAGCTTATCATTCAGTTTTTTCGGAATAGTATCCCTCTTCTGCTGAAAGAATTAGACCTGTTTTAACATCAATCAATCTACAATTGATATCATATCCTGATGCATAGGGAGTCACAATTCCAATCACCACAGCATCTACATTTAATAGATCCCCTATTTGTTTGACGTAATTTAAATCAGAAGTGGGATTTAAAGATAAGGATTTTTCACTCAACTTCCCTTTGAACATGAGTCTATCCAAAACAATTAATTTATTTTGTTTAACCAAATCTGTTGTTAATTTCTCTGCAAAGAGAGCACCATAGCTATGCTCTTTCCCTTCCTGAGTGATAAAGGTCATCACAATACTTCGTTTGATATTAGGCTTTAAATTTTTTGTGATACTTTCAGCTATTAGTTCAAACACTGGTTTTGGATTTGTATCCATAAACACCATTTGTTTTTTTTCATTTGCACAGGAAATTATGACAAGGAGTGTACAAATGAGTATACCTGCTCTGAGTTTTGAAATGTAAATAGTATTTTTCAATAATCTAAGTATTGAATTTACTATTCTTTCTTTAGTTAATTTTAAACCAGTCAATTTATCACCCATGGGTTTTTAAAATATTGTAGTACGGACTTGAATAAGATAAATCTTTATGGCCTAAATAAATCATAAAAAGGCGATCCAATCCTATAGCTATTCCAGAGGATTCAGGAACACCTCTTTCTAAAGCATTCATAAAGTTACGATCTAATGGAAACACTTCTTTTGACAAAGACTTTCGAATATCCTGCTCACTTTTAAATCTTTCTTTCATAATATCGACTGACGTACATTCAAAAAATGCATTCCCTATTTCCACACCATTCCAGTATATTTCAAAACGACGAGCTCTTCCTTCCTCTACCCTCGCAAGCGATGCCAGAGGCGGAGGATAGTCATAAATGTAAGTTAACCCCTTTTCCAGAGATGGTTCAATCTCATTTAGAAAAACTAGAAAAAATAATTCATCATAGGGCATCTTCTCATAGTCATCTGAGCTTCCCCTCACTTTGCGAAGGTAAGAAATGAGATCCTCATGGGAATCTGTGATTCCAAGCTGTCCAAACAACTCCAAAATACTTCGTTTTATGATCCTGGATGGATCAAATCCTATGCCAAGAAACTCCCGATCTAAAAATACAAAAAGTTCAGTGCAAACATTCATAAGAGCCCGTTCGTCTATCCCAGCAATATAGAACTCTAGCATCAAAAATTCAGCCGTGTGAAGATTCCCCCTTTCTCCCGATCTATATACCTGAGTTATTTCATAGATCTTAGAGAGCCCTTGCGAAAGTGCCTGTTTCAATGAGTATTCCGGAGAGGTAACCAAGTATCCCTTTTCCAATCCAGAAGGCTCTCCAACAGAAAACGGTGTGAGGTAGGGCTCCATTCCTGGTACTGGTTTGAGTTTAGGAGTATCTATCTCTAGGAACTCCCTTTCCGTAAAAAATTTACGAAGAGTAAATAAGAATTTACCCCTAAGTGCCAAAATTTGGTATGATAGGTGTGGATTCATAGGTTGATATGGTTGAAAAAAAATTTACTCATTTTTTAGTTAGAGAGTCTGACTTAATGGTCCAGATTGAGCTACTCTTTTCAGAGACCACTCCTGAAATAGAACAGGAGATTAGAGGATTTTTGACAACTCTTTACTTTGCAGCTGGCACAAATATCCAAATAGACTTGGGTGGGATGAAATCCATCAGCCTAAAGACATCTACTTTTCTCGTGCATCTCGGGAAAGAACTTGCAATTTCCAATTTAAAGCTCATCCTATTGAATACTCCTGCGCCCACAGCTAAATTCTTCAAAACATTTCAGTTTGATTCCTTTATTTCCCTTCGCTCTCGTACCACATAATCCACTCTTGTGATGAGAAAAAATGTTTTCCGGTAAGATTGGTAAGGGCAGCACTTGTAATACGTTTTTTTGGTGAATCCTTTTCTTTTAAGATATCTATTAAAAATGGAATGCTCTGTTTTTGTTTTCTGAGTCCTATGTTTTCAATAGCCGGTGTAAAGATTGTTGGATCTACACTTTTAGCATATTTTTCTAGGGATTTACTTGCCTCATCTCCCGGGACATTGGCAATTGCTCTCAGTGCAAACACGGATAGATTTTTATTTTCAGAAATACGTTTTTCCATCACAGGTATCACTTCAGGAATATGAATGCTTCCTAAACTCTCTGTTGCCATACTCGCCAATCTAAAGTCAGAACTTCCGGATGCTTTTTCCAAAGCGGAAAATCCATCTCTATCTCCAATCACACCCAACGCCCATGCAGCACCGTATCTCCCTTCACCATCCTTTTCTTCTAGAACCGAAATAAGGATCGGAATACTTTTTTTATTTCGAATCCATCCCAAAGCTTGTGCTATGACTTCCCGTTCTGGATTTGCTTTTTGTTGGAGTGCATCTTCAATTTTGGGTCTAGCATTTTCTATCTTCAATCTTCCAAGAATGTAAGAAGCCACACCAATAGAATCTACCTTAGACTCATCCAAAAGTTTAGTACATTTACTCACTAAACCTTCATCCGGAATCTCTACCATTACATTTGCGGCATAATACCTTATCTCTCGATTAGGTGACTCTAAGTAGTCATACAAAAATGGTAGAGCTGATTTATCCTTAATCTCTATAAGAGCCTGTGTTGCATTTTCCCTTCCCTTATCAAATTCCCCTCCCAAAGCCTTTGCTAAAAGGGGGATCCCTTTTTTACTCCCTACTCTACCAAGTGCAAGGTATGACGCTGCCAGTGTTGGAGAGGGTGGAGTTTTTGTAGCTAATGCAACCAACCAGTCCTCTGATTCCCGAACATGGAGCTTGCCGAGAACCATGGCATACGTTTTCTTTCTTTCCTCATCATTGCATTTTTTAGCCATCTCTAAGATTTGCTTTCCCACTGCCGGGTTGTTAAGAAGGGAAAGAGTTTCCACAACCTTAAGACGTATGGCATGGTCTTCTGAATCTAAATATTTTAGGATGGGCACGGCACCACGAGAATCTCCCATTCTATAGAGTGCATCCAGTACTACATCTGTAGAGACCCCACTCTTGGGTGACAGGAGATCTAGAATAGCAGGAGTAGACTGTGTGTCTTTGAGTTCTCCCAATGCGATTGCAACCGTACCACGTACATTCGGATGTGGATCTTCTACTAGAAGTTTTCGAAATTTAGAGAGATAGTTTTGAGATGGATATGTGCTGAGTTCTAAAATAGCTTCTGTTTTTGTGCTCCAAACTGGTGAATCCAGATCAGCTATGAGTTCCGCTTCTGTCTTTTGGGGAAGTGCTGCTTGGGAAGAAGGAGATTCTGGTTTGGGAGGTCCGCAGAAGGAAAACATACTAAGTATTACAAGAATAAAGAATAAGGAAAATTGAAGTTGCATAAGGATAAAAAAAGAAATGTAGAATGAAAGATGTCAATTGAATTTTGAGAAACCCGAAGTTTCCTTCGGGCTTCCTTGGTTTTAGATGTTAGGTACTGTCTTTGATACTTTTTGAAGGTCCTCCAACTCCTTTTTCCACTGAGCAATATCCTTGTCGGCAATTCCATCCTGATCAGAACTGAGTCCTTTTTGTTCTCGGGCATACTGAATCAATTCGATTCTAGATTCTACCTCTTTGATTTTATAATCAAAATAGGCCCGTTGCTGATCGGATGTAACACCGGCATCCTTAGGAGCTGCGGCTGGATCTTTACCAAACTCTGCTGATCTCAACCTAGCAGTCTCCCTGAAGAAATAGGTGTCCACACTAGTAAAGGAATCTAAAGAAGATCTTCTGTCGGCTGCTTCCTTCTCTGTGAGAGGTGCACGATATTCATTGAGAACATATATGTTCTTAGGATATTTCGATGCAAAGTCCCGCCATTCTTCCCGAACCTTTTCTCTGTGGGCATCATCTTTAACACTTTTGATAGCTGTAGGCCAAAGTGACTTGGCCTCTTCTTCTGCATCTGCACTGGCAAATGGAGAAGGTGCATCAGGATACATAGAGTCTGAATATCCTGTAAAATTCTTAGTATTGAGGAACTCCTCGCTTTCCTCGGTTTTAGCAACTTTTTTCGTTTTCTCTTTGCCAGAAGAGAGAAAGAAAAGTACTAGAAGTGCAATTGCTCCTGCCGCTCCTAAAAGTATGACAACTTTCTTATCCATAAATCTCTCCTATGCAAAGATCCCAATCAGCCAGGAAATAACCTGACCGAGAATCGTGTTGGTTAAGAATTTTTTGAGATCAACGGGGTTACGGTTAAGGCTATCATTGAACCACGCGTTGTACTCGCTCACCTGAGGAATATTAGTATTGTATTTTGCATTGATGGCTTTGATCAACTCGTTAGACATCACTGCATGACCGTACATATTGGGATGTACACCGTCCAGACCGAATATTCCAGGTTGATTCGGCAATGGCCAGTTTGCTCTTGCATTTCCGGGAGAGTAACCATCGGAACTGCGGACAGGTCTTCCATTTTCTTTGATATCATCAAACATTACTTTTGCATCTGTGAGAGCAAATCCCATGGCTGCTGCCTGAGCTTTGATTTCATTGTTAAGCATGGTCAAAAATGTTGTGATGGTTTGGATTTCTGTTTTGTCGAGGACTTCATCGGGATTTGAAACTGTGCTACGATAAAAAGCCTTCAAGCCGGAATAATTTGCACGCCCCTGTGGATCTGTATAGGACTCTAGGTATGCAATTGCTGTTACATTGGGAACTGTAAAAAGTATACCTCCTTTGATAGAACCGATTGCTGTCATACGTCTCATGACTTCTCTAATGTCTTTTTTGAACCTAGGTTCATCGAGACAACTTGTAGAGGTAGCCAAAGCAGTACACAACACGTGATTTGCACCTACGGATCCAAATAAGAATGTAGGTTTTACTTTTTCCATGACTTCCATTTGTGTTCCTGAATCACGGAGCCCATACTGATGAAACTTATCGGGGGACTGACAATCTGGAGCTGTCACCCAACGAAATGTGTACCAATACCAAGTAGCCCAATACCATTGCCTCACTTGTTTGGTTGCTGTTATGTCCTCGCATTTACCACTGGTTTTCAGAACGTTAGAATAGTCTGCACCTGTGATACCTGCATGAGTGGGAAGCTGAACTGTTGATGCGTTACCTCCTATTAGTGAAGATGCCATACAAATAGGACCGCAGTCCCCTTTTAGAACATCTTCAAAATTCAAATATGGTCCTTTTAATACATTATAACTTACACTGGAACCGGCTTGTTTGGAGACAATGACTGGATATGCCCATTCTTGGGATTTCTTTTCAACATTTACACCAAAGAAACCTTGGCTTAGGGAATCCCCTATGACCCCCGGGCGGGCGAATAATTCTGCTTTTGTTTGGGCGAAGAGGCTAGAACCAAGCAATGCAAAGAGTGTGAGAAAAATTTTGAACATTTTTAAAACATTCCCCTTATATAAATTTTCAATTTTTTTATTTCAATCAAACTCTAGGATTATCATTTTTCAAAAAGAGCAAGCAAAAAATTTCTTTTGACGAAAAAAAATTTTACTGGGGGTTTTGGGGATGGATGCGGGAGGCACTCAAAAGTAGTACTTTGCGACTCTTATTTGTGAGATGAGGTTACTTTTTTTAGTTGGGATTGTAGATGATTGGGATGGGGTGTGTGCTTATGAGAGGCTGGGATTACTAAATTATAATATGTAGTACTTAAAGAGAGATTATTTACTCTTAAAATTACATTGAAAAAAGCTAGATGGGGTTGGACAACTATTGGTGAGCTGGGTTGCAACATGGATAATTGGTGCATGCTGAAGTGTAATACTTTATAGAAATTTTGAGGTGAGGTACAAAAAGTCAATATTTATATAGTTTGCTTTTTTAGTATATATAGTTATGCTAAATTTCTCTGTATAGTTGGTTTCGAGAACCTCAACCAACGGATAGGTTTAGTTTACTAAATTACTTTAAGATATTACGACATGGATTTTCGTGAGATTTGACGAACCATGGAGATGTATTTTATAATGAATTGTAGTACATATTAGAAATTTTGGGGATGATGTACTACACTACAAAACCCCAATCTCTTTAAGCTGAGAGAATGCAGACTTAGATAAATTCTATGACTATTTTAGTCCGTTTCAGTTTGCAAGGTAAGTTTTTTAAGTAACTATAGAGTAATACAATACCCCGGAGGATTCCCCTCGATATGGGACTTGAAGATGTCCCTACTCGGGGACCGGCTCCATAACCGTTCGGGTTTCTCTTCTTTTTTGGTTACTTTTATCTTCTCTTTTCATAAAGAGAAGATAAAAGTAACAAAGAGATTTGAGATTAAAGAAAAATTTTAATTAAAAAGAAATTTAGTATTTTGAATTAATTCCAAACTCGCTGAGTAGTTATGATATTTTTTAATTCGGCTAGATTTTGGTATCTTTTCGTAGGATTATCAGAAATGCCTTTTTTGGTGAAGATTCAACCCTACAAAATCCCATGCTCCCTCAGCTGATTTTCTGAAAGTCCTGTGATTCTGAGAATTTTTGCTTCTTCCATTGAATTTAAGATTTCTCTAATTTTACTCCACCCTTCTATGAATTCTTATCTATATTATTTTGTTGACAAGGAATCAAAATAATATAGATTTTAAAAATGTGAAACCAACCTACTCACTTTCCGAAATTACAAATCTATGCCAGCTGAAAAAGCCCCTGGTTTGTTCCAAGATGTTTATATAAAAAATGTTAAAGGCATTAAAGCTTATATAAAAATTCAAATTAATGATTTCGCTGTTATCATTTCTTTTAAAAAAAAGTAGGAGAAGATTTCTATGGCAAAAGATAAAAAATGGATAGATTGCCCAGTTTGCGGAGCATCAGGTTCAATGGTTTTAGAAAAAAATAGAACCTTTGAATCAAACATTAAAGACTTAGGAACATTGAAAGTAACGAAGTTGTTTGGATATTTTTGCAAAGAATGTAATGATGGAATTTATCATATATCCTCTGAAAATAAAATAGAAGAGGCGTATATGCGACTAAAAGCCCAAGTAGACTCCACCAAGGTCAAAGTCAATGAGGTTGTTTCTATAAAAAATATTATGGAAGTATTAGAGAAAAGCCGGCAAGAAGTTTATCGAATGATGAAGACAGGCATACTTCCTTATGTTCTAGTAGCAGGGGAAATTCATCCTTACAAAAAGACTGTAGAAGAGGCAATACGAAGAAAAAAAGCAGGCAGAACGAAAACTAGAACACTGCATGTTGGCACAGGTAAGCATCTCCGAGCCATGGAAGGTAAGAAGCCAGGACGAGCAGCCCTGAAGTAGCAATTACTTTCCTCACTTCAAGAGTCCTTCTAAATCTTTTTGTCCTTTCAAAATATCTTCTTCTAATTTTGCTAAACGTTTGAGTATAATTTTGGTTTTCCCATAAGAGCTTCCTTCAATACCAATTTAGATTATTAATTAGTTTAACACCTAAGTATGATAAAGGTCCCAAAATTCTCTAGGTGATACTACTTTTACGGTTTCATAATGTTTTTTAGTAAAATCATTTGTATTACCAGTAATTAAAAAATCTACATTTGCAAAAATAGATAGTTCCAAAAATTTATTATCTGATTTGTCTGAGATTAAATTTAATTTTAAATCTGGAGAGTATTTTTCAGCTAATATTTCAAGTAATGAAATGAAAACACTAGCTTTTTCTTGAAAATTTGAATATTTAAAAAATTTGGAACGATTAAAAACTTCAATATATTCTTCGTAAACAGGGATAGACGTACAAACTTTTACTTTTTTTCCGAATACCAGTTCATTTATTATCTTAAATGGAATACCATCTGAAATTAAAGAAGCTACTATAACATTAGTATCAAGAACGATCTTTTGCATTCTCTCGAATTAATTTAATCTCTTCATTAATTTCGTCCATTGAAGTATCTGAAAAATTAAACTCCTTAGCAATCTCATGACAACGTAAAACCGCTAGCCTGGAATTTTCTATGCTTATTAATTCATATAGATCCTTAAAATCTATTGAATCGTTTTGAATTCCTAATTTTTCAAATTCTTGTTCGGAAAAAGAAACAGTCACCATTTTCATAGTATCAATTCTACAGGTTTTTTACAAGAGGTCAATATAAATTCTTAATTATTATGACATATAATAAGACTTTTTTTAGTGTCCAAACTCGCTGAATAGTTACGTTATTTCTAAAAATAATTTATTTTTAACTAGATTATTCAAAAAATGAATTTAATAGTCCAATTCCTAAATTTCTATCATACTCTAAAGAGGAAATGATTTTACTATTTATATCTGCTTTTATGCTTTTAACTACTTCTATTGTTTCTATGCTCCCTGGTAGGACTAAAAGTATATTTGAACATTCATAGATACTTGCACAGAGATACAATTCCTTCAAGTATCTATTAGAAAACATTTTTTCATCCAAATCCCATTTTGCATCTAAAATTAAATACTTATTTTTACTTTCCTTATTTATATGTAGTACGTAATCTAGTTTTGAACTTTTTCGTTTTTGCATTTCAAAAAGATCTTTTTCTATTGGAAGTTTTAATTGTAAGGAATTTATTTTGTATTTATTTTTTAAAGTTTTATAGATGTATATTTTCCATAATAAGTTCATATCTACCAGTAAAGAAAATATCTCATTTGATCCTGGCAAAAAACCCGGATTTTTTTGGAGTAATAAGAGTTTTGAAATAGAAATTGCTTTTTTATAAATTTCTGAATTTCTATTGTATTTAATTTTTTGGAATAATTTCTCAGAAGCTTTCAGAACAGGCATTTTTGGAAAGAAAGATAGAGTATGTTTGATCCACACTTTTAAACTGGGATCAAGAGTATTTTTATCAATCAATAGTAAAGTGGTGTAAAGGATTCTATTGAGTGTAGTTTCCTGTGTATAGGAGGTATGCCTGACGTACATTTTCTCTCTATGGATGAAGTTTTTTCTCACTTGTTTGGAAAATACCAATTTTCCCTTTAAAATATTCAAATTTTCTTCTTTTTTATTATAATTTTTTATGAGTCCCCTATGCACTAAGATATCTAATTCATTTAAAAATATTTCAAAGTATTGGTGTAGTACAGATTTATTTTTTCTACTTTGGGAGCTTGAAAATTGATTTTTAAATTCAAAAAGTCCGCTCTTAGATAGCATATAAGATAAAGTACTCCGCCAGAAATCTTTAGACTGAAGGCTGCCTTTTAAAAAAGGGAGTACTTCAAAAATTGTACTACCTATTTGGAATACTCCTACATAGCTAGTAAATCGTACTCCATTGTGGATAAGAATATAGTATGGAACACCCGTATCTCCATAGTATTCCTGAAGATTTTTCAAATGTGAAGGAAGAAACTCCTTACCATCTATGATTTGATTGAGCTTTATAATCTGGTTTTGGTAAACTGAAAAACGGGTGTGTGTTACAGATTTACTCATCTACTTCAAAGATTGATTCTATTGCTTTCTCAAAGGTAAAAAGATCCATTTTTGAGAGATTTAAAACTCTAACGATTGTTCGTTCTTCTAAAAGTGAGTGATCAAACTCTGAAAATTTAGCAAATGAATATGAGTTTTCTTTGCTCGGATATTCCATAAACTTTTCTCCGAGAACCAAACCAATTTTTCCTATGTCTCCGTAGAAATATTCTTGAAGGAGTGGAACAATTTTGTTTTGAAATACATTTTTTAAGTCATTCGTGGTTTTTAAATTCATAAAATAGCTATGCCCAATATGGTGATCACTATCTAAGAGCATTTCAATTCTATAATTTATTATTTTCAAAAGATTGGTTACATTTAGGTCACTCTTTTCGCCTTGCGAATTTGTTAATTTCTCTTGGTTGGAGAGTATCTCAGGAGTAGAAGGCATTTCAATAAAGTGAAATCTCCTCCGAATGGCAGTATCTAGTGACTCAATGCTCCGATCTGCAGTGTTCATTGTTCCAATGAGATAAAGATTTGCAGGCACACCAAACTTTTCTTTGCTGTATGGCAGTACTACTTCTAGAGATTCTGATCTGCCCAAACGTTTATCTTCTTCAAGGAGTGTTATCAATTCACCGAAAATTTGAGATACGTTTCCTCTATTGATTTCATCGATTATGATTACAAAATTATCCACTTCATTTTTTGTATTTCGTTTATAGCTAATTTTTTTAGTTGATTCAAACTCTTTTAACGAAATAAATATAGCAAAATCTGAAGTTGTCCATTCCTTATCCACATCCTCATCCCCACTCAACTGGATGATAATATTTCTAATTTCTTCAGAGTCATTAAATTTATTATAGATCTTCTCTATTCTTTCAGAGGGAATGGTTTCGCTCACTCCACTCTTTTCATCGAGTACTACCAGAGAAGAATTTATAATTTTGACTAATTTTAATTTAGTTTTTCTGGATTTAAAGTAGAGAGGCTCAATATTGAGAGGATCTATAATGATTTCATTTAACTTAGAAAGAAATACGGGATATATCTTTGAAAAATTTGGTTGAATATATCTGGATGTTAAATAAGAACTTTCTGTAATACCTTTTCTATTTATTTTATCACATATTCTTTTAAATATTCCTGGTTCTACAGAATAATAAATCTGTCCATCTTTTTGAGAGGGCTTAATACCCTCCACAAAGTCTTCATAGCTCAAACTCTGGTGAAATGTTGTGAATACAATTCTACCCTCTTTTAGTTTTATATCAAAGATCTCTTTTATCTCCTGCCTGGTTTTATTTGCAGTGTTAATACCGAGGATATCTAATGCTCTATTGATTGTATGAAATGTTTTCCCTGTACCTGGTGGGCCATATAGGATTTGGTTGAGAGGAAATTTTGATTCTATACCACCTATCTCGTTAGTCATACAAGTAAACTTACTTAATTAGGCTTTCTACGGCTGTTTTAGTCACTATGAATGTCCCTATACTACTTCCAATCTGCGGAAGAAGTAGTACAAGAAAAATACGTATCACTCTATTTTTCCAGTAACCTGTAAAATGCTCGGAGTCTTCAGCAATTCTTTCAAAATCTTCTACCAATGGCTTTCTCAAATAGGATTCGCTAAGTGCAGCGAGCCAACCCGGTTTTATAATTGGATTGAAATTTCCAAAAGGTGCAGCTAGAGCAGCCAGTAAAATGGAAAGGGGATGTGCAAGTGCAATGAGTGCGCCCAAGGCGGAAAGTGAGGACTTGACAATAAACCAAGAGGTTACTAGTTCAACAGTTGCCTGCATACCTGAAGTATAAAATGTAAGAGCTGCCATTCCCACTAAAATTACAGGTAGTACAAAAATAGATAGTTTATCTTTCCAGGTAGAAATAGGCATTAATTCCAATGGAACCAGATCTCTAGAGTCACCTATGTATTTCATAATTCCCTCCAGATGACCCGCACCCACTACTGCCACTACCTTTTTACTCCCATCCATAGCAGATCGCCTAATTTTTTCTGCTAGGTACTCATCCCGTTCATCTATGATGATACGCTTGACCTGATCAAACCTTCCTGGGAGCTGTAAAAAAATTTCTTTCAGAGCATCATCTGTTTTCATAGCTTCTATTTTTTCTTCTGTAACTTCTTCTTTTACTAGTAGAGATGCCACCAAGGCAGAGATGAGGTATGACTTTGAAAAAAAGCCTACATTCCCCCAAGCTCGTTTGAGTGTGGTTTGGATTTCTCTATCCACAGGGATGAGTTTTAAATTATCTCTTTCGGAAATTTCTATGGCTTTACGCATTTCATCTCCTGGCTTCATTTTTCCAAACCCTAATTTTTTTTGGAATGAGGAAAGAATCAAACTGGAGAGGAGAAGATACATCTTTCTTTCTTTGAAAACAGTAAAGATATCCAATTTTTTCCAATATTCAGGATCTTTTATAGATCGCATTCTGGAATTGCACAATTCCACACAGACAGTGTCCGGCTTTTCCTGATCAATGAGAGCTTCCACACTCTCCACGCTAGCCTGGCTGATATGGGCTGTTCCTAAAATTACAACATCGCAATTCCCCAATCGGGTTCTTCGAATTGGTTCTTTCGTGAGATCGATCATGTATACATCCTTCTTTTTGACAGTAAATTCGACGTGGATTTATCTTTATAGGAATTTTTGTTTACTCGAAATCGAAAGAGATAAACTATGAATTAGTCAAAGGTATGCTCAAGCAAGATTCTAAACTTATAAATGTGGGGATTGCAGAAATTGTAGTAGCAAAGTCTCCCACTCTCTTGAGAACCACTCTTGGCTCCTGCATTGGAATCGTTCTTTACCAACCTGATACCAAGATTGGCGGTATTTCACATATCATGTTGGCACAGGATCCTATGGGCAAAGATAAGGTAAAAAACCCCGGTAAATATGGAGAAACCGCCCTCCCCTTACTCATCAAAGCCTTAGAAGATGAAGGGGCAAAACCAGGGACTTATTCTGCAAGAATCTTTGGTGGATCTTCCATGTTTAAAAATATTTCTTCCCAATTTCTCCAAAATATTGGCGAAAATAATATTGCTTATGTTCGGGAAGAACTAGCAAAAAGGAAAATTCCCCTCCTAGTTGAAGATGTAGGAGGACACGAAGGGAGAACAATTACACTCTACTTAGATGATGGTCGGGTTCTTCTAAAAAAAGCAGGTATGGAAAAATACCTCTACAAAGTGAGATAGTACCATGAAAGAGCAGATTGATCTCCTATTAAAAGATATTAAAAAGCTTCCCACTATGTCTGGTGTTGTGGGGAGAGTGTTAAATTTGGTATCCAATCCGGATGCAAACATAAACGAAGTAGCCTCAGAAATTTCCAAAGATCCAGCTATCACAGCATCCATTATCAAACTCTCCAACTCTGCATACTACAGAGCTAGCAAACCTGTCAGAACTGTTGCAGAAGCTATTATGACCCTAGGTTTACACACCGTAAAAGAAATGATTATGGTGAGTGCCTCGAAAGGCGTACTACAACAAGACTTAAAAGGATACCAACTAGAAGCTGACCAAATGTGGATGCATTCCCTAGTGGTTGCTGAGATTGCTAGAAACATTGTTACATTGAAAAAGCTACCCATTCCGAAAGACTTAGCTTTCACAGCAGGTCTCTTGCATGATATAGGAAAAGTAGTACTTACACAATTTTTTCCCAGAAAAGTTTTAGATATACGCGATGAGCTAAAGAATATGGAGACTACTTTTACCGAAATTGAGAAAAAACATTTTGGATATGACCACCAAGAAGTTGGTCTAAAAGTTTTATCTGCATGGAACTTCCCTGAAGAGCTTAAAGAAGTAGTAGCTTATCATCACAATCCCGAAGAAGCAAAAAATTTCCAACTTTTGACCTCTGTAATACACATTGCAAATACTCTAACTGTCATATCAGGAATTGGTATAGACATTGGCGGTATCAACCAAGAACTTTCTGCTTTTGCCCTCAAGAAAACAGGTATCACAGAAAAAGATATTGAAGCACTTTTTATGGGAATTCCTGAAGTACAAAAACAGCTACAAGAAATGCCAAAGGGATAATCTTTGAATCTAGCTTTCATTGGTCCTAGGGGCGTTGGAAAATCAAAACTATCTCGAAAGCTTTCAAAAATGACAGGAATGTCCGTGGTATCTACAGATATGATTGCGGTATACGAGTTAGGTGGAGTTTCCATTCATGAATTTATCAAAAACAACAACGGGGATTGGAAATTATTTAGGGATTTAGAATTCTCTATTTTACAAAAATTAGAAAATTCCCAAAATATTATTTTAGATTGTGGAGGGGGTATCATCTTTGATCTCGATGAATCGGGAAATGAAATCCTCAGCAGTCGAAAAGTTACACTTCTAAAAAAAATTGCTAGAATTGTGCGCTTAGAAGGCGATCTAAATTACCTAGCCCAAAAAGTAATCAATGACCCCACTCGACCAACCCTAAGTTCTAAAAATGCTTACATGGATATTCTCACACAGAGATCAGCCTTCTACAAAGATGCTGCCGACTATTCAATCAATATAGATTCCAAAGATGTTGAAGATATTTCCAGAAGGGTTCTAACTTTGATGCCGCAGATGAGATAACTTTGAGTCACAGCCAATGACCACCGGTGGGTATATATTTCTTTGGGAGACCTTCTTTGAAAAACGTAGATTTGGATGCAAACCAGTTGAAATAAAAAAGATGGTGTATGGCAGCTATCCCATCCTTCCAGGTGATCTTTTTTCCTTCTAAGTAATTTCTAGGATAGTAGGAAATGGGATATTCCTGAACCCTTATTTTCAATCGGGCAATCTTAGCTGTAACTTCGGGCTCAAAACCAAATCGGTTGGATTCCAAATTTATATTCTGAATAATATCTGAACGAAATAGTTTGTAACATGTCTCCATATCTGTCACATACATCCCACTCAATAAGTTACTAATTAAAGTTAAGATTCTATTGATCATGTAATGAAAAGTTCTATGTACTTGTTTCACCTCTTTTCGAAACCTAGAACCATACACTACTTCCGCTTTTTGGTCTAAAATTGGTTTTATTAAAAATTGGATTTCATCCATATCATATTCAAAATCTGCATCTTGGATACAAACAATGGTTCCTGTTGCTTCTAAAATACCCCTTCGAAGTGCAGCTCCTTTCCCTTGATTTACTTCTTGTTTTAAGATTTTATGCTCCGATAAAAATTTATAGTTCTCGAGCAGTGCCAAAGAATTGTCTTTAGAACAATCATCTATAAAAATTAACTCTTTGGGGATAGGCAAAGACAAAGAATCAATCCTCTGAAAGAATGAATGGAGGTGGGCTTCCTCATTGTAGATAGGGATGACAAGAGAAATCTTTTCCAATGGTGTCTTTGATTCCATAAAGGAAGTTTTTAAGTACTAATAAAGAATTACAATAAAAAAAGGATCAAAGTTATTTTATTGTAATAAAAAAAATTTGGTGATTTGTAATTCCATCTAGAAATACTTGATACCAGTTATATATTATTTTTACCTATAAAAAGCTTAGCATAATATATCTAATATTCTATGAATCCTCTACCTAAAATTTCATTTGTAATTCCTTGTCTGAATGAAAAAATAACCCTTCCCCATGTTCTAACCAAATTAAATACTATAAAATCTGAATATATAAATTCTTATGATATTGAAATCTTAGTCTCCGATAATGGTAGTACTGATGGTTCTCAAGAAATTGCCAAAGAATTTGGTGCCCGGGTAGTTCCATGCAAGGAAAGGGGATATGGTGCTGCATTGAACTCTGGAATTATAAATGCTGTAGGTGATATAATACTTTTTGCAGATGCTGATGATACATACGATTTTTTAGAAAGTCCTAAACTCTTCAAAACTTTACTAGAGGGAGATTATGATATGGTAATAGGATCTCGCTTGGATGGGGAGATACACAAAGGAGCCATGCCATTTCTCCATCGCTATTTGGGAACCCCTGTTATAAACCAAATAATCAATTTTTTATACTCTTCTGATTATAAAATTCGTGATAGCAATTCAGGATTTAGATGCTTTAAAAAAGAAAAATATCTGGAATGGAATATCAAGAGCAAAGGCATGGAATTTGCTTCTGAAATGCTGATCAAATCCCTGCTTCATAAATCAAAACTACACCATGTTCCTGTATCACTCTACCCTGATAAACCAGGAAGATCCCCCCATTTAAAAACATGGAGAGATGGGATGAGGCATCTGTTGAGAATTTTTTTCCATGCACCTTTGTTTTTCGAGAGATTGGGATATGTATTACTAATTTTTGGATGGATCAATTTATTTCTAGGGTTTCTAATGGGTAGAATCATAGAACTAGCCGGATTTCGAATTTATGGACAACACTCACTTTTGCTTTTTTCTTTTGTATCTATATTGGGTATGAGTATTTGGGGAATGGGACTTGCTATTTCTACAAAACAAAATTTGAAGATAGGAATTTATAAATGGATTGTAGAGCTAGAAGAAGATAAGCTATTTTTTATTCTAATAGGGGCTTTTTTACTAATTTTTCTAAGCTTTCTATTTATTTTTATCCAATGGAAACTTAGTAATTTTCAATATTTGGCATTTGAAAGAGAACTCTTAATCATATCCACTCTGTGTTTGAATCTTTTTATATTCAGTATTAATTCTCTCACTGCGCATATAATCAAAAGGGATTGATATGATAATTTTTAATATATTATTTTTTTCTATTCTTGTGATTGTACCTATCTACTTTAGATTTTTATGGAATGATCCCTTTGTTTTTATTGGGAGTGATCCCCAAATAAAGTATTACCAAACAATCCAAATTTTAGAAAAAGGTTTTTCAAATGGAATGCTCAACTGCTATTTCCCGGCTGAGAATTTAGGATTCAGCAATAAATTCATTCCATTAGGCTATCCATGGGCTTTTATCAAAGATTCTGGAGAGTGTTTTTTTCAATATCCTATAACCATGCCTCTTCTGCATGCCTCAGTTGCTAAAATTATTTCCATTGAATTAATAACTTATTTACCTATCTTATTTTTTATATTCAATATTTTTCTCACTAAGAAAATTTTAGAATCTTTGAGTGTTGAGAAAAATTATGCAACATTTTTTAGTATATTCATACATACATGGACACCAGTTTTTCTTTCATCACTTGATTATTCTGAGCTCACTCTTACAAATACTACCCTACTTTTAACTATTTACTTTTTTTTTCAACTCTGGAACCAACCCAAAACAAATGTATTGAGTTTATACTTATCAGGTTTTTTTTTATCACTGAACTTTCAACTTAGACCTGAGTCAACAATTGGTATTATAATCTTTTTTATAATCTTTATTATTTTAACCAATTCGTATAAACAAACCATATATAAACTCTTTCCTTTGGGAAGTTTAGTTTTAATTTTAACTACCTGTGCTTCACTATTTAATTATAAAATCTATGGTCACCCACTCGGAATGAGAGGGTGGAATACTATTCAAGATGCCTCTGGAAATATCTCTAGAAATTACTACCAGGATTGGATCACAGATCTCTGGGGTTCCCAATTTAAAATAGGGATCTTTCAGGGATATCCCATACTACTCATTATGTTATTGATTTTATTATTTGGTTTGTTTAGACATAGATATTTGGGAATTCAAAAAGAATCCCTAGTATTTTTTTTCACTGGATGTACTTTTATTTTTATTCTTCCAATTCTATCACCATATAGAGCAGGAGTTGATATTTTTGGTTTGAGGTACTACGAAACTGGAGTTTATTTTTTTTCGATTGGTTTTTGTTCTTTGTACTACATTTTTTTAAAAAATTCAGAGGAATCTACTTTAAATTTATTAGCAATTCGTACTTCAATTTTAATCTTAATCTCTTTTTTATATTTTTCATACAAATCAGATATAAGGGCAATAAAAAATTGGTCCGGGGGAGTCAAGCGATACAGGGAGATACAATCTAAAATCAATGATATCTCTCCACAAATTATAGTGCATAGAGGTTTATCTATATCTTATCTAATGGGAGTGTCCTATTTGAAGTATCCTCAAATTGCTATTTATTCTCAAGAAGATTGGGATATTTTAGAACCTAAATTCCTCGAAAAGAACTTTCAAAAGATTCTTTATTTGGAATGGGAAGGTAATCCACTTGTAAAAGAGGAATTTCCTTCTAAAGTTTGGAAAGAAAAATTTGAACTTAACTTTCAACTTGAGGTATCAAACGAATGGAAAGTTTCCAGAATGAACATAGGGCATTTTAAAGGCACTATTGTTTCAAAATGAAATCGATTCTATCGTCTATCCTTTTTTTCCGAAGGATATAAATTATAGTGTTTGGAAAATTATAACTTCTATAGATAGTGATATAGGAAGTAGTACAAATAAAAAGCAAATAGAAGATCAGCTTAAGTCATGTTTTTTAGACTTTTCAAATCATCCTTACTGTATACAAGCATCTATGACCCAACTGCAAAAAGTAGCTTGACACACTTAGTATAAACGTACTAAGACATAAAAGCTATGTTCCAAGAGAATAAAAAAACACCTACAAAAGAATCTATTTAACAGCGAAACAACAATGAACAATACCAGAAAGCTGGTATTGAAGAATAGCTGGTCTGAAAAGTTTTACGAAAATATCTTTTTATCCATAGATGAGAAATCATTTGAAGGACTGTATAAAGAATCCTTCGGTAGACCGAACTTTCCGGTGAATATCTTAGTGGGTCTGGAGATCCTAAAGGAGACATTTACTCTAATTTTTTTCAATGTATCACTTAAATGCTAAAGTAGAAACAAAATTATTTTTTCATTATTGGGTTACTTCATGGTTGATAATTTTCAAATTTTAAAAAAGATAACTCCAGACTTAAAAAGCGTAATTCCTTGAATTTGACTGTGTATTTGTGGATAGTGTCTCCATTAAAGAATTAGTAAATTTGGAAATTTTCGTCTTACCTTAACAATTCTTCACCCACTTTAATATTTATCATAGCTAATAAAAAAATATGTTTCGTAAAGATGGTATTAAATTTTTTTATGGAATAATAGGTATATCTGGAAATTTATGATACAACTGCAATTACTATCTTTTTCCGCCAGTAGGCGGAAAAAGCCTAGGATTGTTGCGAATAAATTTGCAAAAACTGACTTTTTGCAGGAACGTCATTTATATTTACAAATATTTATATGATAGAGATATAAAAATGAAAACAATACTAATCACCGGAGGAGCAGGATTTGTAGGATCAAACCTTAGTTTTAATTTAAAAAGAGACTTCCCAGATTATAAAATCATTGCTCTTGATAACTTAAAAAGAAGAGGGTCTGAATTTAATATAGAAAGACTTAGAAAATCTGGAATTGAATTTATTCATGGAGACATTAGAAATAAAGAAGATCTCTTTTCATTATCAAAAATAGATTGTATTATTGAATGTTCAGCAGAACCATCAGTATTAGCAGGTATAAATAGTTCCCCTGAGTATCTTCTAAATACAAATTTAATCGGAACTATCAATTGTTTAGAATTAGCCAGACGTGATTTATCAGATTTTATTTTCCTTTCTACAAGTAGGGTTTACCCCATTCATCTTATTAATTCTTTAGATTTTTTCGAAACTGAAACAAGATATGAACTATCTCAATCTCAAACAATTATAGGTGTTTCTCAAAATGGTTTCTCTGAAAAGTTACCATTGGATGGAGTTCGCTCTCTATATGGTACTTCTAAATTAGCATCTGAATTGATATTGCAAGAATATATAGAAAATTTTAAAATAAGGGGAGTTATCAATCGATGCGGAGTGATAACAGGACCTTGGCAAATGGGAAAAGTAGACCAAGGAGTAATTGTTTTTTGGATGGCAAATCATATATACAATAAACCACTCTCTTATTTTGGGTATGGTGGTAAAGGTAAGCAGGTAAGAGATATTTTGCATATCAATGATTTATATGATTTAATTAAATTACAATTATCGAAAATTGATACTATCAATGGTCAAATTTTTAATGTTGGTGGAGGGAGATACGTAAGTTTATCTCTATCAGAACTAACCTCATTGTGTTCAAAATACTCCAACAATAAAATAGAAATTCAATCTATCCAAGAAGATAGAGTTGCGGATATTAGAATATATATAACAGACAATTCTAAGATTTTTAATCAATTGAAATGGAAACCTACTATTTCATCTGAAACTATTATAGAAGAAATTTATAAATGGTTGTCCGATAATAAAGATTTACTAAGACCAATTTTTGGATAATTTTGAATAAAAGGAAATAAAATGAATGTAGCAATAGTAACGGGATCAGCTGGATTGATAGGTGCAGAATCAGTTCGCTTTCTTTCAAATAAAGATTTTAAAATAATAGGCATTGATAATAATATGCGTCAGGAATTTTTTGGAGCAGAAGCTTCAACTGATTGGCAAAGAAAACAATTAGAAGAGAGCATTCCTAACTATAAACATTATAATACAGATATACGTAACAGTGAAGAGATCAATGATATTTTTAAAGAATATAATTCAGATATTAAATTAATAATTCATACAGCAGCTCAACCATCTCATGATTGGGCTGCCAAAGATCCATTTAAGGATTTTACAGTGAATGCTAATGGAACCCTCACACTTTTAGAAGCCACACGAAAATTTTCACCAAATGCTGTATTTATCTTCACATCAACTAATAAAGTTTACGGTGATAGTCCTAATTTTCTTCCATTGATAGAGCTAGAAAAAAGATGGGAGCTAGACTCATCTCATAAATATTTTAAAAATGGAATAGATGAATCACTAAGTATCGATCAAACAAAACATTCTTTATTTGGTGCCTCAAAGGTTGCCGCAGATGTATTGGTTCAAGAATACGGAAAGTACTTCGGAATGAAAACAGGTGTATTTAGAGGTGGATGCCTAACTGGACCCGGTCATTCTGGAACACAATTACATGGATTTCTTGCATACTTAATGAAGTGTGCAATAAATGGAAACCAATATACTATTTTTGGATATAAAGGAAAACAAGTTAGAGACAATATACATAGTTTTGATCTTGTAAATATGTTTTGGTCTTTTTATTTAAATCCTAGAAAAGGTGAAGTATACAATGCAGGTGGAGCAAGACATAGTAACTGCTCTATGATGGAAGCAATTGTAATGTGTGAAAAACTTACAGGAAAAAAAATGAATTATAAATATGATGATACAAATCGAATTGGAGATCATATTTGGTACATAAGTGATGTTCAAAAGTTTAAAAATCATTATCCAGATTGGAATTTTAAATTTGATTTAAATGATATATTAACCCAAATGTACGATGCAATTTCATTAAGAAATTAACTTATCATGAATCAATTAACACTTTCAATTGTAATACCTGCATACAATGAACAGGAAAATATAAAACAAACTATAATAGAAATTTTAAATGTACTACAAAACGAAAAGATTCCATCTGAAATAGTTGTTGTAAATGACAACAGCAAAGATAATACACCAGAAGTAGTAAAAGAAATCCAAAAAGATTATACTTCAGTAAAATTAGTTAATAGAACACCACCTGGAGGATTTGGTAGGGCGATTCGAACAGGTTTACAAAATTTTAGTGGAGATGTTGTAATTATAGTAATGGCAGATCTTTCGGATGATCCTAATGATATTGTAAAATACTATAGAAAAATTGAAGAAGGTTATGATTGTGTTTATGGATCTAGATTTACTAAACATTCAATAGTTAAAGATTATCCTCTCTATAAATTAATAGTTAATAGAATTGTAAACAAAGCAATCCAAATTATTTTTTGGACAAATCATAATGATTTAACAAATGCTTTTAAAGCATATAGAAGTGAAGTAATTAAAAATTTAGTTCCACTTCATGCGTGTCATTTTAATATAACTATTGAACTTTCACTGTCAGCCCTCATCCGAAAATATAGGATAGCATCTGTTCCTATAAATTGGTATGGCAGAAAATGGGGTCAATCAAATTTAAAACTTAGAGCAATGGGAAGAAGATATTTAGCTACCTTACTTAAAATTTGGTTTGAGAGAGTTTTAATTTTAGATGATATACTAGCAGAAAAGTCTATTACCAAGGAGGAATAATATAAATAAAAAAATCATTCAAAATTATTTTATTCCACTATTTATAGGAATTATAACTTATACCTCTCAATATATCTTTATAACTAATTATGGAGTAAATATTCCATACTGGGATCAATGGGATTCAGAATCAGAACTTTATATCTTATTTAATTCAAATTCTCTAACATTTGAATATTTATTTTCACCCCACAATGAACATCGTATTTTTTTTACTAGAATATTTAATCTAATAATTTATAAAATTTAAAATGGATGGGATCCTAAATCAGGAATGTACATATAAGCTATACTTCCTTCAATAATTGCAATTATACTTACTAATTTCATAAATTTATATATTAGTAAAATTAAATATCTTTTTTTTCATTATTTTTTAATTTTCATAGTAATAGGTTCACCTTACTACTGGGAAAATATTTTTATTAATGTTACAAGTAAAATTATGGGTTAAAGTTCCTTATCATGATCAACTAAAAGCAAATAACTTAGTTGATTTTTTTAATAAATTTTTAAGTGTACTATCCTGGCCTTTTATTACTTTTAATGAAGGATATATTTTTGTATGGGGACTACTGATTTTAATAATATTCTATCAACTGAATTTAATTTTTATAATTAAGAAATTTTTAAAAGAAAAACTTGAATGGATCGGCATAAAGAAGGAATATTGAAATTCTTATTTACAACTGATGTACCGTTTGATAATAATTTAGCTAAAGAGAGCACTGAGAATGTTTAAAGTTAAGAAAAAAATATCTGGGTGTTTTAGGAATTCTCAGAGTGGAGAATTCTTTTGTCGATTACGTTCCTTTATTGATACATGCAAGAAACAGAAGCTTCCAATTTTAGATTCTATTCTCTATGTATTTGATTTTGGTTAGTTTCAGTTTGCAAGGTAAGTATTTCAGATAACTAAAGAGTAGTACAACACCCCGGA
>CAMCZP010000025.1 GCA_945887855.1 Leptospira interrogans serovar Manilae | reverse complement strand
AACATTCGGGACTGGCTTTTTGTAAAAGATCATTGTCATGCAATCCTTTTAGTTTTGGAAAAAGGAAGAATAGGGGAGTCGTACAATATTGGTACTCGAAATGAAAAAAACAATTTGGAAATTGTGGAAACTATCTGTGCAAAAATGGATGAACATTTTCCAAATAAAAAGCCCCACAATCGATTGATTACCTATGTAAAAGATAGACCCGGACATGATTTTCGCTATGCTATAGATCCTTCTAAAATAGAAAAAGAACTCGGTTGGAAGCCAAAATATGACTTTGACACTGCAATACAAGAAACAATTGATTGGTACATCCAAAATGAAAGTTGGTGGTCTGAGATACTCAGTGGAGAATATTTACAGTACTACCAGAATCAGTATGGTTCAAAATAAGGACTATTTTACATTTATTACTCAGATTTCTAATGAAATGAAAAAGGAATCAATTATTCATTGATTCAAATGAATTTTGATAGATAACTGACCGTAAGACTTTTTACCCTGCAAAAAGCCCCGCGGAGCGGTATGAATCCTATGCAAAAATGCATATCACTAGATTTCTGATTAGAAATCTGGGTATTATAAATAATTGAAAATATTAAAAATATTATTTTTTACAATTTTATTTACTTTGGTAATAAAAGAGGTAACAAACTTTATTTTTCAAATTAAGATGGAATCAAGAGTTTATAATACAGGATTATACTTCTTATCTCAGACGCCCCTATCAGATAATTATAATTTTGATTCTCTTTTTACTCCATATCATCTTTATTTATTAAATTATAGACCAACACCTGAGGATTTTGTTAGATATTTTGAGAACGTTAGATATCTATCCTATGGGCTAATATTTTTATTCTTCTCTTATAATTATGGTTATTATTGGGGGATTATAATGGGCTTAATCTATTCCATAAGTCCTATAACTTTGATTCAAAAAACATGGATTGCTTTTTCTGATACCTATACTTTCTTTTTTTCAATTCTCGTAGTACTTCTCTTCAAATGGATTCAGGATAAAGATCTAAAATATAAAAATAATATTTATTTTTGTGTAGTATTCATAATAATTATTTCATTAGGATTAACCAATCACTTTTTTCAATTTTTACTTATAACACTCATGATTATTATTATTCAAACATATTTTGAAAAGAATATAAAAATATTTATTATAAATCTTTTATCATTGCTTGGAATTGCCATGATTATTAGATTTAGTTCTCATCTAATCTTTTATATGAATCAATTAAATATAAATGATTTTAGAGTTAGTATAGTAAAATCTCTCACATTTAATGAAATAATTAATAATAATTTCACTAACTTTTTTAAAGGGTTGTACGGTTTTTTATTCGGCTTGTGGGGAATTTTTATCTATGATTGTATATTTAAAAAAAACTATATCCATATTATTAATTTAATATATTCTTTTATAATTACTTGTTTTACATTTGATACAACTAGGGTATTTACAATTATTTTTTTTCCAACATTCTTTTTTGCTTTTGCTCTCAACACTAAGAATTATAGTCCGAGGGATAAAAAATTTGTTAACTACCTCTTATTTATATCTACTTTAATATTTTTCTTTACACCTCTCTTTTATAAATGGGGAGAAAGAATTATATATTTAAAATAATTTTTTCTCTATAGTAGTTACATTTTAAATTTGAAAGAATTTCACTCTAATAATAATAATTTAAAAGATTTACAAGTGATTACTTAGATTACATTTTTCCAGCAATCTTCCTAATAACCTAATCTTTAATTAAAAAAATTCCCATGATAAATTAACTCTCCCACCTAAACCTCCCAAATTTTCTACTTAAACCTCAAAAAAAAATTCCCAAAAACTACAAAAAATATTTAATGGACATAATTTTTGTCCGATATTATAATGGGACATAATTCTAATATTCTCTCATTTGAGAAACCTTAGAATCCGCATAAAATTTCAAAATCACAGAGGTAACCAATCATGTCTTCGTCTGATATAAAATCAATTAAAGCCAGAGAAATCTTAGATTCTCGTGGAAATCCAACAGTAGAAGTAGATGTTACATTACAAAATGGTTGTTTTGGAAGGGCAGCAGTACCTTCAGGAGCATCCACCGGAGAATATGAAGCAGTTGAGTTACGGGATGGGGATAAGAAGAGGTACCTTGGAAAAGGTGTTTTAAAAGCTGTTGCAAATGTGAATGATAAATTAGCAAAGAAAATAATAGGTCAAAATGCTCTAGAGCAAACTAAAATCGACCAACTAATGATCTCGGAGGATGGCACTCCCTCCAAAAAAAATCTGGGAGCAAATGCAATTCTTGGTGTATCCCTCGCAGTTGCCAAGGCAGCAGCAAACCATTCACAACTACCATTGTACAAATACATAGGTGGTAACTATGCCCACCAACTCCCGGTTCCAATGATGAACATTATCAATGGAGGAGCCCACGCTGATAACAATGTTGATTTCCAGGAATTTATGATACTCCCTGTCAGTGCTAAAAACTTCTCTGAAGGATTACGTATGGGAGCTGAAATCTTCCATAGCCTAAAGTCTGTTTTGAAATCAAAAGGATACAACACTGCAGTTGGAGATGAGGGGGGGTTTGCTCCTGATTTAAAGAGTAACCAGGAGGGGATTGAAGTAATTCTTGAAGCCATAACAAAAGCAGGTTATAAACCTAAAGATGATATTCTTTTGGGTTTGGATGCTGCTTCCAGTGAATTTTTTGATAAAGAAAAGAAGAAATATATATTGGGTAAAAAATCAAAGAATGCATCCGATATTTCTGAAAAGTCATCGGAAGAAATGGTAGAGTTTTATAAATCTTTAGTAGATAATTATCCGATAATTACAATTGAAGATGGTCTTGATGAAAACGACTGGACTGGATGGAAACTTTTAAGTGAAAAACTTTCCAAAAAAATTCAGCTTGTAGGAGATGACCTCTTTGTAACTAATGTTGAAAAGTTAAGACGTGGAATCCAAGAAAAAATTGGAAATTCTATTCTTATCAAAGTAAACCAAATTGGTACTCTGACTGAGACTTTATCAGCCATTGAAATGGCGAAAAGAGCAGGTTACACTGCAGTAATTAGTCACAGAAGTGGGGAAACTGAAGATTCAACCATTTCCCATATAGCTGTAGCAACAAACTCAGGACAAATAAAAACAGGATCTCTCAGTAGAACGGATAGGATAGCAAAGTACAATGAACTCCTCAGAATTGAAGAAGAATTGGGACGTAGTGCCGTTTATAGAGGAAGAGACACCTTCTATAATCTTCATGTTGCTTAAAAAACTCCTATATCTTTCAGGAATGGCTTTTCTATTCGGAATTCTTTATGTTTCCGTGTTGGGAAGCCATGGACTTTTAGAACGTAGAACCCTAGAAAAGAAACTCAAATCTCTCCAGGAAGAAGTTGATCGTCTTGAGGTTGAAAACTATACTCTCACCCAAAGGGACAGGTATCTTGCAAGTGAAGAAGGTGCTTTGGCATCGGAATCAGTAAAAAATTATTTTATCGGTGCCGAGTCTAAGCTGATCAAATTCAAAGAAGTTATAGAAATAGAGGAAAACGACCAGGTACTCGCCGCCCATGTCCCTCTATCCCATTTATCCATTAAAGAATCCAAAAACCAAGCAATATCACTTCAATTTTTAAAAGTTTTTTATCTTTTAGGAGCGGGTGCTATTGGTGTTGCAGTTTTTTTTAGAATGAAAAAAGACTAATCCTTCCTCCCAAAATTAAAGCTAGAAGAATATCTACCCCAATAGAAACTGTCATCTAGAGTAGCCTTCAAAAGGATAAAAAGAAATGCCTGAAACAGAAGAAAAAGTTCCAGATATACTGGAAGAAATAAAAAATGCACCCATATCTAAAAAATTCTTAGAACAGAGAAAGATTTTTCTTTGGGGTCCAGTCATGGATGACTCCGCTAAGGAAATAGTTAGTAAGCTTATGTATTTGGAAATGCTTGAGCCCGGTAAAGAAATCACATTTTATATCAATAGCCCCGGTGGTGTGATCACAAGTGGTATGACAATCTATGATACAATGAAGATGATTACTTCACCTGTTGCAACGGTTTGTATGGGAATGGCCGCCTCTATGGGCTCTCTATTGCTATGTGCCGGTCAGAAAGGTCGCAGATTTGTTTGGCCATCGGGAAAGGTTATGATTCACCAGCCTTCCATTGGAGGTCAAATAGTTGCCACTGCCACAGATATAAAAATCCATGCAGAAGAAATTCGCAAAACAAAAGATAAGCTTAATAGAATCCTTGCGGAAGAATGCAATCAGCCCTATGAAAAAATCGTCCAGGATACGGATAGGGACTATTATATGACAGCTGAGGAAGCAGTGAAATATGGTATAGTGGATTCTATAGTTCAATCCATCCATGTCCCAACCTAGTCCAGAATTAGATTCAATTGTAAGAGAATTTCTTGACCTAACAAAAAGAGAAGAGGATGCCCAAATTTTTGGACTTCTCTTCCAATACTTGGGTCATCTGTATGAGGAAAGTGAAGATCCCATACTCTTAGAAGATCTATCTGCTTATGAAATCGATGACTATTTACAATTCTTTTTGCAAGATAATTTTCAAGAAGAATTTTTGGAACTCCAACGAAAGTCAATTCTTGTGCTAAAGAATTTTCGTAAATTTTTATCCGATAAAAAACTATTAGAAAAAGAGGATGAAAAGGAATGGAAAGAAGTTTTGAAATAAAAAGCTTTACCCACCATAGATTCCTAAAAAACAAACACTCCCAAACAATATTTAGCTCTTTTTTTCCTCCCAAAAATCTTTTAAAAACAGAATACTTATATGAAAATATATTTCTAGAGATGAAGGACTCAACAGACGACATCATCTGTTTGCATCATAACTATCCATTATCTAAGTATAAAAAAGCTCCCATACCATTTAATGGTTACTATCTAATCTTAATACACGGTATGGAAGGCTCTGCAGATAGTCATTATATTGTAACACTTGCAGAAGCAGCACTAAAAGCAGGCTTTGGTATCATACGGGTTAACCAAAGGGGATGTGGAGAAGGAGAGGGACTTTCGAGTGGAATCTATAATGCAGGAAATAGTGATGATATAGAAAGGGTTGTTAAATATGTTTATGAAAGTATTTGTAAAAATTTAATATTATGCGGTTTTTCACTTTCTGCCAATTCTATTTTAAAATATCTCGGAGAAAAAAATAGGATTTATATTAAATTATTTTCAGCTGTATCACCACCTTTAGATCTAAAGAATGCTTGCGATCATATTGATTCATTAAAGGGAAAATTTTATAAAGATTTCTTTTTATATTCATTTAAAGATAAGTTAAGGAGAAATATTATTAGAGTATCCCTCCAAAAAAAAGAACAGGCACTTACAGCTGAATCTATGTTTGATTTTGATGACTACTTAACAGCACCCATGTATGGATACAAAGGAGCTTTGGATTACTACAAAGATTGTTCAGCATTAAATTATATCTATGGTGTCTCACAGCATGGAATCGTAATACATGCTGAGGATGATCCCTTGATTCCAGATGATGGATTTAAATCTGTGAATTGGACCAAACTACCAAATATTCTTCCTATCTTAACTAAAGGTGGTGGACATATTGGATTTTTAACGAAAAAAACACATGATATTCCAGATGGAAGATGGTTAAATCATGCACTCCTACAATTTTTTGCGGAGAAAATTGGTATTTATAGTGAGTAAGTATAAAAAAAATAAATTATTTCTGACATAACTGGAATAACTAACTTTTTCCGCCGGCAGGCTGAAAAAAGCCTAGGATTGTTGCGAATAAAATTGCAAAAACTGACTTTTTGCAGGAACGCCATTTCTTATTTTACTCAAGGAACAACCAAAGCATTTGATGGTGCTGAAAACTGAAATCCCTGGCTACCAATCTGAAAAGAGAGAAGAAGTGTTCTCACAGAAATATAATCTCCTGATGTTAAGAGTGTTTTAAATTTACAAACCCTGCTGCCATTATCTCCCTCAACAACCCCACTCAATCCTTCGGATGTATAAATTTCAATAGAGTACTCTATTGGTAAATTTGGTATAAGAGATCTATTACTACAATCTAGGCCAGCCGTAAGAGAGGAAGGATTTCTAGCCGCAGTTGCAGATGAACCCGTATAAAGTTTATAGCCAGCAAAAAATATATCTGATGTATTACCCCTATAGACTAAGAGATGGCCGCCCGTATTTAATTTTGCAAGTGAAATTAAAACAGGAGGATTTGGGAGAGTTTTTGTAACACTATAATTCGTACAATTAAAAAATATAAAAATTAAAGATGCAACTGCAAAAACTATCTTTTTCTGCCGACAGGCGGAAAAAAGACTGGGATTGTTGCGATTAATAACACAAAAACTAATTTTTTGCAGGAACGCCATTAAATATAAGAAATGAAACTTCATAATTTTAAAGAAAAGGAGAAATTTTTATTTTCCTTTGTTGAGATACTCACTCCATCCATATTTTTCTATAGAGGAATTATTTATATTCATAATCATAGAATTTTTTGGTTTTAACTTAAAAGAATCTGGTGATTTCCACTTTATTTCAGAGAGAAGTTTATTACCTTTTTTCGTATTACATTCTTTGCATGCAGTGACTAAGTTTTCCCATGAATTAAATTCCTTAGGTTTTTTATCAGCCTGAACTTCAGTCCATCTACTTCTTGGGATAATGTGATCAATTGTCAGTTTAGATGGAGCTGGTTTTTTACCACAATAAACACATGTATAGCTATCACGCTCTAAAATACTGTTTCGGTTTAACCTTATAGATTTTTTTGGTACGGAGTAATAATTGGAGAGAAGAATTATGTGTGGTACGGGAATACTAAGCTTTTCGGAACGAATGAAGTCATCAACAGAGGAACGGATTATTTGAGCTTTTTCTAGCAACACCATACATATGGCATCTTTTACAGATCGGATAGAAATTGGAACATAGGTTGTATTTAATATCAGAACCGGTTGATTCAATTTATCCATATATACATTTAGTCGGTTTTTCGTTTTCGGTAAATTAGAAAAAATCCCAGTAATATTCCTATCCCCACGATAGAAAGAACAATCATTTGTCCCCTGTGAAGATGCTCTAATAATAATTCAAAGTTAGACGCAAAGTAAAATCCTAGGTATACCCAAATTGGAACACTGATAATAGCTGCAAATCCATCCGTTAAAAAGAATCGTATAAAACTAACTTTTTTGGAAATACCGGCAGTTAGAAATATAGCAGCCCTCAGCCCGGGCATAAATCTTGCCATAAAAACAACCCATTTTCCGTACTTTTCAAATTGAACCTGAACCGATTCATATCTTTCTTGTGTTACAATTCTTGCTATTAGTTTTGACTTTAAGATTTGCTCGCCCTTAAAATACCCCGCTAAAAACATTATGGAATCACCTACCATGACCCCTGCCATACCCACTAAAAACATAATATGAATTCTCATGGGAGAGTTTTCAATCCCTGAAATTACACCACCTGCAACCAATGTAACATCTTCCGGCACAGGAAGTCCAAATCCACAGAGGAGAAGCACACTGAATACAGCGGCATATCCATGGTTGGTAAAGAGTGTCACAAGAATATTTAATAGTTCCATTTAAATAAGTAGTTTCTTTTTTTTACTGAGTGACCCCAGAATACTTTAGGACGTATCCAATACAAGTAATAAATCAATGAAAAATTTAACCTTACTTTATGCAGAAGAAGATTCAAAACTCTCTGAGTTTGCAGTAAAAAATTCAGAAACTGAAGAACGATTTTTTCCGGAACCCCCCCATCCGTATAGACTCCCCTTACACAGAGATCGGGATAGAATCTTCCATAGCAGGGCATTCAAGAGATTAGAATACAAAACCCAAGTATTTATCAATTCAGAGGGCGATAACTTTAGAACACGCCTCACTCATACTTTAGAAGTTGCAGGGATCTCTAGAACAGTCTCCACAGCCTTAGGGCTGAATTCTAATTTGGCAGAGGTTATTAGCCTAGCCCATGACCTAGGTCATACCCCATTTGGTCATGCCGGTCAGGATATTCTATCTGATCTAATGAAAGAATCGGGTGGATTTGAACATAACAAACAATCCCTGAGAATTGTACGTAGCCTGGAAACCAGGTACCCCGAATTTCCAGGATTAAATCTTTGTAGAATGACATTGATTGGATTATTGAAACATGGTTCGGACTATGAAAAGACAGACCTCTATATCATGCGACAGGAACAGGGCCCCAGTCTTGAAGCCCTTGTTTCGGATATATCAGATGAAATTGCCTACACACACCATGATATTGAAGATGGCTTGGAAAGAAATCTAATCAGTGCTGAAAATTTAAAACAATGTGAGCTATGGCAAAAACACTATTTGGAGTCTTATGAATTATTTTCTCATTTACATGATGATTTAATCATTCGAAAAGCACTTCGATCTATGATGAATGAAGTGGTTACCGATCTAATTGAAACAACTGAAAGATCCCTTTTTCATTTAAATATAATGAATCGCAAAAATTTAGGGGAAGCGTGGAAGAGGGGAGAAAGACCTGTTGGTTATTCAAAAGAAATTTCTCCACTTGTCATACAATTAAAAAATTATTTAAAAGAAAACTTATACCAACACGAAAAAGTAGTGAGTAAATCTAGGTTTGGACAAAAAATTATTGAATTTTTATTTTATTACTTACTTAAAAATAATTCAAATATTCCGGATAATTATAAAAAAAGAGCTGAACAAGAAGGTATTCATAGGGCAATTAGCGATTATATAAGTGGTATGACAGATCGTTATGCAGAATTAAAAGCCAGAGAATTCGGATTTTTGGAATAATGAAAAAATTATTTATAGTTGAATCTCCCTCAAAAGCTAAAACAATTTCAAAGTACCTGGGAAAAGACTATAAAGTAATAGCAAGTTTTGGACATTTAGTTGACCTTCCTTCTTCTCATCTGGGCGTTGATATCATTAATAATTTTGAGCCCGAATGGGTGTTCCTCAAAGGGAAAAAAAAAATTGTTCAGGATATTTTAAAAGAGTTAAAAAATATAGATACTGTCTATCTTGCAACAGATCCGGATAGGGAAGGTGAGGCTATTTCATTTCATATCCAAAACCTCATTAGCCAAGAAAATAAAAAATTTTATAGAATTCGACTTAAAGAAATTACTTCTGATGCTGTACTTAAATCTATCAATGAAAGGGGAAGTATCGATTTAAAATTAGTAGATTCTCAAACCACTAGAAGAATTTTAGATCGTATTACGGGATATAGTTTTAGTCCAATTTTGTGGAAATTTGGAAAAAATCTTTCTGCAGGAAGAGTGCAATCTCCCGTTCTTAGATGGATCTGTGAACGGGAGAAAGAAATTATCCAATTCAAAAAAGAAAATTTATTTAGCATAGAAGGATTTTTTTTAGATAAACAAACTTCATTTACTGTAAATGCTAAATATAAAAATGCTGATAATAAAAAAGAATTTAAAAGTAATGAATTAATCGATATACTAAAATTATTTTCTGTACAAACAAACCAAGAAAACTTAAATGTAAGTCCCGGTGAATCCCTTGTGGTAAAATTACCCAATTCAAAATTTTCTGTTTTAGAAATTAAAGAATTTAAAAAAAAAGACTATCCTCCGCCACCATTTATCACATCGAGTTTGCAAAAAACAGCGTACCAGGCTCTAAAGTTTTCACCCACAAAAACCATGAAACTAGCCCAAAATCTTTTTGAGGGAACAAATTCTTCCAGAGGTTTAATAACATACTTAAGAACTGATTCTACCAGGGTAATTCCATCCGCAATCAACTTAGCATTAGAATATATATCTAAAACTATTGCAATCCCCATAAATCCACTCTTTCGATCAAAATTAAAATCAGGAAAACAAGATGCACATGAAGCAGTTCGTCCTACAGAATTAAACGATAAATCCCTAATATCTAATCTCTCAAATGATGAAAAAAAATTGTATGACCTCATTAAAAATAGATATCTCACTTCTTTTTTAGCACCCCATGAAAAAAAAATACTCCAGGGGACTCTCTCAGATGGTAAAAATAATTTTGAGTTTCGACTTGAATCCTCAATCCAAAATGGATATAAGGATTTTGCTAATATACCAGTACAAAATGATCAATTTCCGAATTGGAAAATTGGAACAGAGGTTTATTGCAAAGAAGTAAAACTACATTGCAGGGAAAGTTCCCCACCTTCTAGATACAAAGAATCGAGTATCATTGATAAAATGGAGAAAACTGGAATTGGGAGACCATCCACCTTTGCCTCCACACTGGAAACACTCTATAAAAGAAACTATATTTTACAAAAGAAGGGAGAATTGTTTCCCACACCCCTTGGGGAAACCATAAACCAAGAAATAAGTGGCCGTTTTTCCGAACTTATATCGGATGAGTTCTCTTCCACAATGGAGAAAGAGTTGGATCTAATCAGTGAAGGAAAAAAGGAAGGGATAGGATTTCTGCGTGAAATTTACAATAAAATCCAATTTTCTCTGAAAGTAAAAGTAGGTAAAAAGACAGAAGAAAAACAATGCCCCCTTTGCAAGGAGGGTCATCTTAAACAAAAAATATCCCGGGAAAAAAAAGTATATTGGCTGTGCTCTAAATTTCCCTATTGTGAATATGCTGAATATGCAAACCAAGCTTAGAAACTAAAATTTTCGAACTAAAAAAATCAATTTCTACTTGCAATACTTCTATTTTATTTTACAATTAGATGATTAAATCCGAAAGGTAACTGTATGAGACTAATTGTAATTTCCCTTCTTTTAACAAACATATTCCTGAGTCCTATTTTTAGTGACACAAAATCAGATGATAAAGTTGAGCTTATCATCTCTGACCCAAAAAAGAAACCTGATGGGTCTTGGGGTAAAGAAGCGGATGAAGTGGAAGCATTCCAGGATATCAAAATTATAGATGATTTAAGTGAAGAAAACACAATAGCCAGAATGGAGGAAGCAAAAAATCACTTCAATACTTCCTTAGCCATCTACAAGGCTTCTGAAAAACTTATCAAAGATAAAAGAGAATCCGCTTCCAAAGAATCCAAACCACAGGATAAATATGATTGGCAAAAAAAGACAAGGGAAATCGACCAAGATAGGGAATCAAAGAGAATCTCATTAGAAGGAAGAAAAAATTCCGTAATGGAGCTTGTTAAGGGAATGACTGCTCTCGACAAAATTGAAAACCCTGAAGCCGTCACATCCCAAGTTTATATTGATATCAAAGCATCTATTTATAGAGAGTACATTAAGCACCAACTTAGAATGAAAAACTACAACCAGGCAATGGACATGATTGAACAATACATATCCTTGGGAGATAGTTACAAAAAAGAATCCGAGCCACACAAACTTTTAGCTGTGTGTTATGAATTCAATGAAAGACAGGCAGCAAAATACAAAAAAGAATCCATTGCTAGGAAATTTAAAAGAAAGAAAAACCAAGAGCTTCTCCTGTACTCAGAAATTGCATATGGTAAGGATTCTGCGCAGTACAAGAAGATCCAAAAAAGAATTGGTCCTATAGATGGTCCTGATGAAGATGAGCTCCAAAGAGAAGTAGAAGCTAGAGAAAGTAACTAAATACAAACATTTTATAGCAAAAATCCACATCATTTTTAGGTGTGGATTTCTCATAATTTTTTAAATTCAAAAGTTTTTATAACTCTTTTCTTTTGTTCCTCATTAGGATTTTTAGAGATTACCTTAGGATTCACAAATTCTTTAAATACAGGTTCTACAAGTGATTTATTTGCAAGTGTTAAGTTGCCTATATACAAATCAAAGATTTCCAACAAAGCCAGTTCTAAAAGTTCTACTTCTTTTAAAATAATTTGATTTCCAGAACATGTCATACAAATTGCTTTCCACTTTTCTATAGTAGTTTTTAAAGGAATCTTTTGAAGCATAATTTGTGAATAATCAATTCCCCCCCGTTTTAATTTTCCTCCTGTTTCTATGGCATCCACAAAGTCATCAGGGGTTCCACAGCTAATAAGAATAACTTTGTTTATTACATTTGGTTTTTTAAACCTAAGGATTTTTTTTTGAAAAGAACTATAATTCCTTCCCTTCCGTTCCATATCCCTTTCTGAGATGGGAGTTTTTAATGGATTACATTCATCTGAGAATCCATAGTAATGTAAAGTCATATTAATATTACAATCTAAAACTAACTTTTTAAATGATTCTATAGCTAATATAGTTTCTTTTAAATACTTAGATTCAAACATCTCTTTGGAGTAATCAATTACTAAATGAATTAAAATTTGTCTGTCATCGGGAAAATCAAATTTTTTTATAATACCTTTATTGAATATATCAATTAATAATATATCTTCAGATAATTTATTAAATATCGATGGAGTTTTAAAACCTTTTAATTTAACTTGAAAAGAATTAAAAAGATTTAGAATACTTTCAGATTTTACAACAAACTCAGAATCTATAACTCTATTCTGTTTGATATCCTTAAATTCAATTTTTTCTGAGAGTAAAATTTTTTTTTGAAGAATATACTTTCTAAATTCATTTACTATTTGGAGTCTTTTTTCCACTGTTCTCAGAGATATTGCTAACTTTTCAGGGGAATTTCCTTTTTCAACCTCAGCGATAACTACTTCTTTTCCGTCTTTAAAATGATATTTTTTAGTTATCTCATAAATAAGACCTGCATTTAATATAGGATAATTAAATAATTCTGGAGGAGTTGTGTTATTTACACTTACTCCACTAATTACAATCATACCGGGAGATATGTTTTTCCATGGAATTTTTCGTAATCCCTTAAAACCGGGTAACTCTAGCACAGTAATTCCTTATTTTAGATTAAGCAAGGTTAATCTTTACCTTCTTTTTTGTACCGCTCTTCTAATCTCAAAAATAAATTTTCAAAGTCATCAGATGTAATTATTTTGTACTTATTTAATACTTCCATATTTAATGAAAAGAAATGGACGGTGCCCTGGCTTCTAGATGCCAAATTATATGATAAATATACAATTTCAATAATCTTTTGGTACTTTTCTGGTGCCATATATGGTTGTTGGTGATACTCTATGATACATTTTAGATCTTCAGGAAAATTCCATTTCTCTGCTAGCATAGCACCTAATTTTGAATAACTCAAACCAATTGCAGCTTCTTCCAATACTTTTGAATTTTCAGTTGCCCGATTATTTGTGAGTTCGCGAACTACAGGAAAAAATTCTTTATCGGCTGAAAGTAGTACTATTTTTCCTATGTTATGAAGAAGTGCTCCTGATAAAACACTCTCACCTAATTTTCCCAATCCGAAGTCTTTAAGTAGAATGCTTGCATAAAAACTAGTTCTTCTGGAGTGCTCCCATTGGGCTTCCATTCTTGAATAGGATTTGCTCAAAACATTCATCGATCCCATAGCGTATAACAATCTAAATATAGCTTTGATTCCTATAATTTTAACTGCTTGTGAGATTGGCATTGTCTTAGATTTCATAATAAAACCTACTGAATTTGCAAGTTTTAGTATTTCAGCACTAACACTTGGATTTTTTTCAATAGTGTCTATGAGTTGTTTCATATCTAGGTCGGGATCGGAACAAAGATTGATTAGCTTTTGGGTAGAATTCGAGAGAGAAGGAAGTGTTTTTAATTCATCTAATAACTTATCTTTAATCATTGAAGAAATTTCTAACGGAACAATTTCTATTGGTATTACAAGCTCAAAAGAAGTTGATTTTTCATTACTTATCAAAAACAGATTATTTTTATCTAATCCTATATTTCTTAATAATAATATGCTCATAACTATTCCAAGACCTGCACTCTCAGAAGTATCACCCATATCTTTATAAGCATCAATTACGGTTTTATATAAGTCTGATTTTTGTATTCTAATATTTATTCTCTCTCTTTCAATTGGTAACAAAGGGGCATTATTATTAACAATAAAAGATATACTTTTATCTTTTGCTTGAATACTTAGTTGTACATTATAATTGGAATTTGTAATACCACCTTTCAAAGACTCCCAATTTGATACAATTTCAGATTTAAATATTTGAATTGCTTTTGAATACTCATTGGTATTGGAAACATCAATTGAATTTGTTTCTAAAAATATTTTTTTGGAGTTGGCTCTATTTGCATTCATGAGTAGTTCTTTTAAAATCATAAAAACTGTTTCAGATAAATAGGGTTTTTCTAATTTTAAAAATAAACTCTGCAAATAAGATGAGATTTGCATATAATTTAAGTTAGTAATAAAAGTCCATTGCATAGTAGTATTTTCAATTTTACTAAGTAATAAATTTTGGCTCATACCAGTTCCTTATTAAGATTACAAATTGGTTATATACTTTGACAATTCAACCCATTTTATTTTCTAGCTTTTCGTCTTCGATCACTTTCTTTAAAATGCTAGAATTGTTTAATTGCCTTCCTTCACAACTCTATAATCTAACCTCTCGTTAAATCTCCAAAGAAGAGGAAAAAATGATAAAACATTTGATTTCTCTTAATTTAGAATTATTATAATATATAAAGAAATCAATTGATTTTGACCTGCTTTTATTTAAAATGGTAGTTACTAAAGGGGAAGAATCAGAAGTGGAAACTCTTAAAATTATAGATCTAAAAGCTTCAATTGGGGATAAAGAAATATTAAAAGGTGTTAACCTTTCCATTTTCTCAGGAGAGGTACATGCTATCATGGGAAAAAATGGATCAGGAAAGAGTACCCTTTCAAATATCATACTGGGGCATCCCAATTATAGTGTTACAAGCGGAGACATCTTATTCAAAGGAAAATCCATACTTTCTCTGAAACCTGATGAAAGGGCAAGGTTGGGTATATTTTTAAGTTTCCAATACCCTACAGCTATTCCTGGAGTCACAGTTGCAAATTTTTTAAGAACCATGCTCAAAGGTATGCAGGGGAGAGATATTCCTGTCAAAGAATTTCGTCAGATTCTCAAAAAAGAAACCACTGCTTTGAAAATTGAAGAGTCTTTTATGGGAAGATATGTAAATGATGGTTTTTCCGGTGGTGAAAAGAAAAGAAATGAAATATTACAACTCTCCCTCCTAAAGCCCGCACTGAGCATCCTCGATGAGACCGACTCGGGTTTGGATATCGATGCTTTAAAAATAGTCTGTGATGGAATCAATGCAAATCGTTCTCCTGAATCAGCATTTCTCCTCATCACTCATTACCAGAGAATGTTGAACTATGTGGTTCCCGATAAAGTTCATGTCTTTATGGATGGGAAAATTGTTCTCTCTGGAGATAAATCCCTAGCTTTAGAATTAGAGGAAAAAGGGTATGATTGGGTGGAGTCTAAACCTTGACTAAATCACTTAAAAACTTTCCTGAACTTATTCCAATCTCAAAATTATCAGATGAGCCGGATTGGTTTTTTGAACTTAGACTTGCTGCATTTCATAAATTAAGTAGTACATTTTTTCCAGATTCTACTTTAGAATCCTGGAGAAAAACTAAGTTTGGTAATTTTTCCATTAAAAATTATTTAGGATCAGAAAATACACTAAAAGTAAAACTCCACCATACAAATAAATCAATTGAATTAGTTTCCATTCAGGATATAAATGAAGTACAAAAAAAAATTATTCAGAGTAATTTGCAGGGGATAATTGATTCTAAAGAAAATCAATTTTTCCAGTTAGTTTCAATCGCATATAACCAATCTTTTAAATTTCTTTCTCTACCAGATTCATTTAATTCTCCTGATCCAATCATCATCGAATCCTCATTTAGAGACTTTTCGATTGCTGGATTTCAAATTTTTTTCTTATTCACAGGAAAAAATTCAAAAGCTATTATACTTCATAAATCAATCTCTCCAGTAACAGAATCCTTAAATTTATTTAATTCTCTCTTTGTGTCTATAATCAATGATGGATCTAACATTGAAGAGATACAAATTGAAGAATTTAATCCCAGTACCATTCATATAAGAAAATTTATAGTAATACAAAATAAAGACACTTATTTTAAATCTGGATTTTTTAATTTAGGTGGATATAGAGGAAAAACATTCTTTGATGTTAATCTCCAAGAAACCAATTCCAGTGCAAAATTATTAGGTGTTGCATCACCTTCTAAGAGAGAAATCCAAGACATAGAATATTCTCTATTCCATAATAATAGTCATACAAATAGTAGTATAAAATTTAAAACCGTGATGAAGGATAAAAGCCACCATATATTTACAGGAAACCTAAATATTCCTAAAACATCAAAACATGTGGAAGCAAGTCAACTAAATCATAATTTGATTTTAGACAAAACTGCCAGAGCCGAGTCTATGCCAAAACTAGAGGTTTTTGCAGAAGATGTCAAATGTTCCCATGGAGCCACAATGAGTGAAATCAATGAGGAGCAGCTCTTTTACTTACTTTCTAGAGGATTTACGCCAAGTGATGCCCGGCATCTAATAGTTGAGGGTTTTATTACCGAAATTATAGATGAGTTCTCACTAGAAAATTCAAATGAGCTAAAAGATAAACTTCTCAGAAAACTGGGTGAATGAGTATGAAACTAAAAGTAGGCAAAGTAAATTCAGTAATTGAAAATAAGTTTTTTAAAATAAGTACAAGAGATACAGAAATATGTTTAACAAAAATTGGATCGGATATATATGCTTTTGAAGATATATGCAGCCACGATGGTGAATCTATTTCAGAAGGAAAATTAGAAAACAATTGTATTGTATGTCCGAGACACTTAGCTAAGTTTGATTTAAAAACAGGGGAGGCACTTTGTATGCCAGCTACAGAGCCCATTCGAATTTTCCCTGTTAGAATTGTTGGAGATGAAATTGAATTGGAAATGGAGGATTTCTAATGCTAGACCCCTATAGAATAAAAACTGATTTTCCTATACTACAAACAACCATGAACGGTAAACCTTTAGTCTTTTTGGACAGTGCAGCTAGTTCTCAAAAACCATTCCAGGTAATAGATGCCATTGATAAATATTACAAAGAACAAAATGCAAATATACACAGAGGGGTATATTACTTATCACAAAAAGCAACCGAGTTGTTTGAACGAACAAGAATAAAGATAGCTGAGTTTATTGGAGCAAAGTGTGCTAAGGTAATAATATTTACACGAAATACAACTGAAAGTATAAACTTAGTAACACAAACTTGGGGTAGAAAAAATATAGGAAGGGGTGATGTGATTGTCCTTACAGAACTAGAACATCACTCCAATATAGTACCTTGGCAGATGCTCGCTGAAGAAAAAGGTGCTGTTATAAAATATATCCCCATAAATGCTGATTCTTCTCTCGATCTTTCCACATTAGATTCACTGATAGATTATAGGACAAAAATTGTCGCAGTTTCCCAAATGTCCAATGCAACCGGAACTATTCATGATATAAAGCCAATTGTCCAAAAAGCTCATTCTGTTGGTGCTTTATTTCTATTGGATGGAGCACAGGGAGCCTGTCATATCAAAACAAATGTCCAAGATCTTGATGTTGATTTTTACGCATTCTCAGCCCATAAAATGTTGGGTCCAACTGGAGTTGGTGTGCTTTATGGAAAAGAAGAAATTCTAGAGAGAATGCCACCCTGGATGGGGGGAGGTGATATGATAAATGATGTATCACTAGAAAGATCCACCTATGCTGATTTACCGGCAAGGCTAGAAGCAGGTACACCAAATATATCTGGAGTGATAGCTTTCAAAGAAGCAATAGAATATCTAGAGAGAATTGGTTTAGATGAAATACACCATCATGAAAAAATTCTAAATGAATATGCCTTAGAAAGGTTAAATAATTTAAATGGTATTACAATCTATGGTGTTAATGATTTAGAAAAGAGAGGAGGCGTTATATCTTTTAATTTGGATGGAGTTCATGCACATGATGTAGGATCTATCCTAGATGAAGAAGGTATAGCAATTCGTGTAGGACACCATTGTGCCCAGCCATTTATGAAAAAAATGAAAATTGCAGGAACATGTCGGGCTAGTTTTTACCTATACAACACTACTGAAGATATAGATAGGCTTATAGATGGAATAAAGCAGGTAAAGGAGATATTTGGTCGTGTCCTTAAGAGATGATTTATACAAAGAAGTAATTTTGGATCACTACGAAAATCCAAGAAATTATGGAGTACTAAATCCATGTTCGATTCATGAGAAAGGTGCAAATCCTCTCTGTGGTGACGAGTTGGAATTGTACCTTATCATGAAAGAAGACATAGTTGAAGATATAATGTTTAGCGGGAAGGGATGTTCCATTTCTCAATCTAGTGGATCTATGATGACTGAGCTAGTTAAGGGGAAAAATAAAGGGGATGCACTTTCCATCATGGCAAAATTCAAAAAAGCAATTTTAGAAGACTCTGTAGAAAATTTTTCAGAGGATGAAGCTGATTTGGAATCACTCCTTGGAGTAAAGAAATACCCTGTAAGAGTAAAATGTGCAGTATTGGCTTGGAATACATTAGAACAGGCATTAAAAGAAAGGGAACTATAAATATGTTAATGGAAGATAGATCCTTTAGTGAACTGGAAGTAAGAGTTTTAGATTCTCTACGAGAAATTGAAGATCCTGAAATTGGTGTAATGATTGTAGATTTAGGATTAATCTATGATGTCAGAGTAAATGAAGATAATAAAGCAAAAATTAAGATGACCTTTACTAGTATGGCCTGTCCTGCAGGACCATCACTTAAAAGTCAGGTACTTTCAAATGCTATGAGGGTTGAAGGTATTACAGATGCAGATGTTGAGGTAGTTTGGACACCCAAATGGGATCCTAGAATTATGGCTAGCGAAGATGCTAAAATGGTTTTAGGTATTTATGATGACCAATAAAAAAAATTTGAAGGGATTAAGCCTTTCAGCTCTTGAATCTTATATAAAAGAACTTGGAGAGGATTCATACAGAGCAAAACAAATTTACAATGGTCTTTATAGAGATAGATTCAGTGATTTTGATGAATTTACAACCCTTCCAAAATCTTTAAGAGAAAAACTAAAAGAAAATTCTGAAATCTTATCCATCACACTTAAGAAAAAATTAGTTTCTAGTGATGGAACTCAAAAAATGACTTTTTTAGTGGAAGATGAAAAAATAGTCGAATCGGTATGGATCCCATCGGGTGATGAAGAACGTAAGACAATTTGTATTTCATCACAAGTGGGATGCACACTATCCTGTGCTTTTTGTGCAACTGGTCTTTTAGAGTTCAAAGGAAACCTAAAAGTCTGGCAAATCATAGACCAGGTACTTCAAGTAGAAAAATTGGTTGGGGATAGATGTACTAATATTGTTTTTATGGGCATGGGAGAACCTATGCATAACTATGATTGCGTACTACAAGCAGCTCATTTTTTTCATAACCCCGAAACATTTAATATAGGTGCTAAAAGAATAACAATTTCCACGGCAGGAATTGTAAAGGGTATAGATAGATTTGTTGAAAGTAAAGAGCCATTTAATTTTGCAATATCTTTAAATCATCCCAACCCTTCTCAAAGAAAATTGATAATGGGTATTGATGAAAAATATCCTTTAGATGTCCTCTTACGATCTGTTCGAAATTTTACTAAAACATTGGGAAGAAGAATAACCTTTGAATATGTTATGATTCCGGGTGTAAATATGGGTTGGGACAATGCCCATAAATTAGTTAAAATACTCAGATCTGTGAATTGTAAGATAAATCTAATCCCGCTCAATACGGAGTTACAGGGATGGAGACGACCAACTGAAGATGAAATTAACGAATTTAAATTTATGATAAAACCCTCAGGTGTACCAATTCTTAATAGAAGATCTCCAGGAAAGGATATAAATGGGGCATGTGGGATGCTTGCAGGAATGTATCACACAGGAAAAGATTCATAGATATTTACATTAACAGTTTTAATAAGTTCAGTTTTATTTTCTGATTCACCAAGTTTCCATTTGATGCCAGTTTGAGATGTATAAAAACTCCTACCAGTGAGTTCTCTTTGTTCTATCTTACCAAATCCAGAAGATCGAATTATATTTAAATTGTAATCTTTAGAAATTTCTGCATATTTTTTTAATTCTTCTTGGTACTCTTTAAATTCTGTACTTGAATCCGTACAATCTTGAAGATTAAAAACCAACTCAATCTTTTCATTTTTTAAATATGACATTTGAGATTCTTCTAATATATCCGGACCCGGTAAAATAGAAAATCTAGCTCCATGAAGAATATAAATAGAATCTCCCTCTTGTGAAGGTAGGGTTAATCCACCAATCTTTCCCCCAGTCCTTACATTGTAGTAATCAACTAGTGTTACATCTTTTACAATTGGTATTGACTCAACATACACACCATCTACTTTTCTAAAAATACTTCCGCCAATTACAACACCTTTGTGATACTCTGAAATTTCTAATATCTTGTCTAAATAGAAAGATTCTTTTAATTCAATACCTTCCCTTGGTGTTTCAAAATAAGGAAAGAAACGTGGTAAGATTAGAAAATCTGCCTTTGCAGCTGAAATTTTTAATTTTTGATCTTTTGTAAGGTCACTATTTATATTTTTTTGGAATATAATTACTTTTAGATTTGCCATTATTTTAAATCCGATAGTTTACTTACTTCATCAGTTTCAATTGGAACTTCAGTACCGGTTGTTAAAATTTCTATACCATAATTAGCTTTCATTTCTTCATTGGTTTCTTCCAATGATGCCCCATACAAATCCCCATCTCCGGATAGCTTATCTAACAAAGCAAAAGAAAAAGCATAAGACTCAGTTATTGCATCTTTTATTTTCTTTTTATTTAATTTCTTTTTAGACTCCACATTATCAAAACTTAGTATATCATCAGAGTTTCCTATAATCACTTTTTCTGTTTCCATATCATCTATAAATATTTTTAAAGAGGAAGTTACAGTTGAAAAATATTCTTTTACAGATGATCTAAAAGACCTTGATTGGATATTTTTCTTTTGATCCGCTTGGGTCATTTTCTTTGATTGTTCTATATAATTTGATAATGGTGTAGTTTTTATTTTTTCGTATTCTCTGAGCGATTCAATATAAATTCGAAATTGTTCTGAACAATTCCTGGTCATTTCATATGTGCTCATTAAGTTTTCTCTATGATCAATTTTTAAACCATTTACATTAGTTGTATTGATATTAATTTTTTTTGTAGTCATTACTAAAGAGTATTCAGTATCAAATTCTTTAAAAAATATATAGGTTAAAAAAGATTTATCAGCTATGTTGATATCAGTGTAATCTTTTTTCTGATCATGTTTCTTTCGTAATACTTCTAATGGCGTAGTTAACAATAATTCTTTTCCCAGAGTAAGAATGGGGGATTCTTCTTCAACTACTTCTTCTTTTTCAATAGTTTCTTCACTGTTTGGATCATTTTTATCTTTTTCAATTGGTTGTACTACTTCGGGTTCTGAAAAGATAAATGTTTTCATAGAACCAATTCGTTCATCATTTTTAATTTCTAAGAAAAGATTCATATAATCCGACGTGAGTGGTATATTAATATTTTCATGACGTAGTACAGCTAGATAAATTTTATCAAAAGCTTTTTCAAAAATAAAAAAATGATTTTGTTTGAATTGTTTTTTCTTGGCTTTGTAAATTGCAGATGGCTTTTTTTCATATTTTTCAAGTAAATCAAAACCCTTTTCCATAGCTTTTTTATATGTATTTTGGTATGGATAAAGAAAGAAAAGCTTTCTAAACAATGAATACAAAGATGGGTAAACTTTTGAGATTGGAATTTCAATATTTGGATTGATTTTGTAGTCTTCAAAAAGTGTCTCTAACTCGGAATAATCCAAGAGTTTTCCACCCCTAATAATCAATTCAGGATACAAACTGGATTCTTTGGAAAGCTCTGTTATAACTTGTTGATAAACTTCTGGAGTTCCTAGTATATCTCTAGATGACATATTAAAAATCAAAAGCGATTCTTTGAGTTCTAGATTGAGTTCAGATAAAAATTCTGGCTTAAGGATAGGATCTCCAAAATGTGTTACCTTAGATGACCATGCTTTCAATTTCAAGAAAAATCTTGACCAAAAGCTAGAGTATTGGTTTTCGTAGATCCTGGGACTTGGATCGTTTTGGACTGTATCAGGATTATTGATTGGTCTTTGAGGACTTCTTTGGATGGTAGATTTTTTTCTATCCCTGGCAATTGGTGTTTTGGATGGTTTAGAAGTTGGTTGTTTTGATTTTTGATCGTCTTTGTTATTGGAATCTTCTTTGATGACCTGTCCGCCAGCATCTATAAATTTTTTGAAAATCTCCTGACGATCTTTTTCTTCAATTTTATTTAAACCTATTGATTTTTTTGTTTTATCGATATTACTCATAGCTTTCCCTTCCTATAGGAGAATTCGAAATCCTTTTTTAAGCAAGGATTTTTCATTTGTAGAAACTGTTTCTAAAATTTAGTTTTTTTATTGATTAAAAGTAGTTTCGATCAATTTTATTTCTTCAAAATTCTCTCTGCGCTCTTTGGTGTTATTATGCTATTCGGAATTTTTCTTCATAAACATCAAAACTATCCTGATATTCCAATTTTATAGGAACCACCAATGTATTACTCATTAGGATAACTTCACGTAAACTTTTTCCCATCAAAACACCTTGGTTATAGAGGTTGTATACTTTTTCTAATCCACTTGCTGTATAAAGCCCACAAAATGGTTCTATTTTATCATTTCGTTTGTAAACATAGAAATCATAGCCGGGATTTTTATCAAATTGCCCCATAAGGTCTTTTATCATCTGTTGGTGAAGACCAATTCTATCGTACGTTGAAACAATAAAGTTAAATACGCGATATGCTGAGTATACACTTAGAATTCCAGAAAGTGGTCCTTTTACCTGATTTGAATCTACAATCAATTCAAGATCATTGAATTTTCTTTTGTAGAGGGGAAATTGTTTATCATTAACACTTAAAACAACATTTGGAATTGTGGTGCACAAAAAAGAATAACAATGGAGAACCAATTCTTTATCCGCAACTCTCAACAATCCTTTGTCTACACCAAAGGAAGAAGATTTTCCCCCACAAAGAACAACTCCCATCCAATCTTTCTTGTTGTACAAATTCATACTAAAAACAATTGCAAAATTCATACCATAATTTGAAATTCTATCTATTTTTGATTCAAATTATAGAAATCTTTGGACTTTATTTACTTAGAATTCCAATAAGTACTCATTTCATATAGGTTTGGAAGGTAAATATTTCAAATAACTAAAGAGTAGTACTACACCCTGGTGGATTACTCTCGAAATGGAACTTTGGGATGTCCCTCTTGGGGACCGTTCTTCAACACCAGCTCCAGACCATCCAAGTTTCTCTTCTTTTTTGGAACCTTTTTTCTTCTCTTTCCATAAAGAGGAGAAAAAAGTAACAGAAAGATTTGATAGTTTTCGAACATTTATTTAATAAATTTCCATAAATTGATCTTAGATCCTGATATTTACCAATTTCCTACATTCAGAATGTGAATAATATTTAAGCAATCCTTTTAAATCTTAAATCTATTGTATCTATTTTCAAAAGATTGCTAGTTTTATATCAGTTCTTACAATGTTTATCTTACCGACTTTGTTCTGAACCTTTACTCAAAAAATGTAATGGAGACTCCTAGGAATACCGAAGTTTATTTTGAACAAACAAAGCATATGAGTCTTCAGACTTCTTAAACAATTATAAATTTTCATAGTTTTCTAAGAAAAGATCTCAAAAAGGACAATCGGTGGGCGGAGCAGTCAAGAAGGATTCAAAGTACGAAATAGGGGAGTTTTGGACATCGAAACAACGTCAATCCCATACAATCCATTACACTATTAGTTACAGAGCAGCATTTAAACCCGAACTTCCTCAATATTTTATTTCTCGATATCTCCGTAAGAAAAAAAGAACCATCTTAGATCCTTTCGGGGGTAGGGGTACTACTGCCATACAGGCAAATTTAGATGGTCATTATGCAATACACAATGATATTAATCCACTCTCACTCTTTTTAGCTGAATCCCGTCAAATCATCCCTAAGTATGAAAAAATGGATCTATTGTTACAAAAAATTGATCTAGAAAAAAAAGTGGATGAGGATGAAAAAGACAATGATTTATTGAATTTTTATGATAAAAATACACTGAGAGAAATTAAAAATCTTAAAGAAATTTATAAAATAGATAAAAGTCCTGAAATGAGATACATAATGCTCACTGCTCTTTCACGATTGCATGGTCATTCCCATGGTTTTTTTTCTGTTTATACATTTCCTCAAATCTCTATTTCTCCCTTAGCTCAAAAAAAGAACAACGAGAAAAGAAACCAGAGTCCTGAGTATAGACCTATCAAGGATAGGATTTTGAAAAAAATGAGGACTGATCTCGTTGATCCACTTCCTCCATTCTACCATGAATTTTCCAAAAAAAATACGTACTCACTTGCCCCATCGACGGGTATGCAATCCATACCTTCTAATTGTGTAGATTTGATAGTTACATCCCCCCCATTTCTAGATAAGGTCGACTACATCACTGATAATTGGTTAAAAGCATGGTTCCTAGACATTGATTTAGAGAAACTAAAAGGAGTTTCTATCCTTCACAACCCAACTCATTGGAAAGAATTTATTATCTCTACCCTCAAAGAATGCCATAGAGTTATGAAAAAAGATTCCCTTTTGGTTATGGAAGTTGGGGATGTTCTCTTTAAAAAGGAAGTTATAAATCTTGATGAATTGGTCTTGAGCTCAGCCGTAGATGCAGGTTTGGGCTGGGAAAGGACAGTGATCAACTCCCAAAAATTTACAAAACTCTCCAACTGTTGGAATGTTTCCAATAATGAGAAGGGAACAAACTCTAATCGATGCGTAGTTCTCATAAAATAAGAAAAAAAGAATCACGAAAAATTCCACTTAGACGATAGGATAAAGAGAATAGGAGAATTAGCTTTATGATGAGATCCCTTTGGACTGCTTCGACAGGTATGATTGCACAACAATTTCATATCGATACAATTTCAAACAACCTTGCCAACGTAAACACAACAGGTTTTAAGAAAAATAGGGCAGACTTTGAAGATTTAGTCTATCAACACCAGGTTATGGCAGGTACGCCAGCTACATCTGTGAGTGAAATTCCCACTGGAGTAAATGTAGGACATGGGGTAAGGGCTGCAGCCTCTCAAAAAATGTTTGAAATAGGTTCTTTCCAGGCAACCGGAAACAAATTAGATCTGGCAATCACTGGTGAAATGGGCTTTTTTAAAATTCAAATGCCTGATGGGTCATTTGCCTTCACAAGAGATGGATCCTTTAAAATAGATTCTAACCAACAGGTCGTCACTTCCAATGGATATCTCTTTGAACCTCCAATCATTCTTCCAGAAAATGCTATCTTGAACAGTTTATCAGTCAGTGAGCAGGGAGAGGTAAATGTTAAAATTGGTAATGATATTCGTCCTACAACAATTGGTCAAGTTGAACTCTATAGATTTGTAAATCCAGCCGGTCTGCAAGCTATCGGCAAAAACTTATTCAAAGAAACAGTGGCAAGTGGAGCTGAAATTCCAGGAACACCATCATCTGAAGGTTTTGGAAGTGTACTACAAGGTTTTCTTGAGATGAGCAACGTAAAAATAGTGGAAGAAATGGTGAATATGATAGTAGCACAGAGAGCTTATGAATCAAATTCTAAAGCAATCCAAACCTCTGATAACATGCTTTCAACTGCTATCGGTCTAAAACGATAGGATTCATACTATGATAGTTTTCAGTACTGGTAGAAATATAGATCAGTACTGGATCAATGCTAAATTTATAATCTTTTTAATTATTATCTTACTATTTCTATTTACAAATCCACTTTTTTCCAGTGATGCAATTTATCTTAAACCCAGAGCAATCATCAATGGAAACTTAGTTTATCTTTCTAACATAGCAAGGCTCCCCGATGGAGTTGTGGATATCCCCATATTTGAAACACCCGAAGAACCTATTACCTACACCTCTGAAGAAATATCCAAAAAGCTACCTCCAGAACTATCATCCAGAAAAGTATTGGGAACAAACTGCACTCTAATTCCCCTCACTAAAAAATTCTTAAAAAAGGATATAGAAAATTCATTTTTAGGGGAGATTTCCAAGAGGGATCATTTAGATCCCGAGAATTTAAAAGTTACATACATGGGGGAAGATATTTTTTTCCCAGCTAGGGGTGTTGAGATAAAATGGGGAAATATTCCAAAAAATATGACACCAGGAAATAAAATTTTTACTTTAGATGCCTGGAAGGATTCAAGTAGAATCTATTCCACAAGAACTAAATTTTTAGTAGAAATAAAGATTTCTGCCTATGTAGTTTCTAAAAAGATTCTTAGAAACCAGATAGTAACTGAAAAAGAGATAGAAAAAAAAGATATTTTTATATCAGAAACTATCTCTGATCTGGTTACATCTCCTATCACAGGTATGACAGCGCTCTCCAATTTAGAAGAAGGGGATATCCTCCGTAAAAAGCATCTAAGAGAAGTCTTTACAATACAAAGAGGTTCAAATGTAGAGATTATTTTTCTGGAGGGAAATCTCTTAGTAGCAACGAAAGCAACTGCACGTGATTCAGGTAATACAGGGGATAAAATACGTGTTCAGTCCAAGTCTAGTGGGACATTGCTCTTGGGAACCATCAAAGCTGAAGGGACAGTATTGATTGATTAAAAAATATTTTTTACTATGGAAATCAATAGGATTATAAACATGAATAAATTTGCAAAATATACCATACCATTCCTTTTATTAAACTCGGGGATTTTCTCACAAGGAAATAGTATGTGGGTTGATTCAAATCCATACTCTACGGGTCAACAGGGGCTCCAGGTGGGAGCTATTGTGAGAGTGATCTTAAAAGATGGAATAAAAGCTGAATATACGTATGAAGCAGGTAAGGATGAAACAATTACTATCAAATCTGCACCTGATAAAAAATCCATTCCCGAAATTATGGGCTACAATATGGATAGAACTATAGCCGGAAAGAAAAATGGTAAAGAAAAATCAAATAGTAAAATTATCGGCTCAATGGCGGCGCAGGTAACAGGTCAGGATCCTTCAGGAAATTTACTAATCAGTGGTTTTCGAGAAGCCACGTACGACACCGGTAAAAGTTCCTTAAAACTCTCCGGAAAATTATCCTCCGGTGATATTAGAGATGGGAATGCAATTGATAGCGATAAAATTGCGGAGCTCAAATTAGAATATGTAGCCAGTCCAATTGAAAAAAATTTAAAAGATCCTGATATTCAATTACAACCTGCTTTGGATCCCAAAGGAAAACCAATCATAGGTCCTGATGGGCAACCCATCCAAAAAGCAGAAATTTCAGAAACAAATCGTCAAAAAATTATCTTAAAAAATATTAAACGATTACTAGGTGAAAGCGAATGAAATTACTTCTTATATTTTATATTTCTTTTTATGGATTTACTCACCTTTTTGCGGTAGAAGCCAAATTAAAAGATTTAGCTAGAATAGATGGTGTGAGAGAAAACCAACTTTCAGGCTATGGTATTGTTACGGGGCTATCCCAAACTGGTGATACTAAAAATTCTATAACCACTGAGAGTATGAAAAATTTTTTAAAAAACCAAGGGCTCTCTGCTTCCTCAAATTCTGCTGTAACACGAAACATTGCTTCAGTTGTGATAACAGCAAATATTCCAACCTATGCAAAAATTGGTGACAAAATTGATATTACAGTTTCTTCCATAGGAGATGCCAAATCCCTAGAGGGGGGGATTTTATTACAATCTCCACTCAGGGCAGCAAACAATGAAATTGTAGCCGTTGCAAGTGGAGTTCTGTCATTTGGTGGAAAAGAAAGCAAAGTAGGTGTTTCGAAAACTCCTCCAAAAACGGTTGGAATCATTCAGGGTGGGGCTATAGTTGAAAAAGAAATCCAATCCTCATTTTTAAACAAAGAAAATAAATTTAAAGTTATTCTTCAAAACCAAGATTTTGCAACATTAGATATCATCAACAAAGCTATTCAGGATAATTTTCAATCTGACAAAGTCGTCACACGTATTTCATCTCCAGTAGAAATAGAAGTTAGTATCCCGGAATCTGCTGATCCCATTTCTATCCTGGGTCGTCTGGAAAACTTACAGGTCACTCCTGAAAACAAAGCCAGGGTAGTTGTAAATGAAAGAACTGGAACTATTGTAATGGGTGCTAGTGTGACCATTGATGAGGTAGCAATCTCCAAACAGGGTTTGAGTGTGGTGGTATCAGGGGGGGCTAAAAAAAGATTTTGGGATGATTCTGAAAAAGTCGAAAATGTAATTAGCATCCCAGAGGCTACAAAGGTGAGTGATTTAGTAAAAGCGCTCAATAAGGTGGGAGCTACTACCAAAGATATAATATCTATATTAGAAGCGCTGAGAAAATCAGGTGCAATGCATGCAGAGGTAATCGTACAATGAATATAATACAAGACTACATGAACAGAGCTAATATTTCTGATAGTAAGCTCAATGACCTTAAAAATACCCTTGAATCCAAAAAGGATGTTACCACTTCTGATTTTAAAAAGGAACTTGATGAGAAACTACTAGGAAAGGTATCTTCTTCACAAGTCACAACACCTACTAATATCAAAGATGAAATCAAACAAGATCCTTACCGAAAAAAATTGTTCGATGCCAGCGTAGAATTTGAATCTATGTTTGTAAAATTAATGCTTAACCAAATGAGAAAGACAGTTGAAAAACAAAATATGATTCATGGTGGTTATGCAGAGGATATTTTTGAAGACATGTTGTACGATGAATACTCTAAAGAGATTTCAAAAAATGAATCACTTGGAATAGCTGAGCAAATTTATACTACTATGTCAAAAAGTCTTCCACCGATTGAAAAGGCTCCTTCCTCAAAATAGAACCAACGTACAATGCACCTAATATACATTTTGTAACACGCTGACCAAATACCCAATCACCTGTTATCCAGAGATTTTCTCGATTGCACAGTCGCAGAAAATCTTTAAATTTTGGATTATCAAAATCAATAGACTCATCTTTGTTAAATAGAGATTGTTTGGGAAAGGTATATTTCCACTTGTGAGATTTTAAAAAATTTGGAGGATCGTACTTCAAGTTGTACTTGGAAAATATTTCATTGAAGTACAAATTTCCCATTTGGTGTGCAAATTGTGATGGATCTTTTTTCTCATTTTCCCAAGCTTCAAAATTTTTCTCACTGAATTTATCTCCAAATTGGATACTGATAACTAAATCCTTTGAATCCGAAATTTTATGACTTTCAATAGTAAAATACTCCATATCTATATTGTGATTGAGTTCACTTATAGATGTTTCTAATGAAATTTCAGATCCCCTATTTTCCCAAAGACCTGCTAGTACCAAACATTGTTTATAGTCACTGTATGGTTGGGCGAAAGAGTACCAGTCTTTATAGACGGTTGTATCTTTTATTAATTCCATAGCCTGTGGGAGTGGAGTTGTGAGTACTAAATTTTTTGAATAAAAGTATGTTCCATCTTCAACAATAACCTTCCAAAAATTATTATCTTTTTGGATTCTATTGATCTTGGTAGAATAAAACTTTTTAGAATTTTCTAAAAATATTCCAACCAACGACTGCATTCTATTCTGAGGTAGAAACATATTATCATTATTTACTATTTTATTTAAAATAAAATTATTTTTTATTTTTTCTAAATATGTTTGTAGATTAAAAATTCCATGTTTATTTTGGATGCTAAAAGGCACATCTCTTTTGAGCATTGTAGCACCTTTATCAAATTTCAAAGAATTAGGAAGACGACCACTAGAACATCTCCCACCCTCTAATTTAGCTTTTTCTAAAATAGTTCCATTCGTTAGGTATGTAATAACTGCGCCTGTAATACCTGCACCTATAATAATTGTTTCTACTCTTTCAGAATCCATACACCCTTTTTCTCTTCATAATATTCTCCATACTCTACTGTTTTTAAATATTCTTTTGTAGTGATTTTATTTTTTGAATCTTTTATTAGATTGAATAGCTTATTTCTTGTTTCATTTACAAGTGAAATTAATTCTTTTATACGTTTTTTATCATTTTGACTCGAATAAATCTTATCAAATGAAGGGTCACGTTTATCTTCAATGATACTTAAATATCCTTGAAGATTTTCACCAATATATTTTAAAGATTTTAATTTTTTAATTTCAGGTGTTGTGTGAAGGATAATTTTATATAAAACTTTAAAATCTTCTGTTTGTTCCAATGATTTAAATTCTTCTAATTTGTCTTTTTTCCATTCCAAAGAACCTATAGCTGAAGTTTTTATGGAGGATAAAAGCCATCCATCAGATTCAATTTCTTTATTTTCTCCTATCATTTGTCTTTCGGCTGCAGTTTGGGATTGTGTAAAAGTAATTGGAGGTGGCTTTAATAAAGAAAAACAGCCGTGAAATGGTATTAGAGAATTGATCATAATAATTTTGAATATATTTCTACTTATAAGTTGATATTTCATTTTCTGCTCTGTTAATAAAATTATTCAAAGGCATTCTTTCCATAGAAATTTTATTGTTTTCTATTTTAGTCAATAGATTGCTGAGTAAACTTGGTTTAAAGAGAATATTTACATAAATCAATCCCTTTGAAAGCTCAGCTTCAATTTTATCAACCGAATAACTTGATACAATATAATCCCTTATTAGATTTGGGGGGCTTACAATATTAATAGCACTCTTTCCAAAATCTTTCCCAATCTTGTAGACACTAAAGTAAATTTCTGTATTATCAATAAATTCTTTTAAATTTTTTCCAGAAAAGTTTATATCTCCTCGAATTTTACCATCATCAATTACCTTTTTATTATCTTTTGGGATTAATTCAGTTAAATCTATATCTCTCACCTGTAAATTACCTAAAAACTCAAAATTATTAGATTGTCCATTAGCAATATTTAGTTGGATATTTTTTGAACTGATAGACCCATTGAGTGTTTTTACTACTAGATTTGAAATAGAAAATAAATTATTCAAATATTCAATCCTTCCAACCACACCAGAATTTTTTATACTTCCTTGGACAAGTGGAAATGCTGTTTCAGGATAAATTGGATGATTTCCCAAAATCGAATCAATTGAAAAATTATTTCCTTTCTCCATACCCTTTGTTCTAATGAGAGTATCTTTGCTTCCATCTAAAATACTTGGGAGTAATCCTGGAGCCAATTCATGAATGATTGGAATATTGCATGTAAAGTTAAAGATATTTATAAATTTACAATCCTTACCCGGACAACTTCCCTTATTATAGATAAAATCAGATTGATTGGAATTAAATGATCCAATTATAAAATTTTCATTAATAGATATGTTTGATTCAATTTTACCCTTAAAACTAAAATTAGAGAATATGGTTTTTAAAGAATTAGATATATATGAAAAATTTAATTTTAGGTCAGATATACTTTTATCATTCTTTGTAAAAATTTTACCTTCAACTGAAGTGTGTAATCTATTTTCATATCCAACTGTTGAAAATTCTGTGATTTGAATTGTACTATTTCCTTCTGAATTGAGTTTCATATTAATTTTTATAGTCAAATCATTTAGATTGATTCCTGGAATTCGTGCCTCTACATTTCCTTTTAACTGTTTTTCTCCAATTGATGAAAAGGTAAGATTTGATTTAAATACTATTTCTTTGCCTAAAAATGTATTTATATTGGAAATTTTCTCACCAAGTGAATAGGGAAGTAGGGGAGTTATTTTTTCTGGAATCATTGTGATTTCTAAATTTTGAATAGTAACTTTTTTTTGTAAAAATTCATATTGTATTACATTAGTGATTACTTGCAGAGATTTTCCAGAATTATAGTTGAGTAGTTCAATGTTTAAATTTTCTAGTTTAGCTTGATTTAATTCAAATGATTCATCTAATTTTATTTTGATATCAGATGTAACTTGTAATTTAGAAGGTTTTAAATGATAATTATCTATCGGAATTTGAAAATTTTCTATATTAGATTTAATGGAACCTCTAATTAAATTTATGTTGCTTTCTATGATTTTTATATTTGCAGAAAGAAATCCATTAACTGATCTAGAAAACTGATTTAGATTTATTTTTTGTAAGTCCATAAATCCATTTATTATATTATTTAC
>CAMCZP010000024.1 GCA_945887855.1 Leptospira interrogans serovar Manilae | reverse complement strand
ATTATGTTACAGAGAACAAGAGCTGAACAGGTAGAGCCGATATACAGAAACTTCACAGAAAATTATAACTCACCTGAAGAATATCTTGAGAGGTGCAACCATAATATTTTTACACATTTAGGTTTACCAAAAAGAGAAGTCCAATTTCAAAACTTATCCAAAATCCTATCCCAATCAAAAGAAATCCCAAGCGAAAAAAAAGCCCTACTCCAATTACCCGGTGTCGGAACCTACGTTGCCAGTGCTTACCGATCTCTCCATCTCAGAGTACGTGATACATTAATAGATTCCAACATAGTCCGCTTCTACGGAAGATTCTTTGGATTTAGCTACAGCGACCTAACCCGAAAACAAAAAAATATCTATGAGTTATCAGAGAGAATTACACCAAAATATATATTTAGAAGATTCAACTACGGTTTATTAGACTTCACAAGAAAAGTCTGCAAACCCAAAGAACCAGATTGTAGAATTTGCCCACTAAAAAAGAAATGTAGCTTCGTAAAAGTTTCCTAAAACTCCCCCCAAATGCCTCTAAAACCTTCCAGAATCGTCTATACGAGGTTCAAAGGGATAATCCTTAATTCCCTAACCTACAAGGAAACTCTCCGAATAAAAACGAAAACAATATTTGAACGTATTTAAATTAAGCCTAAAAAACACTTATTGGGCCAACCCTTCCCCTCGATACAGGACAAGAAGATGTCCCACTCGGGGAACAAATTTTTTTGTGTATTGGTTTAGAGTAATTTCTTCTGTGTAGGTTGGTTTCGAGTGACCTTAGGCCAACGGATTAGAAAGTATTACAATATAGACACAAGTCATACCAAAACTAATCATAACCCTAAAAAACTACAAAGTACTACAACACCCCGGAGGATTCCCCTCGATAAGGGACAAACAGAAGTCCCTACTCGGGGACCGTCCTTCGACTCCAGCTCAGGAACCAGCTCCACGACCGTCCGGATTTCTTTTCTTTTTTTTGTTACTTTTTTTTTCTTTCCAAAAAGAAAAGAAAAAAAGTAACAAAGAGTTTTGAGATTAAAGAAAAATTTTAATTAAAAAGAAATTTAGTATTTTGGATTAATTCCAAACTCGCTGAGTAATTACTAAATATTTAATAGTATTCCTGCAAAAAGTCAGTTTTTGCAATTTTATTCGCAACAATCCTAAGCTTTTTTCCGCCTGTCGGCAAAAAAAAGATAGTTATTGCAGTTGCGTCTTTAATTGGAATGAGAGTTACCTATCCAGAATAAATATTTTGTCTATTTAGCAGTCATTTGTATCACTTTTTTTGCATAAACTGGAGCCATCTTTACCATTCCTTGGTAGGTTAGATGGTGATAGTCACTAAAACTTTTTCCATCTAAATAAGAGTGGAGATTGAGGAACTGAACTCCTTCTCCTTCTAAACTTTCTAAAAATCGAATTTCATCTTTAAGATATTGAGAATCTTTGTACCATACAAGGGAGTAGGGGTTTTCTGGATTTAAAATGAGTAGGGTAGGGATCTTCCTTTTTTTCATTTCTTCGGTGAAGAGTTTTAAAAATCTATATTGGTAAAAAGGACGGAATACTTCCCGATGAAGCCTTTCCTTAGATTCCTTATATAGTTGCATAGCTACAAGTCCGGGACGGTTATCTAAATCTTGCAGGAGTCTAAAATGGAAGTAATCTTCATATTCTCTCTCTGTCAATGTTGCAAATCGATCATCCTCCGATCTCTCTTCCCGTACTACGTGAAAATTTTTATGGGGTGTATCCAAACCAAATGTCTCCTGTAGACGAACTCCCATATCCTCTCTGGCATAATCAAATCTATCTCCCAGAGCATGGATTGGTTTCCAGGTTGAAGAAAGTTCAGCCCGAACTTTGTCCCCTACTCCGATTTTTTGGATTACAATTTGCTGCCATCCCACATCTTTCAGTATAAATTCTTCAGAATCCCTATCAGACTTTATATTGATAACCAATGGGCCTTCTTGTAGTATCTCAGGAACTACCTGAACCCAAAAGCCCATCTCTTTCATATAAGGACGAATTTCAAAGCTAAAAGATTTCTTTGTCCAACCCAAAGTACTCACCCGTTCAGGGATCTGAGTTCCCTGATACCAATAGTATCTTGTATTACGGGAATTTCTATGAGTATACAAATATCTAAAATTATCAAAACCAAACTCTCTATATCTGTAAAAAGAAAATATACCTGCAGATAAAAAACTTGCCCTAACATCTAAGCTAAAGTAAGGAGAGAAATCTCTCAATGCTTCAAGAGGGTACGCAGAAAGTACTTGGGGAGCGATTGATGGTTGTAAAGAATCGGAAATTAAAATATCTTCGTCCACTTCCTCTAATTTTTGTTGGGGAACCAACTGGAATGCTCTGAATATTCTAAAGTCCACAAAGTTGAGAGGATACACAAGGAGAGAAGGTTGCATTTTTTCAATAGAGTCTCTCTGTGCATAGGCATCCATAGGTGTAAGTCCCGCATGAGATAGAATCCTTACTTCTTTTTTTACTCCCTTTGTTTCTAGATATGCCTCTAAAACAGAAGTATCAAAAGAATATCTTGCCACACTGCTACCAAGTACAAGAATTCGCTCCTTTGATTCCTTTCCCGCTTCCAACCTTTTCTTCTCATAGACATAGTTATAAAAAAAATCAGTTCCCCAGGATGCTTCATTGGGTATCTTCCAAAACAAAACCTCCCAAAAGAAATGGTCGAATAGAACAAAGATTAAAAATAAAATAATACTTTTACGTGCAGATGACATGATCTCTTAGATGGAATATCCTTAGAAAATGAAAAGAAGAAACTGACCTATTAAAATACAAAGTATAAGAAAGGTCTACTTTCCCTACTCAAAGACACTGCGATGTAAGCCCAAACCACAAAAAATACCCCCAATTTCCATTCTAGCTCCTTCTTTAAGTATGCCGAAATTTGGTCAGCATAGAAATATCCAATCAGATGCGAAAAAAATACCACCAATATATTCCCCAAAAGAAAATTTCTGTCTGTATATCCCAATGCAAACCCTCCCTGCAAGGAAAATAGTCTCGAAAACACATCTAGTGATACATCTATACTCTTAGAACGAAAAAGTATCCAAAGAAGAGTGATACAACCAAATACTATTATTCTCCTAAGAGCTAAAAAGGTCAAAAACAACGTTTTTTGATAAAAACTCCCTGTGCTACCTACGGGAAGGGATGAAAATCGACTATTTTGGAAATATCTTTCCAAAGAAAGGAGTATTCCATGCCCTCCTCCCCAGAGCACAAAGTTCCAACTTGCTCCATGCCAGAGCCCCCCTAAGAGCATGGTCACCATCAGATTGAAACTTATTTGTACTACAGTGCCCCTGTTCCCCCCTAATGAGATGTATAGATAGTCCCGCAACCAATTTGAAAGTGTGATATGCCACCTCTTCCAAAAATCGGAAAATGATCCTGCTAGGTAGGGAAGGTTGAAATTTTCAGGAAGGACCACTCCAAAGAGAAGTGCCGAACCACGGGCAATATCCGTATAGCCACTAAAGTCACAAAATATTTGCACGGAGTAGCCCAAAACACAAAGTACCCAATCTAAAGCAGAAAAACTGAGAGGATTTGCATACATAATATCAATAATAGGAGCTATGCGATCAGCTATGATTGCTTTTTTAGTGAATCCCAGAAGGAGTAACCAAAAAACCTTAGGATAAGGAATATCCAAGTCCAATCCTAAATTTTTTAACTTTGGTAGCAACTCTCTAGCAACCACAATAGGCCCTGCCACTAATTGGGGGAAGAAAGATAGATACAGGGCATACTGAAATATGCTTAATTCTGGGCGAATCAGTCCTCTATAAATATCAATGGTATAACTCATGGATTGAAAGGTATAAAAAGATATACCGGCAGGCAAGACCAGATCTAATACCAAGGATTTATGACTAATATTAAGCATATTCATCATGGAGTTCTCAATTCCTAAGAGGAAATTTGCATATTTAAAAAACCCTAGTACGCCTAAATTTAAGCATATTGAAACTAACAGATACAATTTTTGCTTTCTACCCGAAGATCTATGGATCTGATTTCCTAGCCAAAAATCAGAGATAGTGGGAACTCCTATCAAAAGTACATACGTAGGGCTCCAAGCGGCGTAAAAACAGTAGCTAGCGATTAATAAAATAGATCTTAGGAAGGCTTGCCCTAGGTGAATTTTGGATGCTATACGAAAGAAAAGAAAAATGCTAACTAAAAAATAGAAATAAAGAGGAGATGTAAAATTCATTCCTAAGGGAAAAAATTTATCGTATTACAATGCGAATTTACATTTAACGCCACAACTTGGGCACACACAGGTTACCTCTGCTTTTACTGTTTTTCCCTTGGAAGTTTCCACTTTTGCCACCGCTACAAACTCAAAATCAACACCTGTGGGCACATAGTGACCAGACCCATACTTTGCAGTGCCCTCAATGAGATTGCTACATGCGTGACACTTAACTTTTATTCTCAATGCTTCAGCCATGGAAAAACTATTCTCACAATTGCCCAAAAATGCAAGCCAATTATACATTTCTCATACTAAATTCGCCCTGCTTTCTGACTTTTTTTCATACACATCCGAATTTCCTACACATGCCAATTTGTCAGATAAAATATCTATTTTCGCATAAGAAAAGCGTACTACATGCTTGGTTTATAGCCTCCGGGCATTTATTTCTTGTGTTGGGTAAAAGATTTAAAAGTAAAAACGTATCACTTACTTAGGATTTTTGGTTTTATAGCGTAAGTGCCGATATTTGTGCAGATGGTAGGAGTAAAAAGTGATCAGGAAAGTATTGCTTTTTCTATTTAGAGCTTTCCAATGACGTTAACATGCTTTCTTCACTTGTCTCCTCACCATTGTCCAGCGTGGAATTCACTTCTCTAGACCTAGAAACTACCGGATTTTTCCCTGGAAAGTCAGAGATTTTAGAAGTATCCGCCATTCGATTTACCAAAGAATCTTTACTTTCTGAATTTTCATCTTTTTCAAGGCCTGAAAGGTCTATAGATCCAGAGGCTACAAAAATCAACGGGATCACCGCAGAGATGGTAAATGATGCCCCTCCCCTATCACTGGTTTTGAAAGATTTTATACCATTCTTAAACAATTCCATTTTAGTGATCCAGAACTCTACATTTGATCTCTCTTTTTTGCTCTTTGAAGCTAATCGTTTAGGGCTGGATTTTCCTGATCTACCTGTTTTTTGCACCGTTCAACTCTCTCGAAAGTGGTTCCCGAAATTTCCAAAACACAACCTAACTACTCTAAGAGAATACTTACATATACCAAGAAAAAGGAGTAGAACAGAGACCACATCTGTAATCCATGAAGCCCTGGACGATTCATTTGCTGCGATGGAAGTTCTTAAATGTTGCTTAGATAAATGCAATGGGTGGGAAAAACCCTTTTCTGAAGTTGTTCACCATGAAAAGAGTTTAAAATTTATAAAAGACTATAAAAGAAAGTAAATTTACTTTTTATTTTTTTTGGAAATAGCATCTTCATCTTCGTAGACATGAAGCTGATTTCCTGCTTTTTCATTCCGTTTGACCATGTAAATAAAGTGTTTTACATATTGTGTGTATGGGTCTGGGACATCTCTAGGATCAAAATCCATTGGGGTTTGCAAAAGAACCTTGATAATTGAAATATTCAGATCATCTTTGCTGGTAAGCATCAAAGTCTCTAGCTTTTTGCAAATTTCTCTGTCATTGACATCAATGCTCAATCGACGCATTGCTTCCAGTAATTTGCTAAATCCCATTTTGTTCAAACCGTGCTATCCTCTTTCCTTAACAACAATCTGAATTAGACTGTTAAAATCAACTTTTTATTTGCCTACTATTACATCAATCTTCGTGCTTGGTACTTCCAATCCCAGAACATGATCTCTTCTTCTATGCTCTTAGCATTCTCTTGGTATTTTTCTAAGAGGGCATAGATCATATAAGCGACATCCTTTGATAGACCTTTCTCAATCTCCATTTCAAAGTGTGCCTCATCATGCTTGATAATCAATTCAGCCAGGCGAAAGATTTCATCTAAGGTTACAATTTTTTCTTTATTAACGGTTAGTTCTGCTTTCTCATCTTTATTTTTTATCATTACATCTAGAAATGTACGAATAAAAATAATATCATCGGGATTGAGATCAAAATCAAATAGCAACTGTTTTACTTTGTCTAATTCCATATTCCGAAGGTGAATTCTAGACAAGAAGACTGGATTTTCGGAGTGGACATTTAAATTTGCATTGGTTGCTCTCATTGCCATTCCAGAAGAATCTGTATCAATGGCTGTAGCTGCCCCCTTCTCATCTGCTGGCAAAGCTGTTTTAGGATCTACAAATGCATTCATCTTCTTTTTCAAAAGCAAGATATTCACAAGTGGATAGCGAATTTTTAAATTCACCATATCATTTCTCTGTAATCCTTCATCTGCTACAATATGCTGAAACTCTATTTTCTTTTCTGAAAGAGAAGATAGGTCTTTTAATGTTTGGAAATGGTACACAATGACAGGCAAAATATCACTTTCACTTCCAGAATTCAAATTGATTGTTTTGATTTCTTTAAAACCCCCATGCTGATAAGGGATCATCAATTTACCATTTTTTACATTTACAAAGCTCAAGTCTCCCATACGAAAATGAGAAATATTAAAATCATCTCCTAGAAATACCACCCTTGGAACTACTACTACAATTGAATTGTTCTTGGCTCCTTTGGGAACTTCGGGACCTTTAGGAGAAAATACTACATAGGTCATTTTACTTAATCTAACTTTGATAAGAAATCCTTCTGGAGTCTTTCTTTCTTCGTATTGGTGATCTTCTTCAAGATTCATAGTACTGCGTTACCTATCCATTCTTCTTTTTTTGAATATACACATTTACTTGTGGGTATCTTATTTTAAGAGATACCATATCATTTTTTGGAAATGAATCATCTACAACAATATACTTTACAAGTGCCATAAGAACCCCCTGGGAATTAAATTCCTTAGTATCTTTAAAATGATACATAATGACAGGTACGATGTCGGAACTAGTTTCTATTGGAATATAAATCGTTTTTAATTCTCTTGAGGATGCATGCTGGTAGGAAATAGACATTTTACCCTCTTTAGAATTTATATAGGTTAGGTCTCTCTCAGGAAAATGAGACACATCAAAATCACCGCCTATAAATACTACCTTAGGAACTGGTACGGGGGAAGCGGTTCCTTGGATCATTTCTGTTAGACCCGATGGATTCACAATGGTAAAACGCATAGTTTCACGCACTATTTTTATAGTAAATCCTTTCGGTGTTTTTTTTTCTTCTATACCATCCATTAAAGTAAACCCATCTGTTTCATCTTATATTGTAAAGAACCCCTCGATATTCCCAGTGCCTTTGACATTCTCATTTGGTTTCCAGAGAATAATTTCATGGCATGTAGAACTTTCTGCTTTTCTAAAACTTCCACACTTCGTCGCAAATCTAAGTCCTCGTCATCAATCAATAAAAGATTTTTTAATTTGCCTGTCCACAAATTTCTAATTTCTTGCGATTTCAATGTATCTGTTCTTGCCTGGAGAATTCCCATCTCCAGAACAGACCGTATCTCATCGAGAGGGTGAGCTTCAGATTTTTCCAAAAGGAACTCATACACGCCCTCCTCTACTTTCATTCCCTTCTTGGATTGCAGATGAAAAATTTCACTCACCAAAGCATCCAAAAGTTTCCTTCTCACTGATACCTCTAGGGATGGTAGCTCAGGAATATAAATTTCTGTTTGCCGTGCCAGTCTCCAAAACAAAGGGTATTCCTCCCCAGGAGACTCTTGGACATCCCGTAAAAAAACAAAACAAGGTCCCGGTGTTTCTGGAATGATTTTAGTAAATAATTTTTGTTGGGCAATTGTGAAAGTTTCTGTTTTTTCAAAAACTAAAAACCCTTCTCCAGCAATTTCAATCCACTCAGAAAGATATCTTTCTAACTTTATGATTTGCTCGGGAATGGTATTCAAATACATCAAATCTCCTCTGATGTCCAGCCTATGAAAAAGAGATCGAATGATTGCTTTCTCTCCAGACCCCGGTTTTCTACGCAAGCTTAAGACTCCCCTCTGAAGCCCTTCCCGAAACTTAATTTCCCAGGAAGGAATTTGGGAGAGGAGTAAATCCGCTATGGAGTCTTCTTGTGAAGGGTTTTTTTCTAGTTTGACACTAGGACTCTTTCTTTCTGCAGGGCTTAGGAGATAAGAGATTCGAAAACTCAAAAGACCCATCATCCACTTCTGCCATTCCATCATATTCCCTGAAGGATATTCTACTAGCACGAATCCTTTCATGGAACCCGGGTAGATCCTAGATGCCAATGCATATTTGCTAGAAGAGAGAAATAGAGAATAGCTTTGGGACATAAACACAATAGGCTCCGGAGAAGAAGAAAGTTTCTCAAAATTTCCTAGCCCTCTCTTCATAAACTCATAGTAAAAATCAGAATCTCCGTATCCGTATGTTCCAACTTCTAGGAATGCATCTTCAAGGGGTGAAAATAAAACTAGAATTCCACAGGAAGCTCCCGTTACCCTTAAAAATTCCTGAAAATCGCCCTGGAGATCAATCTGAAGCGTTTCAGGGGCAACATTTGCACCGCATAGAAATCGATATAGCCCCGACATAGAGGCACTTTGGCTAATTTTAATCAAGGTGTCAAGTAGACTTTTAGCTCTATGACCAATGAGATAGGTGACTGAAAAAATAATATCACTGTCGGACATCCGACACTTCGTGGGGGGTGGGGTTGCTTATGCCCTAGTAAATTATGGATCCAATTGGTGAGTACTTTATAAGATCGGATGTTCTGAAAATTACCCTAAGGTTTTTTCTCCAAAGATGACAAAAAAACTTGTCCTCAATTTTAAGACTGGGAAGGTGCTGTAGAAACCGTCTCAAGGGAATTTTATGATCATAGTATCTGTAACCAATCAAAAGGGTGGCGAAGGGAAAACTACCACTTCCATCAATCTATCGGAAGGGCTAGCCCGTAGAGGTAAAAAAACCATTCTTCTAGACATAGATCCACAGGGAAATTCTAGCGGAATTTATGTGAATGTAGATAGTCTTGAGAGATCTATGCAGGATATTTTCAAGAAGAAAGCAAAACTAACTGATATACTCATTCCCACAAAAACACAAAATCTGTACCTAGCTCCCTCCAATATCAAGCTAGCTGAGATGGAAACCATGAGTTCTAATTCTGTGGAAGCTCCCTTCGTTCTGAGAGATTCCATGGAAGGCTTGGAGGAGTTTGATTTTTGTATCATTGACTGTCCTCCTAGCCTATCTATTTTTACGATCAATGCCTTGGTGGCGTCTAACTTTGTCTTAATTCCTCTCCAAGCTGAGAAATTTTCCGTGGATGGAATTGCGGGCCTGCAGCAGACCATTACCAGTATAAAAAAACGAATACATCCAGGATTGGAAATCATAGGAGCACTGGTCACCCAACTCAAGCAGCATACCATTTTGACGAAAACCATTATTCCTGTCTTAGACAAATACTTCAAGGTGTTTGAAACCACCATTTCAGATGGTGTGGCAATTGGAGAAAGTCACTTGGCAAAATGCTCTATTTATGAATATAACAACAAAAGCCGGCAGGCTAAGGAATATGAAAGTTTTATAGAGGAGTTTCTAAATGAGCTCAAAAAGTAAAAAACTTGGTTCTCTCGCTGATATATTTGAATCAGAAGTATTGGAAGGAACTGTTCGGAAAATACGACTTTCCAAGATCACCCCTTCCGAAATCCAACCCCGCTCTGAAAGGCTCAAAGGCGTAGATGAATTGGCTGAGAGCCTACGGGTAGATGGGCTTCTCCAGCCTATTTTGGTGACAAAAGATTCTGACGATTCCTATAAAATCATAGCGGGGGAACGAAGATTCCATGCAGCCAATCGATTGGGCTGGACTGAAATCGAATGTAAAATTTTCAATAAAAATGAAAAAGAGACGTACAAACTAGCAGTCATTGAAAATCTCCAGAGAGAGGATCTTTCTCCCTATGAAGAAATTGATGCCATGACCATTCTAAAAGACAAATTTAGCTATACAGACCAGGAACTGGCGACCCTTTTCGGAAAAAGCCGTAGCTATATGACGGAAATCCTAAGCGTAAGCTCTCTCCAAAAAAAAGACTTAGAAGCCTGTAAGGAAGCAGGAATCGACAATAAAAACCTTCTTGTCCAAGCGGTCCAAGCATCCAAAAGAGGAGACTTCCAAAACTTTTTAGACAATGTAAAAGCAGGGACAGTTCGTACTGTCAAAGATGCAAAAACATTCAATAAGACCCGCCAAGAAGACTCTAGATCAAAATCTTCTCCTTCACCCACACCAAAAGAAGAAACCGATATCCGAATCCAAAAACTTGAAAAATCTATCGTACTCCAATTTGAAAACCCAGAGACTCTTGAAATTACATACAAACGCCTTCTCTCTATTTTCAATTTGAAATAATACAATGGTTGGTAGTGAAAGGGAGAAAGGAAAAATATACCCCCCAAATATTTAGTACAATTTTTATTAGTACAAGAATTCTTATTTGACTGAAATTTCTCGAGAATTATAATGTGACATAACTATACTCACTGACAATAAACTGTTCATGAAGTGTAAATAACTTCATGTGCTGCTCTATTTTTTGTATGTATAGCCGAACACAAAAATTTCCCCCGTTGCCGGGGGAAATGGGCAAGAACCCGAATGAGTGTTGTTGGATGAGACATAATAAAATTATATTCTCAGAAAAGTCAACCTATTTTTAAGTTTTTTTGCTTAATTTTAAGATTTTTTTTATGGAGAGGAGAAACTAGATGGCGGATTCTCATCAGTACATCAAATTTATGAGCGATATTATCGATTCAGGGACATGGGCATCCCTTTCTTCAGGTGCTAAAACCCTTTATCCTGTGCTTCTAAAGTTCAGTGACCAAAATTTTAAGCATGTTTGGCCAAGTACAAGCACATTGCTCAAACTAACGGGATTTAAAACTAAGAAATCTATTATAGATGCTAAAAAAGATCTTATAGATTTTGGTTTAATCCAAACTAAATCTGGAAGTGGTCACTCCAATTCTTTATATTATTTCACATTCAATTATCCGGGATCTAAAATTATACCCCAGTGGGATACTCCTGTAAACCCCCGGGGTATACAAATTTCCACCTCTGGAGGTGAGGAAACTAGACCTCAGGGGGATGAAACGGGAAACCCAAACCATATAAATATAACCATAACCAATACCCAGATCCAGAAAGAACCAGGGAAAGGCAAAAAGAAGAAGTCAGAAGATTCTTCAGATCTTGAGAAAATCTTTTCAGAGTATGGAGAAGAAATATATTCTTATGCGTATACTATAGCTAAAAGTAAGAACTTACATACAAATCCTGCATATATCAAAGCTATCTGTAAAAATAAAATCCAAGAACTTGCAAAAGTGCCTAAATCTAATCCTGTTCTATCCGAAACAGTTTCCTGGAGAAGTTTCCTTCAGTGGAGCGAAAAACATTTAACTAGAAGCTCCGTTGAAATTTTAAAAGAACTCCAAATCGAATCCCAAGACGAAAAAATGATTATTATTGGGCATATTTCTGAGTTCTTAAAGGAAGTTATATCCAGATATTTTCAGGACCACTCCGATTCTTTTGTTAATATTGAATTTTTAAGTATGCCTAAAAAAAATCGAGTTTTTGCATAAAAAGTGATTAAAATTAATTGATTTATATTAATCACTTTTTTGAAAGAAGAAATCCTTTCGATCTTATGTTTCCAAAGCCTATAGGAAATAAATAGTAAGTTTCAAACATCGAAGCAACCGTAGGCTCTCTTTAGTACTTTCTCTAAAAAAGTATTGGCAATTCCTCTTCCCGTACCAAGGTAGCATGGTAAAAAAGATTCCCAATTTGAGAGAAAAGCATGTCAGACGCATCTGTTAGAATAAGTCATCCCCTCGAAATCCTCGTGAAAAGTATATCGGCTACGGGACAATACGATCTAGAAAAAGGAAGCTTTCTAAGCTACCTTGAAGAGTCCCCTACTCCGGGGGTTGCAAGCATTACGATGAACTTCAAAGAGGCAGTGTCCTTTAACCATATCTCCTATGATGCTCTTGAAAAGGAATTGGAGTTTCTGCCTGACACCTTTCGATTTGATATTTCTGAAGACGGCCATGTTTGGGAATCTATAATAAAGGAATATGATTTCTCTAGATCCAATAAGAAGTCTTGCAAATGGAAGATTTCTATGGTGACCGCAAACTATTTAAAAATCGTCATCAAGCTTAATAAAAAAGATAAAAATGGACTCTATAAAACTGCCTTCTCCAATTTTAAACTCATGATTTCTGGAATTGAGAAAATTGCTGTCAGTTCTGAAAATGACCGATTTTGGGTAAAAGAAAATATTATAGATGGGAGACCTGACTATGGGTGGTCTTCCAAAGAAAAAACATCTCCATCAGAAGAATTCATTATGATAGATCTCGGTTCTGTGAATCGGGTGGATGAGTTTCGTTTGCTTTCCAAAAACAATCCAGAAACAAATTTTCCCGAGCTCTTCTATTTTCATTTTAGTGAGGATGATCTAATCTGGCAGCAATTGCACGAAGAGCCCCAATTTATCTCCGAACCCGGCACTTGGTACAAATGGAAGTTTTTCCCAACCAATATGCGGTTTGTAAAAATAGTCTCTATCAACAATCGTCCCAATTCCCAAAAGAAATATGTGACCCAGTTGATAGAAATCGAAATCTATGCTGCTGCCGATTATCTGGCTATTTCCAAGAAGAAAATTATAAATGAAACCCCCCCCTACTCCTCTATCATGCGTTCTGGATTGGTTCGTTTGGCTGCGGACGGGGAAACCAATATGAGCGTGGCCGTACAGGGAAATGATCGTCGTCTGAGGGATGCCACCACTGAATTCAAAGGAATTGTGGAGCTTGCTACAGACGGGGAAGAACGGGAAGGAGTGGTTATCCAAGGGAATGACAAGCGATTGAAAAATGCAACTGACACCACTTACGGATTGGTGCGGTTGGGTCGAAATGCCGAAGATCGGGCAGGAGTAGTAGTTCAGGGAAATGATGATCGACTGAAAACAGCAACCACAGAATATCCAGGGATTGTAGAATTAGCGGAGGATGGGGAAACCAGACCTGGAGTTGCGATTCAGGGCAATGACAAACGCTTAAAGAAAGCAACCACTAAAGAGTATGGATTGGTACTTCTTGCAGAACTAGGATCAGAGACACCCGGAGAAGTTATAACTGCCGATGATCCGAGATTTAAGCCTGCCACCACTGAAAAAGAAGGAATTTTACGATTTGCTAACAATGGGGAAGAATCATCAAAAGCTGCTGTCCAGGGCAATGATAAGCGTTTAAAAAAGGCAACTACCGAATCTTTCGGGATTGTAGAACTTGCCCAATCAGGAGAAGATAAGGAAGGTGTGGTGGTTCAGGGCAACGATAAGCGTTTAAAACTAGCATCCACAGAGGAATCAGGAATTCTTACCTTCTCCAGGCACAATATAAATGCCCCCATGAAGGCAGTTCAGTCCGATGATCCCCGTTTGTATGATAGCCGGGAAGCCAAACCGCACACACATGAATATGCGGAGAAAGTTCACCCCTACAGCTCTCACTCGGGGCTTATCCAACTCACAGGGAACACGGGATCCGAAATAAAAAATATCACACTGCCCACTTTAAGTCATTCTGTTATCTACGGAAAGAATGAAGCCAAAGGTGGATCGGGCATTTCTGGAGTTGGAATTGACGAAGGATTGACAGGATACGGAGAGGACTATGGAGTTTTGGGCATCTCCAATGGAATCGACGAAGAATCGGCAGGAATTGCCGGATTTTCGAAGAAAGGATATGGAGGTGTGTTTGTATCTGCCCGTAAGTATGCACTGTATGCCAATGGTGGAACTCTCACACGCAGAGAAGTGTCCGGTTCTGGTAAGGCTATTTTGGCAAAAGGAGAATCTGACTTCTATGGATCTGTTCGTGTCATTGATGAAAAGGGAAATGATTGCATAGCTCGGTACTTTCGAGTGGGCAACAATGATGTGATCCAAAAAGGGGACGTGCTAGTTATTTTTGATAAAGACCAAACCGTGGTTCGATCTAAGTCTTCTTACTCTACAAAGGTGGTTGGGGTTTGTATAGACACAGCAAGCTTGGAATTAGGGGAAAAGCGCATTGGCAATGAATTTGTTTTGGTGGCTCTCTATGGACTTGCTAAGATCAATGTGGATGCTGCAGAGGGAGGTCCTATTGCAGCAGGAGATTTACTGGTTTCCGCGTTGAATACAGGTCATGCTGCAAAGGCAGATTCTGCTAAAATCAAACCCGGGACTTTGATCGGAAAATCCCTCGGAGAATGCAAGAAAGACAAAGCTACAATCAATGTTCTCTTGAGTTTGGGTTGATAGAAATGAATATTTTTGAGTTGTATTCTAAGGCTAAATCACCCGTTTTTTCATTTGAAATTTTCCCTCCTAAATCACCGGAAGGAGATCTAAAATTAAAATCTACAATTGCAGAGTTAAAAAAATTAAAGCCCGGATTTGTATCTGTAACCTATGGAGCAGGGGGGTCTACTCGGGATAAAACAATTGAAATATGTGCTGATATTCAGGCATCGTACTCCATCCCATCTATGTGCCATTTCACTTGTGTGGGAGCCGATAAAGACCAGATCAAATCGATTCTACAAACCATCCAATCCCGTGGAATCCAAAATGTGATTGCTCTTCGAGGAGATCCGCCCAAAGGTCAGGGATCTTTTTCCCCTACTCCCGGTGGTTTTTCCAATGCGTCAGAGTTAGTAACGTATATTCGGCAGGAAAAATTTCCATTTTGTATTGCCGGGGGATGCTATCCTGAAAAACATCCCGATTCTCCTACAATTGAGTCAGATATTGCTTATTTAAAAAAGAAAGTTGAGTCAGGTGCAGAGTTTTTAGTATCACAATTATTTTTTTCTAATTCTGTTTTTATAAAATTTTTAGATAGAGCAAGAAGTGCTGGTATTTCGTCACCTATTATCCCGGGGATTATGCCCATCACTTCGTATACCCAAATCCAAAGATTCAAAGATCTAGCAGAGTGTGAAATCCCAGAAGACCTGGTTTTTAAATTGGAAAGGGAAAAAGACAATCCAACGGAGTTTATGAAACTTAGCATTGCATACACCACAGCACAGTGCCGTGAACTTTTGGCGGTTAGCCCCGGTATACATTTTTATACCCTAAACCAATCGATGGCAACCCTGGAAATCATGAAATCTCTCACCAAATAGTGTAGTTCATTCCCTGTTTGAGAACTAAAAATCGAAGGATTACAGCGATAAATAGCAGAAAAACTAGCTCAATAGCACCAAAGTGACGGTACCCGGGCATTCTTCGGGATATTAAAAGTGTGTAAGGAAAGACCAGTGTAAAAAATCGGCTGGAATTATCAAAAGAAAGCCAGTACCCAGCTTCTGCAATGGATCCTAAAAAAACAAAGAAATACAGAGGCAATGCCAGGATTTTCTCTTCCAGAGATTTCATGTTTTGTGTTTGGAGCCCCAGAGAAACCAAGAGCAGGAGAAGAGGAAATTTACTGAGCTCTCGGCTGATTCCACTCAAGTTGAGTGGTTCGGGAATGTGCAAAGATTTAAAAAATCCGAAAAAAGGAAAGTCTGACAGTTCCAAAAATCCCAGGGGATTGGTTCCTTCTGGAAATCCACTATAAGTGCCCACAAATAGATAAAAGCATATATAGAGTCCTAAAGCAATGCTGAGAATGACGGAAAGATAAAACTGCCTTCCCAACAAGGCTAGAAGGAATATTGTACCGAAAAAAGGCAGGGATGTTTCTCGGATAGATAGAAAAAAAAGGGAACCTAAAAGCAAAGGTAGAAAGAGTTCTTTTTTCGTGATACGAGATGTTCTTAGAATGATAGGTTTTGCAATGGAAAGACCCGCCCGTTTCACGGCATATACCCAAAGGAAAAAACAGGATGCAAAGAGACCGTCACTGACCAAGAGAAGATTTGCATTTATAGAGAAAGGAGAGAAAAGAAACAGAAGATAGATTCCTTTTTGTGTGGGGGAAAGCATTTTTTTGAGAACAAAAGATGCACTTACATGAAAGCCCAAAACTAGGCAGAGAGTGATTTCGGAATAGTATTGAAAATTAAAAATACTGCTAAAAAAGCCTGATAAAATAGGCATTCCAATTCTAACAAATCGAAGTCGAAAGGAATCCAATATGGGAGGTACAGTGATTTTACTGTGGAATAAATATTCGGAAATAAAAAAGAAAAACTGACCATCATATCCTCCATCTTTGTAGAGGACAAAAGACTCCTGTCTGTAGAGAGGATTTAGAGTGGCAAACCCTTCGTAAATGCCCAAAAGAGAAGAGATACTTTGTCCGTACTCCCCTACCCTACTCCAACCCAAAAATAAGAAAAAAACTGTATAGAGAATTGCATAGAATCCAAACGGTAGTCTATCTGCCGAAGAAAAAAGTATTCTTCTATAGTGCCTCCACTTGTAGATTAGGGTGTGTACGTTTTTTAAGTTCATTTCAGAAGTTTACTATACCAATCTATTACAAGTACAGAGTTTTGAAAATAAAAAGAATGCTTGAAATCTATTTGTTAAGTGACATATAGTTGTTTTTATGAAAACTGTGTTCCATACACTCCAAAATTTTTATGAATATTTAGAAAAGTTAGGCCCCTCTAAGTCTCTGAAAATTATCCAAAATGTTGGATACAAACGGGTAAACTCACTCACCTTAAAACTCAATAAAGATAGAATTATCAATCTGGCGGCCACCCTTACAGATGCTAAGATTTTAGATCTCTTAAACAATATACCGGAAAATGATATCATAGAGATAATGGCGTACAACACAGATGAAGATCTCATCTACTATGTAGAGAATATGACCATTCTGGAGTTAAAGTATATCTGCGAAAATTTAACTCCCCAGCAAATTGCAATGATGGCCGGAGAGATCGGCAGGGAAAATGCTGTTAAGCTGCTTAAGAACATTGGTGTAGAGAAATGTGTGGGTATTATTTCGTATGCAGGGCCAGAGGAAATGATGCGTTTGACCAAACAAATTGATGTGGATCGGTTGGTCATTTTAGGCCATGCTCTCACACTTCCACAGGCAAAAAAATGGATTCGAAAAAGGGGACTTTCTGATTTAGTTCCTTTAGTTCAATCGATAGGTGTGGACAATATCTTGGTTCTATTGGAGAGCCTAGGGTTTTCAAAAAGTCTGGAACTAGTAGAGCTTTTGGGTGTGGAAAAGCTAATAGAACTCACTCACAAGATAGGCAAAATGAAATTTCCTCATGTCCCTAAGGAGCATCATAGGTCTAAACGAAAACACACTGCCGAATACAATGCTATTCCCGTGTGAGTTTTGTTATCACTCCTAACTCAATGTATGCTTCTTTCGTAGAAGCATTCCCATTGAATTTACCAACATAGTTAGAGGAATAGTCCTGAAAATTCAATCCTCCCTTTGTTCTAAAATATCCCGTTGTATACATTCTATGAGCTTCATAACTCAACCGAATTTGTGTTTTCTCAGAGATGGAATAAGAGGTGAGAAGTTTAGCTATAAATCCTAATCCGTCGTTTTCACCGTAAAAATTTAAATCCCTTTGCACATGATAATCCCTAAACCGATTGAAGCCTATGAGTATTATGAGGGAAGGCTCAATTCGAAACCTACCAAAATGCATGGTATACCCCCCTCCCCCACCGTATTCAAAGCTCGAATGTGCATACGATAAACCATTTCCAATTGGACCATAATAGAATGGTGTTCTTACATATTGGGTAACATCATAGAGTACATATTTAAAGTAGTTATATCTAAAACCAAAAGTTATAAAAATTCTATCTTTTGATTCCCAGGGATCTGAGGAGTTTCCTGAAAAATAGTATTTTGCAAACATACTCATTCTCTGTTCATAAACAGTAGATTTTGCTTTTCCATCTGCAAAGTTTTGAGTTCCCGTATAGGTGTGTGCTGAGTCGTTAAGAAAGAGGGGAGAAAGTGAAAACTTGTCTCTTCTTTCTGTAGAGATATCCCCCATTAGAAAATCTTCATCTCGGGATTCTTTTGTTTTTACTGACCAACCCGTGGTAGCAAATTTTCCTTCGATATTGAGCTTCCCAAAGGAATAGCCACCTTCTAATCCACCAAAATTATAGTTACGGTCGTAGGTAATTCTGGAACCACCTTTTATACCGGATAGGTTTGGGTATTTATTTCCTGTTTCAAAGATATGATCTCCACTGTTTCTACCGCCCAGTATACCTATATATCCTTGGCTCTGGAGTGGAGGAATAGGTAAGAAGAAAACAAGTAGAAATAAGGATAAAAAAACATTCACGTAGCTACAGTTGTATGAAGGACGATTCTGTAAATAAATGTTTATTATGTTTATTGGCGGGGGTGAAATGATTTCACCCCCGAAAGTTCTATAAATATTTACCTAATAAAGAATGAATGTATTTTTTATAGATTTTAAATCTGCCAAGTCAAAACTGGATTCATAGGAATCCGATAAATAAAGGGATGGCAACTAAAATTAATAAGATCACCAAAAAGGTTCAGAGATCTGGAAAGATCATTTCTGTTTCCAATCAAAAAGGTGGAGAGGGAAAAACTTCTATTTCTCTCTTTCTTTCCGAGGCATTGGCAGAGCAAGAAAAAGTTCTATTGGTAGACTGGGATGCTCAAGCAAATGCAACTAGATTCTTTTATAAAGAAACTCCTACAAGTATTTTTGATTGTTTGGGATATAGAGGCAAAGAGAGTATAGCTGCAAAAAAAGTTATCAAAGAAATTCATAAAAATTTTCATTTGTTTCCTTCTTCGATTGCACTGGCAAATTTTACTACTCCCTTTGGAGTGGAAGATTTTAGTCTTTTGAAAGATGTTTTGGATACTGTGAAAAATGATTATGATTTTATATTGATAGATTGTTCTCCATCATTAGGCTTGAGTTTGGAAAATGCTCTGATCGCATCTGATTATGTTTTGATCCCCATCCAAACGAGAGCATTTAGCGTACAGGGTATCAGCGATCTATATGGAACAATTGAAAAAATAAAAAAGAAAGCAAATCCCAAACTCAGTCTCTTGGGAGCGGTATTCAATCAATACGAAGAATCTAGAGCTCTCTCCGGATTAGCGGAGGGTGTAAAAAAATACTTTCCCGTTTTTAAAACTGTAATTCCTAGAAGGGAAGGGATCCCTCAGGCACAGGTAAAAGGAAAAATGTTAAAAGAGTGTGATGATAAAATTAGAGGACCATTCTTAGATTTAGCGGCAGAAGTAAGGAGCAGGGCAAATGACAAAGAAAAGTGAATTTGCCTCCATGGATCTTTTAACAGCATTTCAGAGTGGCGGAGATCCTGAAAAATTGAGGATGTCAGAAATTCATCCCAACCCCCTGCAGCCGAGAATCTTTGGCAAAGATAGGGTAGAGGATCTTGTGGATTCCATGTCCCGATTGGGTTTGATTGAGCCTATTGTTGTTAGAAAAGAGGATGATAAATACCAAATAGTAGCGGGGGAGAGGAGATTTCGAGCTGCCCAAAAACTAGGTTGGACTGAGATTCCAGCAAGAATAGTAAATGACTCCATAGATGTTTGTTATGAAATGGCACTTGCAGAGAACGAAAAGCGAAAAAGCTTAAATCCCTGGGAAGTTGGTAGAGCAGTTGCATTTCTTCGCAGGGAAAGGAAGAAGACAGCTGAAGAAGTTGCCGGAATTTTGGGTTACACAGAGCGCTATATAAAGCAGCTCAGCTCAATTGCCCGATTGGACCAAAAGTCTGTTGAAGACTTGATAAAAACCGGTAAAGAAGCTTCTATAAAAAATCTGGAAAGTCTCCTACGGGAGAAAGAGGGCAGGGGGGGTGAAATCATTTCACCCATAGAGAAAAAGGCAATGGATTCTAAAGTAACTGTGGATCTAAAGGTTCTTCCCCTGAAAAAAAGAGAAGCGTTTGTCAGAGAATTACAGCTATTAAAAAAGCGATACGGTCTGGCATAAAATTTGAGCACACATTGGAGGAAAGATTGCGACGAGAATTAAAATTGAATTCATTTAAAGATTTAGAAGATGAGTTGGACAAAATAGAAAAAGCAACGGAGTTGCGAACAGTTGGAGTTTGGTCGGTGTACCAAATTCTCCAGCACATGACTGATATGCTACATAACTCTATGCATGGGTTTCCCAAACTACAATTTAAATTATTTAGGGTAACCCTCGGAAAATTTATATACAATAAAATCATCAATTCCGGAGAGATGAAAGCGGGGTACCCTAATTCTTCAGCCCCCTCTAAAAGGGAAGAAGCTCCTATTCCTCCTGCTATCCAAAGGCTTAGGGCTATGATATCTGAATTTCAGTCTTATTCGGGACAGATGGCAGTTCATCCTGTGTTTGATGAACTCAACAAAAACGAATGGACAAAATTACATCTCATTCACTTTTCTTTGCACTTAAGTTTTATAAACCACGTTGAACCAAAGGAAAGTCAGGAGTCCCCCTCCCCTACTGATGTATTGGATCATTCAAAAGAAGATGGTTTTATGTATGAAGAGAAAGTGATTATGGAGCAAATGAATTCAGATAAGGAAGAAAGTTCTCCCTCTGCTCCTGAACCTCAAATACATTCAACTCCAGAAGGAAGATCTGAAGAAGTATCTAACGATCCTCCAACAGAGGATAAGAAAGAGCCTGAGGCTATTCCCACACCTGTTGCTAAAAAAACAGTCTCTAAAAAGAAGCCAGTGGCAACCCCTTCACCAGAACCAAAACCTGTTTCTAAAAAGAAAGAGGCATTGCCTAAAACTGCTGTGGGAAAGAAAAAAGAACCTATAGCAAAAAAGAAAACTCCTCCAATTAAGAAAAAACCAGCCACTAAGAAAAAATAATTTTATCGAGGCTATGATCTTCTATTGCGAAAATCTATGGATACAAACCAAGGTTTCGCAATAGAAAATAAATGGCGTTCCTGCAAAAAGTCAGTTTTTGCAATTTTATTCGCAACAATCCTAGGCTTTTTTTTGCCTGCCGGCAAAAAAAAGATAGTTATTGCAGTTGCGTCATAGATGCTCTAATACTTTACAAATCCAAATTTCTATTTTTGCTTTAGACCAAGAAATGACTTTTGAATTTGGTTGTACATTTCCCCTACCCCTAGAGGAATGATTAGGTTTAGAATGAAAATTACAAAATAAGATAAAAATTTCCCACCAAAAGTATATGGGTGGTATGCGTGCAGGAGATGAATTAGGATAGGATGTACTAAAAATACAAAGAGACTATTCTTCCCAATATAGCTTAGAATAGAGACAATAATTTTCGAAAAGGAAGAAGAATTTTTTTCGAGAACTATACACCCATAAAATAAAAGCAAAAAACAAACTATAGGATAAAAAATCAAATGATTAGAAAAACCAGTTCCTGTGGTAAAAGTCAAGAGTATCAAATATACTACATAAAGAGTGGTAGTAAAATATAAAGTAAGTTTGATTTTTTTATCAGAGAAAAGAGCAAGCAATTCAGTAGATTCAGAGAGAATTGGTTTTGCAATTAGCCCAAAGACGAAAAAAAATAAGAAATTAGTAAAGACTAAAGGTTCAATAAACTGCCAGTTTCCCCCTGTGGGAAAAAATTGATTAGAAATTAGATTTATAATTAAAAAACAGAGAAAGTAAGCCCATTTTTGGGAAATGCTCCATGCATTGGAATGTTTAAAGAAGAGAGCATAGAGAAGATAAAATTGAAAGAGTAGGGGAATATAGTAGTACGGTTCATATATAGTTCCCAAAAAAAATTTCTTTAAAAACTCAAAAATCCAACCATCACTGATAGGATATTTTATAAGGAAGCCTACCAAACCAAAGAGAGAATAGGGGATTACCAATTGTGTAAGCCTAGATTTCCAAAAGTTTAGATTTCCTTTATAGGAAATAAATATTCCTGATGTTAGAATAAATACAGGTACAGAAAATCTAGATAGGTTAGCTATGCTTCCAGAAATAAATAAAATAGAATCTTCTACTTTGAAGTACGAAAAGTAGGAGTGAACATGTATGAGGATAATTCCACACATAGCTATTCCACGAACCATATCAATGGAAGAATTTCTCATTGGTTTGGAATGGGGATCCTGTAAATGCTTATTTCCCATTGCTAAATCCCGAATTTTCTTATGAAGGAATACTAAGGAAAAAAGAAATAAACCAAATAGTTCAGCCTGTAATTTTAGAGAAGAGTTCATAAGTAGAGAGTAGTTTCTTTGTTATTAAATTTCTACCAAAAATCAAGGCTTGTTTTTTGCACTGCCCTTTTTGTAAACAGGTCGAAGATTATAAAAGAAGCCTAAGTTCCCGAACGCTAAATGGAATGATAGAGATATATGGAATAAATACTTTTGTATAAACAACTTCAAACGCAAAGAAACACATAGATGGCATCGATTGTCAGTGTAAAAACAGGAAAAGTTATTTTTAAAGAAGGTGATAAAGGTACCGCCATGTACATAGTATTAGAGGGAATGGTGGAAATTTATGTTGTTATAAAAGAAAAGGAAGTGAGTCTCTCTATGATGAAAGTAGGAGATTTTTTTGGAGAAATGGCTCTATTTCGGGATAAGCCCAGAAGTGCTTGTGCAAGAGTAATACAGGATGTCCGAATGGCGGTGATTGAAAATAAGCCCCAACTAGAAAAATTTTTAACGGACAATCCACTCTTTGCGTCTAAAATGGTAAATATTATGGCTCAAAGACTTGCCTCTACCAATGACATGCTGTTTGAAAAAATAAACGAACTTTCAGCCAAAAAAAACGAGTTCTAATGAACCTTTGGGAAAGATTAGAGGAGGGTGGTGCCGGGATGTACTTCCTTCTCACCGTCTCTATCTTGGTACTGGGAATTGTCCTGGATCTTTGTTTTTTTCACATTAAACTCTTTCGCACACTGAAAAAATTTTCCATTGCAAAGACACTTCCCTTTTCAGAACGGGAATGGGAGGAAATTTATTTTTTCCGGGAGAGAGAGATTTTGTGGTTGGGAAATTTAGCAGCTATCTCCACACTTTTAGGTCTCTTAGGTACTGTTTTGGGGATTCATTCTGCCTTTGAGAGCATGAAACTATACAAGCAAGCCTCTCCTGAGATCTTTGCCTCTGGAATTAGCCAGGCACTTCTCACTACAATATATGGACTGATGATAGCTATTCCTTCTACTCTGGCTATGCATATCTATCGAACTTTTTTGGATAGTTTCGATAGGCGTATAGAAGGATATTTTCGAGAAATGCTTTAAAGATTATCTTTCTCTGAAATACTGGGTGAATTGATTACCCAGAAAGGATTTCACGAATGAAAAAAGCAAGAGTTGCAGTTTTAGGAGCTACCGGGTCTGTAGGTCAGCGATTCATCGAACTTCTAGAAAACCATGAATATTTTGAATTGGCTTATTTAGGAGCATCTGATAGGAGCTCTGGAAAGCTCTATGGAGATGTGATGGTATCCCGATGGAAGGTATCTCCCAAAATTCCTGAGTATGCCAAAAGCATGAAGGTAGTGGGTTGCACTCCTGCGGAAACTCCAAACGTGGATCTGGTCTTTAGCGGTCTCGACAGCGATGTGGCTGGTGAGATTGAAATGGAATATGCCAAAGCAGGTGTGATGGTAGTTTCCAATGCAAAAAATTATAGAATGACCCCCGATGTTCCCATTCTCAGTGCAGAGGTCAACCCGGAGCATCTCTCTGTGTTGGAGTTCCAAAAAACTCCCGGAAAAATTATTACAAATTCGAATTGTACCATCATGGGAGTTACAATCACTCTCAAGCCTTTGTTCGATCACTTTGGGATTGAAAGTTTGTTTATCGTGTCCATGCAGGCAGTGTCCGGAGCAGGGTACCCGGGAGTGCCCTCCATGGATATCTTGGGGAATGTAGTGCCATATATCAGTGGAGAAGAGTCCAAGGTGGAAACGGAGCCGCAAAAGTGTTTGGGAAAAGTGGAAAATGGAAAAATTGTATCTGCCAGTTTTGCTACATCAGCCCATTGCAATCGAGTGCCTGTGATTGATGGCCATACAGTCTGTGTTTCTGTGAAACTCTCTAAGAAAACCACAGAGTTTGAAATTCGAAAGGTTTGGTCCGAGTTTAAAAGTGAAGCCCAGCGATTAGGACTTCCCTCGGCTCCTTCCGTCATTATTGATTATAAAGAAGAAATTGATAGACCCCAACCCAGAATTGACTTGAATTCAGGAAGGGGCATGACTACAACTGTAGGTAGGCTTAGACCTGATCCGCTCTTTGATTTTAAATATGTGGTCTTAAGCCACAATACCATTCGGGGTGCAGCAGGAGCAGCAATTTTAAATGCAGAACTTGTATACAAAAAAGGAATTTTAAAAGTAAACTGAATTGGCAGATAACAGTAAAAGTATTTATAAAATTTTAGATTATACTTCTGGATTAGAAGTAGTACAAAACATGGAAGCTAAAGATACCAAGTATCGAGGTATCTATCGCCTATTCACTGCCATAGGTGCTTGGGCAGATAAGTATTCCACAAATAAACTTTTACCTAATGTAGAAATCATTGCCAGAGAAATCTCAATGGAAAGAGATCGAGCGGAAACTTTTCTAATGGAACTTTGTTTTAGAACTCTGGTTCCTGTTATTAAAAAAGTAACCACTGTAGAATATGATCCTTCTACATCTGAACGAGATGAAAACTTATTTAATATTTTAAATAGGAATACTGTCTATTTACGCCCACCTGCAATGGATGGAGACTCTTGTGAACGAATTATTCAATTTTTGAATGAAGCCAGTGTAACTGCTATAAAAAGGGGATTGGGAGGGAATCGTTCTCCTTATAAGGGGCTGAAATTTAAAGATTTTATATTTTCTAAAGTTGGTCAAAATAAGTTAAATGAAACCTATGCAAATTGGGACATATCCCAGTTGTTTAATTGTCAGTATGACACTACAAAAAATATGAAGGAAGAAACCTTTCAAATTCATCTAAAACCAATTTTGAAAATGCTAACGGAAGATAAAATTATATTATTTTTTAGAAATGAATCCGCACTTAAGACATCTAATAAATCTATATTCCTTTACAATGATCCGGATGAGATAATAGAAAGAAAAAATATTTACTTTGATTATATAAAAGAAAACATTATAACTGAATTTATAAAATTAGGTATAATACCTGAGCCTAAAGAGGCTGATTACTCTAACCCCAAAGTACTTGCTGAAACTGTTTTGAAGTTTATGGATGCTAACTTTGGTGACCAAAAGATTCTTGTAGAAGAGTTTATTATTTTAGATTCTTACCTTGAATCCTATAAAAAAGAATTAGTTTTAAAAGAACTCAACGAACAGATTAAAGAAATTTTAATATACATTGAAAATTCAGGGAAACTTTGTAAGATAAAAAATTTACGAATCAATGAGCAACCCCTTTCTAAAGATGTGGTAGCGGCTCTGATGGCAAACAGTTCTTTGCTAAATATTGAGCATGAAGACAATTCATCTTATCATACTTACCTGCTTCATAAAAATTGTTTAAAAGATGCGATTTATCTTGCTAAAAGATTATATGAAGAAACAGGGAACGACATTGAAATTCGTATACTCAGCAGAATGCATATTATGGATTTTATTGATGATGTACAAAAGAAAAACTTTCATGAATCAGAGACCATTAGTTTATTCAAATATTTAAATATCTTTATCAAAATTTGGCGGTCTTTATTTGGAAATAAACATGTGAGTGAAATAGAAGCAGCAAAGCTTAAAAGTAGTATTGATATTGAACAAAAGAAACGTATCGCTTTGACCAAAGCTAGAGAAATAGACGAAGAAACTGCCAAACGTGTAGAAGCAAAAATGAAGGATCAAAAGGAAGTAAGTACTACAGTTTCTACAGGAACCGAAAAAAAAGTTAAAAAAGATCCCAAAGATGAGAAAAAAAATAAAGCTCTTCTCACCAAGATATCTTCTATTTTAGATTCGGCATGGGATCGTGAGATCTATCCTGATAGGGAATTTCTTCATAGTTCATTTGATGAGCCAATGACTGAAGAAGAACTCCTGGATTTACTCAAAAAGAATTTTAGTAAAGATATTCTTTCCTTTCAAATCAAGACAGCCACAAAACCACCCAAGTACAAATGGCCTATTTTAGTTACCAAAGACTATTTGAAAAAGAAAGGAAAAGACATCTTGGAAAAAGCAAAACGAGAGCATGATAGGGAAAAATCAGCAGTGGTTCCAAACCAAGAACGTTTCGACCTGTACTCATCATTAGAAGAATTTTTACAAAGGACAATGAATAAAATATAAAATGCCAGCTAAAGAAAAATTTCGTAAGACCAAAATTATATGTACAATAGGACCTGCAACCAAGTCTTCTGAAATGATTGAGAAGCTTGCCCTGTGTGGGATGAATATTGCCCGTTTGAACATGTCACATGGAGATCATAAGTTTCATGGTGATATCATAAAAAAGATTAAGAATATCAATCGCAAACTCAAGAATCCAATTGCTATTCTTTTGGATACGCAGGGACCTGAGATACGAACAGGAGATGTGAACGCTGAACTAGATTTAAAAATTGGAGAAATATTTACATTTCATATCATACCCGGTTTAGAGTCTGAAGCAAAATCTGTGTTTGTGAACTACAGTGATATAGTAAATGATTTGAAAGAGGGCGATAAGGTCACCGTAGACAACGGTCTTATCAATTTGGTTGTTTTAGAAATAAAAGAAAAAGAACTTGTATGTAGGGTTTTAGATGGTGGGAAGCTGGGAAGTAGAAAGCATATCAACTTACCGGGGATACGAGTAAATCTACCCTCTATCACTGCTAAGGATAAGAGAGATATTCTATTTGGTTTGGAACAGGATATAGATTTTGTAGCACTTTCTTTTGTTAGAACTCCAGAGGATGTAATTGAACTACGGAAATACATTGAAGATAACAACGGACATGCCCGTATAGTTTCTAAAATTGAAGACCAAGAAGCAGTAAAAAATTATAAACAAATCATTGAAGTCTCAGATGGTGTTATGATTGCAAGGGGTGATCTGGGAGTAGAAGTCGAGATTGAAGAGCTTCCCATCATCCAGAGGAAAATCATAAAAGAATGTGCAATACAAGGAAAACCTGTGATTGTAGCTACACATCTTTTAGAAAGTATGATCCAATTTCCCTCACCCACCAGAGCTGAAGTTACGGATGTAGCCAATGCTGTATTTGAAGAATCCGATGCAGTAATGCTTTCAGGTGAAACTGCCAGTGGTAAATATCCAGAAAAATGTGTAGAAATGCTCAATAATATTGCCCTTAGAGTGGAGAACTCAGGAGGCGGTGTGGGGTATGTGAAAGATAGAATTCCCCGAAACCAAAAAGAAGAATTAGCAAAGGCAGCTGCACAATTGGCTGACTCCCTCAAGGCTCCCGCAGTGATAGTGATTACAAGAAGAGGTACTACCGCTATGAATCTTGCAGGATTCCATCCAGTATACCCAGTGATACATGCTTTCACAAATATGACATCTGTAAGACGAAAGCTATGGCTGCATAGAGGGATCTTGCCATACAGAATGGACTTTTCTAGTGATCCAGAAAAGACGATTATAGCAGCAATTGAAACTATCAAAAAAAATGGAATGGTTTCTGATGGTGACAGAGTTGTGATTTTATCCGATATCATTGCGGGGACAGATCGTGTTGAAACAATTCAGATCAGAGAAGTAAAATAGAGGATATCCAATGGAAGTAGCTGAAAAAAAAATAAAAGTACTAATAGCTGATGATCATGAAATATTTCTAATGGGACTCAATAGCTTATTCAAGAAGAATGAGAAGTATGAAGTAGTGGGAGTAGTATCAGATGCTCAAGATATTTTTTCAGTTGTTGAGAAAACAAAACCGGATCTACTGATAATTGATTTTTTAATGCCAGGTGCAAATGGAATTGATATAATACAAATGTTAAAAGCAAAAATTTCAGGATTGAAATCTATTCTTATATCTAATATAGAAGATAAAAGTATTATCAATCTTTGCAGAGAAGTTGGAATTGATGGATTTGTTTCTAAAACTGAGCCTAAAGAGAATTTGCTCAATGCCATTGAATCAGTCCTTCGGGGAGAGAAATACTTTTTTGAGAGAGCTGAGGCCAAATTAGATTTTGATAAAATTCGAAGCTCAATCCAAAACCCATTTCATAAACTCAGTCCAAAAGAACTTGAATTTATTAGCTATTTCACAAATGGTTTAACATACACTGAAATTGCTCAGAAGATGGATATTTCAGATAGAACTGTTAATACCCATAGGGTGAATGTAACACGTAAGTTGGGAAAACTAACTTTAGGCCAATTGATCAATTTAGCGAGAGCTTGGGGGCTTTCCAGTATCTGATTTTAAGCTTCCTTTTTATCTTGTTTTTGGGTAGAATTTCCATAGAATTGGAAGATGTATTTTTCAATTTTTTCAGGGATACCTAAGGAAACAATTGTATCAATGATGATTTTAGTGTAGTTTATCTTGCTTTCCAATCGCATAATGTCTAGCTTAAGTTCCATTCGCTTTGTATACAAAAGAAGTTCTAATTCCTCAAGACTCATGTCATTGGGATCTTTGTGATACCTTTCTTCCTCTTCGTGGAATGGATTGATCGGGATCTTTGGTTTCATTTATACACTTATTTTTTTGATCAAGATAGCCAATAGAATACTAGAAACTGTGAAGAGCCCCAATCCAAGACTCAGAGAGGCATAGACTTGGTTTTGCTGAAAGATGTCTAGTAACTGATGGTAAAACCCATGTAGGATGAGGAGTGTGCCTGTAAAATTAAGAAAACCTAAGTACAGAAGTACTACAAAAGCTCCCAAAGCCCTTTGGATGCTTAGATTTAAAGATTTACGAAGATAGACAAGGAGTACCTCAAAATAAGAAAGAATATGCTCAAAAACTTGGAGAAACTGTTCTACAAGGGAGCGTTTTTCTGGTTTTTTCTTTTTAGGTAGAGGTACTTTTTTTTTTGCCAAAAAATGCTACTCGTGTTTAGATCTTCGTGAGAGAAGCCCTAACAAAATGCCTGCTCCCAAACCTATGCCTAACCCAATCAGGGCAGACTTTTGTGGATTTTGGGAAATATATTCTCCGGCTTGGTCAATCACCTGTTTTGCTTTTATGCCTGCATCGTCACCGATTTGTTTGATTTTTTCTTTAAAGTCTGATACCTGTTCCAAGTAGTGCTCCCTAGCTCGTTTGCTAATATTCTTTGATTCAACTTCTAACTGACGAATTTCTGATTCCAATTTAGAGGATGGTTCCATATCTATATAGTTTAGACTCTATTTTTTGGAGCAATCAATAAATTTATAGAAACCCCAGTTCTCGCTTAGAAATGATTTGTTTTTTGCCCCCTGAAGAGAGAAATAATAAATCACCAAATTCAAAGTGGTCTACTTCTATTTCTTTTAGGCTTCCATCCACTTCTTGGAATAGCTTTCCTTTTTGCTCTTTAAAGGCAATAAATGTATGTGTTTTATTATTTTTTGTAACACTAAATTGAAAGGAATCTTTCTTGTGAGTGAATTCTATTTGGGATCCATCTGCTAGGGTTTGCTTTTTTAGATGGGAAGTATCGACTGTGAGAGGATTTTTTTCTGTCCAGAATTCTACTAAATTGAGAAACAAAATATCTAAAACAATTGCACCCGTATATAATTGTACTACACCCATGAGGATCATAAAAATGGATTTTGTGAAAACATTGATTTTTCCTTCCCCTATGTTCAAATCATCATTGATTCCATGAACTTTTTGTACAAGTGTAAACCTTCCAAAACAATTGCTGGAAAAAAAGACTGAAAGTAAAAGAATTCCGGTTACCAGATTATGTATCATTACATTGACTCCTTACCTATTTTAACGGCAAGATACAGGAATCCTAAATATGATTTACAGGAAATTTAGAGATAGAATTGTATCGGAGAATGAAGATCCCTAAGATCCAACTGGGTAGAAAACCAATCTATAGAAAACTGACGACTGAGGTAGATTTTCTTTCTCTTTTTCGATTGATAGAAAAATCAGTGGAGAATTGTTTTTTTTTAGAGTCGTTAGAAAAAGACACAAACAATGCGAGATACTCAATTTTGGGATTTATGCCCGAATGTATAGTTTCCGCCAATGATCACAGCCTTACGGTGGGATCAGAAACATATATAGTACCCAATCCGTATTGGAGCTTACGGGAACTTATGCCTCCCACAACTCTCTCTAGAGACTATGCGGGAGGATTGGTAGGGTTTCTCTCCTATGAATCTATGAACTATATGGAGGAAAGTCTCAAACTTCCTGTAGACCCACGGTTTCCACAATTTCAGTTTGGTGTGTACAAAGACGGCCTTGTATTGGATAAAATTACTGGTGAGACATACTATTTTTATTACGAAAATTCAAGATTAGAACAGGTGGAGGAATGGATCTATTCCTCTGATTTGCCCGTAGACCAATATTCTCTCCATGTAAAAAAACATGGGTACTCCATGAGCGAAAAAGACCATGAAACAAATGTTAAATCTATCTTGGAAGAAATACGTGCTGGTAATACATTTCAATGCCAATTGGGTTTTAAGACTGAGTATGAGATTACAGGTGACCCTATGCTACTCTATCTCAAGCTACGGGAGGTAAATCCATCTCCCCACATGTATTACATCAAATTTGGAAAAGTTTGTTTGATTGGAGCAAGTCCGGAACTTTTGTTTCGTCTGCACAATGGTGAAATGGAAACATTTCCACTCGCTGGATCAATTCGAAGGGGAGGCACGGATACGGAAGACACCCTCTATGCCCGAACTCTCCTCAGAGATCCCAAAGAGATAGCAGAACACAATATGTTGGTAGATTTGCATAGAAATGATTTGGGGAAGGTGGCTCAGTTTGGTACTGTAAAGGTAAGAAAACTTATGGACATTAAAAAGTTTAGTCATATCCAGCATATTTCCAGCGAAGTGACAGGGATTTTGCGTCATGGTGAGGATATGTTTTCGGGATTGGCCTCTTCTTTTCCTGCGGGAACTCTTTCGGGAGCTCCTAAAATTGAATCTATGAAAATAATTCGTAATACGGAAAAAAATCCCAGGGGAATTTATGGGGGAGCAGTGGGGCATTTTGGATTCAATGGAAATTGTACATTTGCCATTCCCATACGTTCTTTGTTTATATCTGGAAACTATGCATACTCGCAGGCATCTGGTGGGGTAGTGTATGACTCTACTCCAGAAAATGAGTACGATGAAATTAGGCGTAAATCTGCTGCGATTGAAAAAGTTATGGGATCTTTTTTATGAAAGTATTGTTGATTGATAACTATGATTCTTTTACTTACAATTTGTACCAATATATGGGGGAAATTCTTTCAGGAACAAAAAAAGAGTTTACTCTTACTGTTATACGAAATGATGAATCCTCTATAGTTGAGATACGAAATATGCAATATGATAGGATCGTTATTTCACCGGGCCCTGGTGATCCCAAAGATAAGGAATACTTTGGTGTGTGTTCCGAGGTTATTTTAGAATTGGGAAAAACTATTCCTGTGCTGGGGGTTTGTTTGGGGATGCAGGGAATTGCTCATTATTTTGGGGGTAGGGTAGTGCGTGCCAATATTCCAAAGCATGGTAAGACAGATAAAATATCACATGATACAAAAGGCGTATTCCAAGATTTGCCCCAAGAAATAGAAGTGATGAGATACCATTCATTAGTGGCAGAAGAGTCAACCATACCCGATTGTTTAGAAATTACTGCAAGAGTGATAACCGATGAAGCTAAAGAAATCATGGGATTGCGGCATAAAACCTATCCCATAGAAGGCATTCAATTTCATCCTGAGTCTTTTGCTACGGAAGGTGGGATGAAGATGATAGAAAACTTTATATTGAATCCCTATTTGGGAGCATTGTAGTTTCTGCTCATAATGTAGTTGGATACTTTTCGTACTACAACTTCTGGGATATCATGACCTCCTGGAAACTGCACGAACTCTCCTTTTAAACCTGCAGAGAAAAGCAGGGCTTCTAATCGTTTGGCAGCTGCAAATGGCAAAAGATCATCTACCATCCCGTGGGATTGTATAAACTGGAAACCTGATTTGTGTGCTGCGAGCTCTATCCATTTGTTTTCTTTGAGAACCGTTCCTGAAAGAATTGTAAGACCGAGAGGTTTGTCCTCAAGGGTGAGAAACGTGTCGAGAGCAAGCATTGCGCCTTGGCTAAACCCACCGAGGATTACTTTGGAATAGGGAATCCCTATTTCTTTCAGAAATTGGATTAGGAGCTCCCTAGCGGTGTCTAAACCTTTGGGGTTGAGAGAAGCCACTTTGGTCCAGTTTCCAGTTTCTACAGCTTGGAGGATGGAATCCGCAACACCTAGGGGGAACCAAGCTCTGCTTGTGAATTTTCCATAATTACCTAGCTCCAAAGGACCTTGGGGAAAAAACCAATGTGTGCCAGGATAGGTTTCTATTACTTTGTGCAGGGGAAATAGGTCCTGTGCATTTGCACCATACCCATGGAGTAAAACTATAGCAGCTCCATTCTTATCTCCTGGAATATGTAAACAATCCAATTTACCGATGATGCGTTCTTTCACATTCATGAGGTTTATAATTTTCGATTTCAAACCAATTGTATACCACAATTCCTTAGGTGCGGAAGAATTTATAAGAGTCCTTACAAATGGTTTGAATTTTTTGTGGTAGAATAAAATTCATTCCCTTCTAAATTATAGCATTATGAACACTTCACTTTGGAAAGACAAGACGATTGTAATCACAGGAACTTCAAGTGGGATTGGAAAGGCTTTGATGCTACATCTTTCCAACGTAGAAACTAGAATTTTTACAATTGATAGATCACCATCTACCATACCCAAAGGGAAAGCTGAAATAGTACCCATTCTCTGTGATATTACAAAAGAGGAAGACATCAAACGTGCATCCGCAGAAATTCTAAAGGCTACATCTACTGTAGATTATCTGTTTAACAATGCAGGTATTACGGCACATGGAAGATTTGATAAAATGAATATATCTGTATTTCGTCGTACATTCGATGTTAACTTTTTTGGAAATGTGCACTTGACCCTTGAATTGATAGAAGCATTGAAAAAAGCAAGGGGGATGGTGATGGTTACCTCTACTGTATCAGGACTCTATGGGATTCCCGGTAGATCAGCTTATTCATCCTCCAAAGCGGCTCTTCATGCTGTGTATGAATCCCTTCGGGTTGAATTGTCTGACTATGGAGTGCGTTCCATTATTTTTTGTCCTCCCTATACACGTACTGCATTACGCACATCAGGGCTGGATGCTCAGGGCAATAAACTCAATGAAGAGCAGGCTAGTGGAAAGATAAAAACTCCCGAAGAAGTTGCGATTGAAATGGTAGCTGCTGCTGAAGACCCCAATTCTCGTTTGGTGATCATAGACAAATCTGGATTTTTTGTGAAGTGGATGCGAAACTTTGCCCCAGCTTTTTTAGAAAGGATGCTACGAAAAAAGTTACATCACGATTTTAAGGAGTAGGGGGATTTGGTTTTAATGAAATTCTAGCAGGTATTCCAACAGTAAACTTTGTACTACCTGGCTTACTGAATAGCTCTAAATATCCATTGTGTTTATCTATGATTTTTCGAATGATATGCAGCCCTAGACCCGAGCCTTCCCCTGCTTTTTTTGTAGTGAAAAATGGTTCAAAGATTTTCTTTTGAATTTCATCTGGAATCCCGGGCCCATTGTCCTCAATAGAGAGAGTTAAGAATTTATCAAAGATATACTTTTCATCAAAAGAGTTGTGTTCATCTATAGAGATTGGAAACGGGGAATGGATGGAATGTAGGTCTGGGATAGCGATGGTTTTTACTTCTATGCTAATTTTTCCCGTACCTTCGAGTGCCTGGATTGAATTGTGGATTAGATTTGTAATGATTTGACCGAGTTCATCGGGAAAACAATAGATGAAAGGTACAGATCCATAGTTTGTTTGTACTTCAATGCCCGCTTTTAATTTACTGTGAAGAATTGTAAGAACGGTTTCTATTGTTTCATATAAGGCTGCTGGAACCATCTCTTCTGATGAATCAAAGTGCATGTATGACTTTAATGACTTAACAATTTTTGAAACTCTATCAGCGGAGATTTCAATTGTTTTAGCTTTTTTTAATATTCCAAACATAAGATGGGAAATGTTGAGAATGGGAATATAACCTAGTGTGGAGAGGATCTCTTTTTGTAAGGAGTCATCTTTATAAATTCCCAGTTCTAAAAATATTTCTGCTATCTCTTCTGCACGCTCCACTTCTTGAGTTTCCAGGTTTTCTTTTATTTTTTTCTTAAGGCTGCGAGATTCCTTGCTAGATAGGGATTGGGAAAGAGTCTGGCTCTTTTCTAGAATTTTAGTCACAAGGCTCCAATCTTCCCGAAGGCTATCGGGTATTACATCTGAAATGGCTCCCATCAAACTATTCAGGGAGATATTTATATTTTCCCCACTGGCTTTGATTGCACCCAACGGAGTATTGATTTCATGGGCAACTCCCGCTACCAGAGTACCTAACGTAATCATGCGGTCAGATTGGATGAGCTGTTTTTGGGAGGCTTCCAGTTCAAAATAGGCATTGGTTACTCTCTCTTTTTCTTCCTGTA